>JBKJIL010000015.1:0-4244 GCA_046598435.1 Acidimicrobiales bacterium
CTGACACGGGGCGCGAGGGCCGCCACGGCGGCCAACCCGACGGCGGCCACCGGACCGAGGACGAGCACGATGACGGCGAGCACCGGCACAGCACTTCGCCGCAGGCGGGTCCACACCGCCTGGGCATCGACGGTGGCGCCGAGGGCCGTCAGCGCATCGGCCAGCCAGGGTGGCTGTGCCGGTGGCAGTGGACCGCCGCCGGGGCGCCGGGATGAGCCGAAGGCCCAGGGGTGCAGCGATCCGAGTGCGAGGACGGCCACGACCGCCGTCACCACGGCCGCCGTCACCGGCACCAGCCTGGATCGGGGGCCGGCGCGCCCACCGCTCGGGCGACCCGTGTGGGGAGGGCGTGGAGCCCGGTGGGGCCGGCGAGGGGTTGGACCCGTTGCTTGGAGGTCGGCGGGTCGAGCACCTCGCCGAGGGCCACCACGCGTCGCGACCCGTCGGCCACTCGGGCGACCTGCACGATCAGGTCGACCGCGGCGGTGAGCTGATCTCGTACGGCGGCCAGGGGCATCTCGAGGCCCGCCGACAGCACCATCACCTCGAGGCGTCGGAGCGCGTCGACGGGTGAGTTGGCGTGGCACGTCGACAGCGAGCCCTCGTGGCCCGTGTTCATCGCCCAGAGCATGTCGAGGGCCTCGGGGCCCCGCACCTCGCCGACGATGATGCGATCAGGGCGCATCCGCAGGGAGTTGCGTACGAGCTGCCGGACGCTGACGGCCCCCAGCCCGTCGGCCGTCGGCGGCCTGGCCTCGAGCCGCACGACGTGGGGGTGGGGCAGGCGGAGCTCAGCGGTGTCCTCCACCGTCACGATGCGCTCGGAGGTCGGCAGCTCGGCGGCCATCGCGTTGAGCAGGGTGGTCTTGCCGGCCCCGGTGCCGCCGCTCACGATGATGTTGGCGCGGGCCCGGATGGCCCAGGCAAGGAGCTCGGCCACGCCGGGCGGGCACAGCTCGCGGAGCCCGACGGCCCGGGCGCCGAAGCGTCGGATGGTGACGCACGGTCCGTCGACGGCCAGGGGCGGCACCACCACGTTCACGCGGGAGCCGTCGGGGAGTCGCGCGTCGGCGACCGGCGAGCTGCGGTCGGCCCGCAGCCCGAGGGGGCCGACGATCCGCTGGATCAGCAGCTCCACGTCGCGGCGGGCGAGGTGGATCGGCGTGGCCTGCAGCGACCCGGCCCGCTCGATCCAGACGGGTCCGTGTCCGTTCACCATGATCTCGCTCACGCTCGGGTCGGCGAGGAGGGTCTCGAGTGGGCCGAGGCCGACGGCGCGGGCCGTCACGGCGCTGGCCACGGTGGCCACCGCGGCCTCGGACAGGAGCGGGTGCTCGTGGCGGACCTCGGCCGACACCAGTGCACGGTCCGCGGCGGAGCTCGGGTCGCGGCCGAGGAGGCGGGCGTGGACGTCGTCGATCACGTCCTCGATCACATCGTCGTGGCGCTCACGCAGCACGGGCCAGCTCCCGTGCCAGGCTCCGCGGCAGCCGGGCGGCCAGCAGCCCGGCGTCGACCGCCCGGGCCACGGCAGGGTCGACCGCCACCTCCGCCACCACCGGGGCGCCGATGCAGTCTTCGACGTCGTGGCGGGTGAGCGATCGGCCAGGCTCTGTGAGCAGCACGATCTCCGACGGCCGCAGCGGCGCGCTGAGCGCCCGCCGCATGGCCAGGAAGCAGGCCCGGGTGACGAGGATCGAGCGAGTCGCGCCAGCGGCGATCGTGAGGGCGGCTCCGCTCGGGTCGCTCCCGCAGTCGGCCACGATGGGACGGCCGTCGGCGGCGAGCAGCGCCGCCAGCACGTCGGCGCGCTGTGGGTCGAGCGCCCCGGTCCCTCGGGGCAGCAGGCCGAGACCCGGACCGACGGACTCCTCCAGCCGACTGATGGCATCGGCGGGTACCTCCGGGCCGGCGGTCAGCCAGCCAGCCAGGCCCGGTGAGCCCGGCTCGGGCACACCCAGGGCGGCGGGGGCATCGCCGGCCAGGTCGGCCAGGCCCGCCCCGCCCGGGTGGCGAGCGAAGAGGAGGGCGAGCGAGGTGGCGACGACGGTCGTTCCGGCGCCGCCCTTCGAGGACCAGCAAGCGACGAGCAAGGGAGCCTCCGATGGGCGCGGCCGTGGCCAGGCCACGGGAGGACAGCATCGGGGGAAGGCGCTCGGCGCGGCACCGCATTGGTGGCACTGAGGTCGCCTGCGACGGTAGGTCCTGCAGCTGGGCGCGACAACCCCCTCGATCGTCGGCTGGCTGGGTCTCGGTCGGTTGGGTCGGGCCCCAGCTGCTCGCCGCTACCCTCGGCCCGTGGCCACCGCCCACCCCGAACCCCGCGTCGCTGCCTTCTTCGACCTCGACAAGACCGTGATCGCGAAGGCGTCGATGGTGGCGTTCAGCCGCCCGCTGCAGCGAGCGGGGATGCTGTCCAAGCGCATGATGCTCAAGGCGGCGTGGGGTCAGATCCTCTACGCGCAGTTCGGGGCGTCACCCGAGAAGCTCGAGAAGCTCCGGGAATCCGTGCTGCAGCTCACCAAGGGCTGGGATCAGGCGGAGATCTCCACCATCGTCCGCGAGACGCTGGGCGACGTGATCGAGCCGATCGTCTTCGACGAGGCGCTCGAGCGCATCCGGGCTCACCAGAGATGGGGCCACAAGGTCTTCATCGTGTCCGCCTCGCCGGAGGAGGTCGTGGCACCGATCGCACAGCTCCTCGGGGTGGACGAGGCCATCGCCACCCGTGCCGAGCTCGATGATGAGGGTCGGTACTCGGGCCGAACGGAGCGCTACGTGTACGCCGAGGAGAAGGTCGTCGCCGTCACCGAGGTGGCGGAGCGGGACGGGCTCGACCTCGATCACTGCTGGGCCTACTCCGACTCGGTCACCGACGTGCCGATGCTCGCGGCCGTGGGGCACCCCGTGGCCGTCAACCCCGATCGCGAGCTGGCCAAGGTGGCCAAGGAGCGGGGCTGGCAGGTGGAGCGGTTCGCGCTGGAGGTGCCGCTGCGGGAGCGGGTGCCCATGCCAGCGCCCCGCCAAGCCGCCATGGGAGGCGGCGCGGCGGCCGTGGGGGCGGCGGCCGTCGGTGCGTGGTGGCTCTGGCGGCGGGCGGCGTCAGTGGCGGCGCCCGCCCCGTCGCTGGATCAGACGGCGCGGACCTTCTTGGCGGCGACGGTGGCGAGGGCGGCGAACAGGACGAGGAGCAGCAGCTTCTTCATGGGGAGGCAGGCTACCCAGGAGGTGGCGCCGCGTCTCCTCGCCCGTCGCGGGCGTTGATGACTGGGCGGTCAGGTGATGAGGCGGCGGCGAAGCTCGGTGACGCCGTCGCCGTCGAGCCCCTCGAGCCCGGCCGCCCGTCCCGTGATGGCGAGCATGAGCGAGCTGGCGGGCCCGCTCACCTCCGGACCGTCGCCAGACGACCATCCCGTGTCGGTGCTCTCGAAGCGGAGGCCCGGCACCCGGTCCTTGGGCAGGAACCCCCTCGTGGCCATCGGCGTCATCAAGAACGCGAGGATCGCATCGGCAGCGGCCGAGGCGGGGCCGTCGCCGGGGAGGCCGAGCGGCACCCGCATGTCGAGCGTGTGCACCACGATGTCGGTCAGCGGGGCGTGGGCGTCGAGCCCGGGCGGCGTGAAGCGGCCGTCGGCCTTGGCCCGAATCGTCGCCGCCAGCTCCTGGACGGGCGTCGTTGCCGCGGTCGACTGCGCGAACCGGTCCGCGTAGCGGTTGAAGTCGCCTCGCTGCCCGACGATCCCCACGAACATGCGCGGCAGGCTCACCGTCAGGGGCATGGTGAGGTGTGCGGCCACGTGGCGGACCTGCCAGCCCGCGCACAAGCTCTGGGTGCCCGCTTGCTCGTCGGTGAGGGTCTCCAAGAGATCGGCGGTGGCGCGCCGCTCGGCCGCGATGAGCGGGAACAGGTCGACCATGCTCGCGACGCTACGCCGGATGTGGAGCACCGACCAGGGGCTGTTGCTCGACGGGGCCCTACACCGCGAGGAGGTCGCGGGCGCCGGTGTCGCTGCTCGGGTGACGGAGCTTCGACATCGCACGGGCTTCGATCTGACGGATCCGCTCCCGGGTGAGGTTGAAGTGCTCGCCCACCTCTTCGAGGGTGCGGGGCTCTCCACGGTCGAGGCCGAAGCGCAGCTTGAGGATCTCGCGCTCACGGTCGTCGAGCGGAGCGAGCAGCCGGTTGATCTCGTCGGGGAGCAGCGCGGTGGCGGCGACCTCGAAGGGCGACTCCGCGGAGCGGT
>JBKJIL010000285.1:0-5871 GCA_046598435.1 Acidimicrobiales bacterium
CTCCCCAACCTCGGGCTCATCGCCACCCTCGGCTACGGCGGGCACCAGGTCCTCGACGGCAGCCTGCGCCTGGCGGAGCTGGTGGCCTTCAACGTCTATGTCGTGATGTTGATCTGGCCGCTGCGGATGCTCGGCATGATCCTCGCCCAGGCCCAGCGGGCTGCCGCGGCAGCCGAGCGCGTCAGCGAGGTGCTCGAGACGGCCCCCGTGATCGCCGATTCGGTCGCCGACGCCGCGCTGCCGGGCGCCGCGCCCAGCGGGGGCCGGGGGGAGGTTCGCTTCGAGGGTGTGCGGTTCGCCTATGCCCCTGAGCTGCCGACGGTGCTCGGCGGGCTCGACCTCGTGGTGCCGGCCGGCCAGTCGGTGGCCCTGGTGGGGGCCACCGGATCGGGCAAGAGCACCGTGGCCCGTCTCATCCCGCGGTTCTACGACGTCACCGCCGGCCGGGTCGTGGTCGACGGCGTCGACGTGCGCGACGTGCGACTGCGCGAGCTGCGCAAGGCGGTGGGAATCGTGTTCGAGGACACGTTCCTCTTCTCCGACTCGATCGGCGCCAACATCGCCTTCGCGGACCCGGACGCTCCCATGGCCGCCATCGAGCGGGCGGCGCGGCTGGCCGGCGCCCACGAGTTCGTGGCCGCCCTGCCCGAGGGCTACGACACGCTCATCGGCGAGCGCGGCTACTCCCTGTCAGGTGGGCAACGCCAGCGCATCGCCATCGCCCGCGCCATCCTGGCTGACCCGCGGGTGCTCATCCTTGATGACGCCACCTCCTCGGTCGATCCCACCAAGGAGCACGAGATCAGAGACGCGCTGGCCGAGGTGATGCGCGACCGCACCACGATCGTCATCGCCCACCGCCCAGCCACCATCGCGCTGGCCGACCGGGTGGTGCTTCTCCGGGAGGGTCGGATCGTGGCCGACGGCACGCACCGCTCCCTGCTCGACATCAGCGCCGAGTACCGGGAAGTGCTGGCCGCAGCCGAGCTCGAGGAGGTGAGCTGACATGTGGATGCAGGGAGGCGTCGACGAGGCTGACCGCCTCGACGCGGACGCAGCGCGGCACCTGCTGCGCCGCGCCTTCACCATGCTGCGCCCGTACCGGCGCTCGATGGCCGCCGCGCTGGCCATGGTGGTCGTGTGGACGACGACCACGCTGGCCGGTCCGTTCCTCGTGCGGCACGGCATCGACCAGGGCATCAAGGCCCGCGACAGCGGTGCGCTCGACGCGGCGGTGATCGGCTACGCGATCGTCGCCGTCATCTCGTACGTCACCTACCGGTTCCAGGTGCTGCTCATCAGCCGCATCGGCGAGGAGTTCCTGCGCGACGTCCGGCTGCGGGTCTTCGCCCACATGCAGCGCCTGTCGATGCCCTTCTACGACCGTGAGAAGGCCGGCGTCATCGTCTCGCGCATGACGAGCGACGTCGACTCGATGCAGGAGCTCGTGCAGATGGGGCTCCTGATGTTCGTCAGCAACGGGCTGCTCCTCGGGGTCTCGCTGGTGGTGCTGGCCGTGGTGTCGTGGAAGCTGCTGCTGCTCTCGCTGGTGTTCCTGCCCGTCGTCATCGTGGCCAGCATCAAGTTCCAGCGCGACTCCAACGTCGCCTACCTCGACGTGCGCGACGGCATCGGATCGACGCTGTCGCACCTGCAGGAGGGCATCTCCGGGGTGCGCGTCGTGCAGGCCTTCGGCCGGGAGGATGTCGAGTCGGCCCGCTTCCGGCTGGGCAGCCGCCGCCTCTACGACGCCCACATGCGCTCCGTGAAGATCTCGGCGTGGTACCTGCCGGTCATCGAGCTGGCCGGCCTCCTGGCCACCGCCATCGCCGTGGGCGTCGGCGGCTGGTGGGTCCACCGCGGCGACCTGACGATCGGCACGGTGACCTTCTTCGTCCTCGCCCTCTCGAACCTCTTCGAGCCGGTGCAGCAGCTCTCCCAGCTGTTCAACACGGTGCAGTCGGCCGGCGCCTCGCTCAACAAGCTGTTCGGCCTCCTCGACACCCCCGTCGACGTCCCGGAGCGCCCCGGTGCCATCGACCTCCCCGAGCGGGGTGAGATCGAGGTGCAGGACGTCAGCTTCGCCTACACCGACGGTCCGCCGGTGCTCTCCGGCGTGTCCCTCGCCATCCCGGTGGGGGCCCGGATCGCTCTGGTCGGCCCGACCGGGGCCGGCAAGTCCACCCTCGCCAAGCTGATCGCCCGGCTCTACGACCCCACCGACGGCACCGTGCGCTACGCCGGGATCGACCTGCGCGACGCCACCCGCCGGTCGCTGCGCCAGCGGGTGGTCGTGGTCCCCCAGGAGGGGTTCCTCTTCAACGGCACGATCCTCGAGAACGTGCGGCTGGCCCGTGCCGGCGCCAGTGACGAGGACGTGGTGGCCGCCCTCGACGCCATCGGGGTGCGGGAGCGCTTCACCGAGCTGCCCGAGGGGCTGGCCACCGAGGTGCACGAGCGGGGGTCGCGGCTCTCAGCCGGGGAGAAGCAGCTGGTCTCGCTGGCCCGGGCAGCGCTGGCCGATCCCGCCGTGCTCGTGCTCGACGAGGCCACGTCCAGCCTCGACCCCGGCACCGAGGTCATCGTCGAAGAGGCCATGACCCGGCTCATGGAGGGCCGCACCGTGATCGTGATCGCCCATCGGCTCTCCACCGCCGAGCGAGCCGACCTCGTGGGGGTGGTGGCGGAGGGCCAGCTCCTCGAGCTGGGCACCCACGCCGAGCTGCTCGGGCAGGGTGGGCGCTACACCTCCCTGTTCACCACCTGGACCGGGGGCCTGGCGACCACGGGCTAGCCCGTGGTGCTAGCACCACCGCGCCTTGGGGGGACGCCACCCTCGCCTGGCCGACCGGTTCGCGGTGGAATGGGGCCGTGGCCGCGGCGTGGTACCGAGCGAGGGGCCAGCTGCGCCGCCGGTGGCGGACGACCCTCCTGCTCGTCCTGCTGGTCGGGGTGGCCGGCGGGGCGGTCCTCACGACGGTCGCCGGGGCGCGCCGCTCGTCGACCGCCTACGACCGCTTCCGCGAGGAGACGCTGGCCAGCGACCTCGACATCGCCTTCGACGGCCCGCCCGGAGGAGATCTCGAGCGGGCGGCCGAACAGGTCCGTGCGCTCCCCGAGGTGGAGGTCGTGGCGAGGAGCGAGTTCCCCTTCATCGTCCCGGCCGGGAGCGGGGCGTACCCGTACCTGGACTTCCTCGCCGTGGTGGACGCCGACGGCACCTACGACGACGAGGTCGATCGGCCTCGCGTCCTCGAGGGCACGCTCCCGGACTTCAGGCGTGCGGACGAGATCGCCATCACCGAGGCCTTCGCCCGCGAGTCGGGGCTGAAGGTGGGGGACGAGGCCGACTTCGAGTCCTACGCGCCCGACCAGCTCGAGCCGCTGTTCACCGGCGGCGGGGCGGGCCCCCCCGCCGGTCCTCGAGTGACCCTCGTGGTACGTGCGATCGTCGCCGCCCCGACCTTCCTGAGCGACAGCTCGGGCGACTTCCAGCCCCGGGCCTTCCTCACGCCGGCCTTCCGGGAGGCCCACGGCGATGACGTCGCAACCTATCCCGGCGGCCTCACGGTGAAGCTCCGACGCGGCGCCGCGGACACGAGAGCCGTCAGCCGGCATCTGCGAGAGATGTTCCCGGACACGATGCTCGAGCTCACGCCGGCTTCGGAGCTCGACGCCAAGATCCAGTCGAGCATCGACGTGATCGTCGCCGCCCTTCTGCTCTGCGCGCTGGTCGCCGCCGTCGCCGGCGCGGTCGCCGTGTCGCAGGCGCTCTCTCGCCACTTCGCGATGCAGGGGGCGGACGACCGGTGGCTGGCTGCGCTCGGCATGACGCGATCAGCGCGGGTCGCGTCCCAGGTCGCCGGCGCCGTTCCGGTGGCGCTGGCCGGTGGGCTCGTCGCAGTCGCGCTGAGCGTGGGCGCGTCCCCACTCATGCCGCTCGGCGTCGCCCGTCGGGCCGAGCCGGACCCCGGGCTGTCGGTCGACGGTCCGGCACTGCTCGTGGGCTTCGCCGGCGTCGTGGCCGCGGCCCTGCTCCTGGCCGTGCTGGCCGCTGCCGTCGTGGGCCGTCACACCCGGGTGGGCGCCGCTCGTGCGGCGGGGGCGCGCCCGTCGCGCGCGATGGGGGCGCTGCGCCACATGGGCCTCCCACCGTCAGCCACCACCGGCGTCGGCATGGCCGTCGAGCCGCAACGAGGCACGTCGTGGGCGGTGCGGTCCGCCCTGCTCGGTGTCGTGCTCGGCGTGGCAGGACTCGTCGGCGTCATCGTCTTCGTCGCCAGCGCGCACCGCCTCGTGGGCTCGCCGGCCCGATACGGGTCACCGTTCGACGCTGCGGTGTCGGGCTTCAGCGGCGATGTGCTGGCCGAGGGTGGCGACGAGATGCTGGCCGATCGCGACGTCCTCCAGGCCGGCGCGGGTCTCAGCGGCCTGGCCCGCATCGGCGACGACGAGGTCAACACCTACGTCCTCGAGTCCCTCAAGGGCGCGATGGCCGCCTCCCTGCTCTCCGGCCACGCCCCGACCGGTGGCCGGGAGGTCGTGCTGGGCCGGTCGACCCTCGAGCACGCCGGCGTCGACATCGGTGACGAGGTGGTGGTCGAGGGGGCTCGTGAAGCGCTGCGGGCAACCGTCGTGGGGACTGCCGCCTTCCCCGTCGTGGACGAGCGCAGCTCACCCGACCGCGGGGTGCTGCTGGGCCGGGATGACTTCGAGGCCATCTCGGCACCCGACGAGGTCAACGTCGACATCCTCATCAAGTGGGCCCCGGGCGTCGATGTCGAGGCCGCCAACGCCGCACTGGCCGAGGCCACCGGCACCGAGGTCTATGCACCCCGCCTGCCCTCAGCGGTCAACAACCTCGCGGAGGTCGAAGCTCTGCCGCGGGCCCTCGCCACGTTCCTCGCCCTCCTTGCCGCCGTGGCCGTCGTCCACGCCCTCGTCTCGACCGTCCGCCTGCGGCGCCAGGACCTGGCCGTGCTGCGCACGCTCGGGTTCGAGCGCCGACAGCTGGGATCGACCCTCGTGTGGCAGGCCACCACGATCGGCGTCATCGGCCTGGCCGTCGGCGTCCCCCTCGGGCTCATGGCCGGACGGGTGGTCTGGCGGTCCGTGGCAGGCGGCATCGGGGTGGTGGACGACCCGGTCAGCCCCACCTGGGCCGTGGCGGTCGTCGTCGTCGCCGCCCTGACGATCCTGAACGTGGCCGCCGCCCTGCCCAGCCGTTCCGCCCGCAACGTCTCCGCCGCTGCGGCCCTGCGCACCCCCTGAGGTTTCGGCTCCGACCGGGAATTGTTACCATCGCCATAGGAGAAATCCCCGACGTCTCCGAAAGGCCCGTCCTGATGGCAGTCACCGACCTCGACCTCTCCAAGTACAAGCTGGGCTGGAGCGACGCTGAGGACTACGTCTTCAAGCCCAAGAAGGGCATCAACGAGGACATCATCCGGGAGATGAGCTGGATGAAGGGCGAGCCCGACTGGATGCTCGACTTCCGCCTCAAGTCCTACCGGGCCTTCCAGAAGCGCCCCATGCCCAAGTGGGGCGGGGACATGTCGGAGATCTACCTCGACGACATCTACTACTACATCAAGCCCACCGCCGGTCAGGTCGACAGCTGGGACGATCTGCCCGACGCCATCAAGCAGACCTACGAGAAGCTGGGGATCCCCGAGGCCGAGCGCAAGTACCTGGCCGGGGTCACCGCCCAGTACGAGTCCGAGGTCGTCTTCCACCGCAACCGTGAGGACCTCGAGCAGCAGGGCGTCATCTTCTGCGACATGGACACCGCGCTGCGGGAGTACCCGGAGCTCGTGAAGCAGTACTGGGCGAAGATCATTCCGCCCAATGACAACAAGTTCGCCTCCCTCA
>JBKJIL010000096.1:0-8782 GCA_046598435.1 Acidimicrobiales bacterium
TGCCGACGACGGCGTTGTGCTTCATCTTCGCCATGTGCTCGGCGGAGATGATGCCCTTGTTGCCAGTGGTGGTGATGAAGATGTCGGCCGTGGCGAGCACGGCCTCGAGGGTGTTGACCTCGAAGCCCTCCATGGCGGCCTGCAGCGCGCAGATCGGGTCGACCTCGGTGACGATGACCCGGCAGCCCTGGCCCCGCAACGACTGGGCCGAGCCCTTGCCGACCTCGCCGTAGCCACAGACGACGGCCACCTTGCCGCCGAGCATCACGTCGACACCGCGGTTGATGCCGTCGATCAGGCTGTGGCGACAGCCGTAGAGGTTGTCGAACTTCGACTTGGTGACCGAGTCGTTGACGTTGATGGCCGGGAACAGGAGCTCGCCGGCCTCGAACATCTGGTAGAGCCGGTGCACGCCGGTGGTGGTCTCCTCGGTGACGCCCTTGATGCCACTGGCGATGGCCGTCCAGCGGTTGGGGTCCTCGGCGAGGGAGCGCTTGAGGGTGTCGATGATGACCCCCCACTCCTCCGGGTCGTCCTCGGTGGCGTCGGGCACGACGCCCGCCTTCTCGAACTCGACGCCCTTGTGGACGAGCAGGGTGGCGTCGCCGCCGTCGTCGAGGATCATGTTGGGCCCGCCGCCGTCGGGCCACTGCAGCACCTGCTCGGTGCACCACCAGTACTCCTCGAGCGTCTCGCCCTTCCAGGCGAACACGGGCACGCCCTTGGGGTCGGCGACAGAGCCCTCGGGGCCGACGGCCACGGCGGCCGCGGCATGGTCCTGGGTGGAGAAGATGTTGCAGCTCACCCAGCGCACCTGGGCGCCGAGCGCGGTGAGCGTCTCGATGAGCACGGCGGTCTGGATGGTCATGTGCAGCGAACCGGTGATGCGGGCGCCCTTGAGGGGCTGGGAGTCGGTGAACTCCGCTCGCAGCGCCATGAGGCCGGGCATCTCGACCTCGGCCAGCTCGATCTCCTTGCGGCCCCAAGGGGCGAGCGTGAGGTCGGCGACCTTGAAGTCCTGATCAGGGGTGGTGGTCATGGGTCCTCCTGCGGGCGCGACGGCGTCGCGCGCACGGTTCGTGGTGTGGTGGAGGGCTGGCTGCCAGCAGGCAGCACCCTGATCAGCCCGGCTGGCAATGGTAGTCGCCCCTACCGGGCGAGGGCCGCCTTGAGATCGAGGAGCACGGGGATGGGGCCCGGGTCCACACCGGCCTCGACGGCCATGTGGAGGCTCACGAAGTCGCCGTGGATGATCATGTCGAAGAGCTGCGCCAGCGCGCCCTCGCCCTCGGCCACCACGTCGGTGACGGCGTGGACGACCTCGTCGAGCACGTCGTAGGTCAGCTCGAAGCGACGGGCGACCTGCGGGTGCTCGAAGTCGTGACGGAAGCGCACCACGGTCATCACCTGGCGGGTGGCGTCGCCGTGCTGGCCCCAGCCGCAGATCTCGTTGTGGCACATCTCGGGCACCGGCGCCCAGAAGGCAGGGGCCTTGGCGTTCTCGTTGACCTGGCACTTGAAGCGGTAGGCGGCCACGCCGCCGATGGCGTCGCCGCCATAGACGATCGGCATCGTGCGACCGATCTCCTTGGCCAGCTGCTGCGCGGAGCTGCCGTCCTTGATGAGGCGGTCACGCCGGCGGCGGAGCTGGTCGATGGCGTCAGCGATGTAGCCGCTCGCACCGGGGAACAGGCCCACCCGCTCGAGCACGACGAGGGCGGGGATGCTCACGGAGCCCACGCCGGCCCGGGGCATGGGGATGTCGGGCAGCACGACATGAGGCGCACCGATGGAATCGGCCAGCTCCTTCAGCTCGCCGCCGATCGACAGGGCGACGAGCTGGGCGCCGGCCGAGACGGCCGCCTGGGCCGCCTCGAGCGTCTCCTCGGTGTCGCCGGAGCACGACACGGCGAAGCACAGCGTGCCCTCACCCACGAACGACGGCGCCTCGTAGCCCTTCGAGACGGTGACGGGCACCGACATGAACGGCCCCGCCACGGCCGCGACGATGTCGCCGGCGATGCCGCTACCGCCCATGCCGAGGACGACGACGTTCTCGATGTCGTCGTGCTCGGGGAGGCCCTCGACGTCGGCGGCCAGCAACGCCGCCGCGGCGACCTGCTCGGGGAGCGCGGCGGCGAGGTCGAACATGCCGACAGAGTCGAGGATCCCGCTCATCTAGGCCTCGAAGGTGGGCGAGATGCCCTGGGCCTCAGCCTTGGCGAGCAGGCGATCGTGCTCCTCGTCGGCCACCGTCTCGGCCTCGTCGATGAGCATGATCGGGATGTCGTCGCGGATGGCGTAGCGGCGCTTGAGGCGGGGGTTGTACAGCGAGTCCTCGTCCTCGAAGTAGAGGAGCGGCCCCTTGTCATCAGGGCAGGCGAGGATCTCGAGGAGCTGAGGGTCGAGGGCCATGGTTGGTCTCCTTCAGGTGGCGGCGGCGATCAGGGCTTGGACCTCGGCCACGCGCTCGTCGCATGCGATGGGGTCG
Source organism: Acidimicrobiales bacterium (assembly GCA_046598435.1). GTDB lineage: Bacteria > Actinomycetota > Acidimicrobiia > Acidimicrobiales > VFJN01 > VFJN01. The sequence goes on from JBKJIL010000096.1 coordinate 2,492, forward strand.
GCGGCTTCGAGGTTGAGGCGCAGGAGCGGCTCGGTGTTGGAGGCTCGCAGGTTGAACCACCACTCGCCCAAGTCGACGGTGAGGCCGTCGAGGCGGTCCTGGGCGTCGGCCGGGTAAGCCGCCGCGACCAGCTCGATCACAGCCGCCGGATCGCCGACGGTGGCGTTGAGCTCGCCGGACGCGGCGTAGCGGTCGAAGGGCTTGCGGAGCTCGGAGAGCGACTGCCCCGATCGGCTCAGCTGCTCGAGCACGACGAGGGCGGCGATGGCCCCTGAGTCGGCTCGGTAGTTGTCGCGGAAGTAGTAGTGGGCGGAGTGCTCGCCGCCGAAGGCGGCACCGGTCTCGGCCATGATCGCCTTGATGAAGCTGTGGCCGACCTTGGTGCGCACGGGCGTGCCGCCCCGCTCGCGGACGACCTCGCCGACGGCCTTCGAGCAGATGCAGTTGTGCAGGATGGTGGACCCGGGGTGCTTCTCGAGGACGCCCGCCGCGACGATGGCCGTGGTGAGCGAGCCCGACAGCGTCTGACCGAGCTCGTCGACGAGGAAGACCCGGTCGGCGTCGCCGTCGAAGGCCAGGCCGACGTCAGCGCCGGTGGCCAGCACCCGAGCCTGCAGGTCGCGCTGGTTCTCGGCCTGGATGGGATCGGCAGGGTGGTTCGGGAAGGTGCCGTCGAGCTCGCCGTACATGACCTCGAGGTCGAACGGGAGGCCGGCGAACACGGCCGGCACCACGAGCCCGCCCATGCCGTTGGCGGTGTCGGCCACCACCTTGAGCGGGCGCAGGACGCTGACATCCACGAACGACTGCACGTGGCGAGCGAAGTCCCGCAGGAGGTCGAGCCGCTCGACGCCTCCGGCCAGCCCGGTGGCGGGCACCCCGTCGGCCGCCATGGCCTTGATCTCTCGGAGCCCGGTGTCCTCACCGATGGGCCGGGCCCCGGCGAGGCACATCTTCATGCCGTTGTACTGGGCCGGGTTGTGGGATGCCGTGAGCATCACCGCCGGCGCGTCGAGCTTGCCGGACGCGAAGTACACGAGGTCGGTGGAGGCCAAGCCGAGGTCCACGACGTCGAGGCCCTGCGAGCGCACTCCGTCAGCGAAGGCGGCCGAGAGCTCCACGCCCGATGCCCGCATGTCACGCCCGATGAGGACCTTGCGAGCGCCGCCCACCTGATCGGCGGCAAACCGAGCGAAGGCGGCACCGATGCGACCGGCGAGGGCCGCGTCGAGCTGATCGGGAGTGATCCCCCGGATGTCATAGGCCTTGAAGATCGCGTCCAGGTCACCCATCAGCGGGCCACCCTAGTTGTGAGGACCCGTGGCTCCGACCGTGCGGGCCGGGGCCGGCGCGTCGTCGACCAGCTCGTAGGCACCCGTGGCCGACCAGTGCCGGATGCGCCACACGTCTCGCAGCAGCCGGGTGCCGTCGCGCACCACCCGCACCGTGGACCGCTCGCTGCTGACGAGGCGCACCGGCACCTCGATGAGCGACAGCTCGTGGCGCTCGACGAGGTGCAGGAGCTCGATGTCGAAGGCGAACCCGTCCACCCGGCCGAGGCCGAAGACCATGACGGCCACATCGGAGCGGAAGGCCTTGAGCCCGCACTGGGTGTCGTGGGGCCGGCTCAAGAGCACGGCGGTCGTGACGAGGTTGATGACGCGGCTCCCCAGATCACGCAGCGCGCCCGCCCCCTCTTCCGTGGAGGCATCGGGGTGACGTCGGCTGCCGACAGCCACGTCCCAACCGAGCTCGATCTCTTCGATCAGACCCAGCAGCTGGTCGGGCGAGTAGGACAGGTCGGCATCCGTGAAGGCCACCGTGCGACCGCGCGCCACCCGCACCCCGGCCCGCACGGCCGCCCCCTTGCCCCGGTTGCGGGGCAGCACCACGACTTGGTCGGCGCCCGCGCCCAGGGCGGCGTCGGCGGTGCCGTCGGTGGAGCCGTCGTCCACCACCACGACCTCGATGCCCCCCTCGGCGGCCACGGCCGACAGCGCAGCTCGCACCGCCGCGATCGTCGCCCCGATGCGACCGGCCTCGTCGAGAGCGGGCAGCACGACTGTGGCTCGGAGCAGGCCGGGCGCCGGCGGACGCTCGATGCGCGCCCGGATCGATCGGCGCACCACGCTCAGCAGCACCGCCCGATAGAGCACCAGCCGCACGCCGGCGGCCGCCGCAACGGCCACGAGCTTGGCGGCCGTCAGCGCGGCGGTGCCGCTGAAGCCGTGGGCGGCGTAGAGACTGCGGAGGACAACGACATCGACGACTCCGGCCAGGGAGGCGACCGCGGCGAAGACGGCCGGCATCCGCACCCAGCGCACGAACGGGTCGCTTCGGAAGGTCACCGCCCGGTGCAGGCCGTAGGACAGCACCGACGCCGCCGCCACCGCCGTGGCGTCGGCCAGCACCAGCATCCACCCCGCGGTGCCGCGCAGCAGCACGAACAACCCGATGTCGGCCACGGTGGGCACCACGGCCAACAGGGCCAGGCGGCGCAGGCGACCGCTCACTCGGAGTCGTCGATCGACGGGTCCCCCATGGCCAGGTGGCGAGCGCGGCGGCGGTCGGGGCGAGCCCGGATCGTCAGCGGCGGCCGGCTGGCGAGGAGCACGGCCAGGGCGACGCCTAGCAGCGTGAGGAGGTAGCCCGCCCACTCGATGGGCTCGCGGCCGTAGTGCAGCTCGACGTGGTCGCTGGTCGGCACGACCACCATCAGGTTGGGGGCCACCCGGTAGGGGCCCTGGGCGCCCTCCACCCGCCAGTTGGGGAAGTACGACGCCTTCACCAGCACCGGGCTCCCGGGTTCGTCGACGTCGAAGGAGATCGTGTCGGTGCCGGCCACGATGTCGCTGACCTGCACCGGAGCCGCTCGTCGGGCCGTGGGCTGCGGGTCGTCGGTGTCCACTCGCTGCCAGCCCCGCGGGCCGCTGGAGGCCAGGTACACGTCCCATCGGCTCGGGTCGGTGTACCAGGTGACGGCGGGGCCGGCGCACCGCCCGGCGTCGTCCTTGGTGCGGCAGATCCAGTCGTGCTGGGCGTCGGCCACGTCGTCGAGGACGGCGGGCTCGTTGGCCAGAGGCTCGACCAGGTCGCTGTCGGCCACCTGGAAGATCGTCCACGGCCCGGAGGTGGCCAGCTCGGTCAGGGCGGGCTGGGTGCGGGCCGCCTCCGTGGCCTGCACGGACGTGGCGAGGTAGTACCGCACCCCCATGAGCTGGAGGTGCTCGATCCCCTTGTCCATGTCGAAGCCGTTGTAGGGCAGGTCGCGCTGCGCCGCGCTCGGAGCGGCCGAGAGCTCGACCTGCGTGAGGAAGTGGAACGGCGTGGTGGCCGACGCCTCGAAGAACAGGCCCTCCATCGAACCGATGCAGCCGTCGCTCCAGTGGGGCAGGAGCATCAGCGCCATCGGGGTGCCGTAGCGGTTCAGCTCCTTCTCGTACTCCCAGAAGGCGCGGCCGCACCCGTGCTCACGACCCACCTGCTCCATCGTCCTCACGAGGTCGCGGTACTCAGGATAGGCGTCCTTGCCCTCGTAGCCCGTGTAGTTCCACCGGGCCCAGGAGCGCACGAAGCTCTGGTCGTCGACGCCGTTGCGCAACCCGAGGAAGCTGTAGGAGCCGTCGGCTCGGGCCGACCCGAAGGGCAGCGTGCGCAGCGGGAGCCCGACGAGGACGAGGCTGGCCAGCAACGCCACGCCAGCCGTCACGGCCGGCCACACGATGCTCGGCCGCTCCGGGTCTCGGGCGGCCAGCACGGCGATCGTCCGGCCCATCTCGGACACCCCCACCGCCGCCAGCATGTACAGGGCCAAGTAGTAGAAGGGCAGGAGCCGCGCGTTCCAGAGCCGGCCCTGGGGCACGAGCACGAAGGCCACGCCGGCCACCACCACGAAGCCGGCCAGGATCCACCCGGCGCGCACCTTGAACGCCAGCGACAGCACCAGCCCGATGATGGCCAGGGCCAGCACCCAGCGGATGTCCTGGGCCAGGTCGGGGCGTCGGGGGATGAGGTACTTCCAGACCGTCTCGTTGGCGTAGGGCAGCTTCTCCCAGCCCATGTCGTTCACGTAGGCCCGCTGCCAGAAGAACGGGAGCACCCAGAACGCCGAGATCAACCCCGCCACCGGGAAGACGGCGAGAAGCCAGCGCAGCGTGCTCAGCGCCGGCCGGCGCAACAGCACGATCACGGCCGTGCCTGCGATGGCGTAGAAGGCCGGGATGAGGTGGCACAGACCGGTGAGCGCCAGCAGCACGGCAGCCAGGGCCCGGTGGCGGCCCGTGGACAGGCCCCGAACGACCACCCCGAGGTACAGCACGCACAGCGACAGGCTGATCGAGAAGGCGAACTCGCCAGCGAGGGTGGAGGCGACGTTGCCGCCGTAGATCGTGAAGTTGCGATCGAACAGGAAGGGCACCGTGGCGACGGCCAGGAGCGCGGGACCGGGGAAGGCGAGGTCGGCCAGGCGGCCGAAGGCGTAGGCGGCGGCCGGCAACGTGAGGAGGCCGGCGATGGTGACGAGCTTGAAGGCCGTGCCGTAGGGGAGCTCGATGCCGAGGACCGCCACCGAGACGGCGGCGGCCACGAGCGCTCGGCGCCGCCAACCGGGGTCGGCCCGCCACCCGCGACGGGCCAAGGCGGCACCCGCGGCGAGGGGCAGCACCATCGTCCAGCCGCCGAAGAAGCCGACGTCGAGGGCCACGATCAGGAGCGACGGGATCACCATGTAGAACTGGTAGGCGGGGAACCCGGCGTACCAGTCAGGTGTCCAACCGGAGAGCCGGAGCTCCGGCAAGAGGTGGTCGCGCAGGAAGGCCGGCCCCCACACGTGGGCGCCCATGTCGCCCCCGGCGGGCACGGCGCTGGAGAGCACCTCGCCCGGATGGAGGTTGGCGAACACGAACACGGCGCACATGGCCAGCACCACGGCGTCGACCCCGATGCGCACCATGCGCTCACGGTGGGCCCGAGCCACCGGGTCATCGGGCGGGGGGAGGTGCCAGCCGCCGCCGTCGTCGTCCTCGATGGCGAGCCCGTCCGCGTCGAGGTCGTCGTCGAGGTCGTCGTCGAAGTCGAGCAGGTCGCTCCCGGTGCCGTCGTGGGGGTGCATGGCGGGGGTCATCGTCGCAGACCAGCGCCCCTCATCAGAGGTCACCCCGCGGCGAGGAGCGCGACGACGGTCACCATGTTGAACGTGACGTGGGCGGCGATGGCCGGGCCGAGACGGCCAGAGCGGTGGGCGAGGACCCCGGCCGCCGCGCCGAAGAGGATGAGAGCAGGCAGCTGCAGCAGCTCCCCGTGGCTCAACCCGAACACGGTGGCGTTGATGCCGATGGCGGCCGTGGGGGGCAGCCCGCGCTTGAGCAGCGCCTGCTGGAACAGGCCCCGATAGAAGATCTCCTCGATGATCGGGGCCGCGATCCCCACGATGGCCACGAGCAGCACCACGCCGAGCGCACCGTCAGCACGGTCCGTCATGGCCCGGGCCGGGCCCTCGAGATCGGAGGCGTCCTTGCCGAGGGCATCGAGCAGCGGCCAGTAGAGCAGCGGGATCGCCACCAGCTGGAGCACGACCCCGGCGAGCCCTCCCTGCCAGGCATCGGCCAGGCGGGCCCGCAGGTGGAGATCGGCGATGACGCCGTTGCCCTTCAGGCGAGTGGCGACGACAGGTGCTCCCAGCAGCCCCAGCCAGAGCCCCGTCTGGGCCAGGGCCACCAGCGAGAGCGGGAGCTCGTCGACCTGGTCGATGGTGCGGTCGGTGGCGGACAGGATGGCCACGACGGCGAGCTGGGCACCGGTGAGACCGATGGTGACGCCCAGGACCACATCCCCCAGGCCCCACGTGCGCGGGCGCGCCGACGCGTCGGGGTGGGCGGTGGCGGCCTCGGTCACCGGGGCAGGGTACGCGGCAGGCCCGGCGCCCCGGAAGTCACGGGCCCGACGGGTCGAGCGCCGTGGCGCTCAGGACGCGATGGCGTCGGTGAGAGCGGACGGGTAGCGCACCCGGCGGTCCTGGAAGGCCCAGCCCTGCGGCACGCGGAGGTGGTCGGCGTGCTGGGTGCACAGGTCGTAGTTCATGGGGTGGGCATCGCTGTCCAGGAGCTCGACCCACGCCACGCGACCGCTGTAGTCGTAGGTGAGGGTGGCGCTGGCGGTGACGTTGCATCCCGGCTTGGCGCAGGTGCGGCTGCTCATGGCAGAAAACGCTATCCAGCCCATGCCGTGTCGACGCGGATCCCCACCCGTATCCTGTCGCCATGAGCCGCGAGGGTCTGCCCCCGCCCCCACGCC
>JBKJIL010000116.1:0-28211 GCA_046598435.1 Acidimicrobiales bacterium
CGAGCAGCGCTCGTGGGAGACCGACCAGGGCGACAAGCGCTCCAAGGTCGAGATCATCGCCGACGAGGTCGGCCCCAGCCTGCGCTGGGCCACCGCTGACATCACCCGCAACGAGCGTCGCGATGGCGACGCTCCCGCTGGCGGAGGGGGCGGCAACAGCCGTCCCACCCAGAACCAGGCCCCCGCCGGCTACGACCCCGCTGAGGAGCCGTTCTGATGGCCAAGCCGACACCCCGCACCAAGAACAAGGACAACGCCCGCCGGGCCAAGAAGAAGATCAGCCTGCTCATCACCGAGCGGGTCGAGTACGTGGACTGGAAGGACGTCAACCTCCTTCGTCGGTTCATGTCCGACCGGGCCAAGATCCGCGCTCGTCGAGTCACCGGCAACAACGTGCAGCAGCAGGCTGAGATCGCCCGGGCCATCAAGAACGCCCGTGAGATGGCGATCCTGCCCTACGCCAGCCGCGTCACGCAGACCCGAGGCCCCAAGCGGGGCGACGGTGAGCGCGGCGGCCGTCGTGAGCGCGATCGCGACCTGCCGGCCCCCGAGACCGAGCCCATGAGCCGCCTCGATCCGGACCTGGATCCGGACCTCGGTGCCGACCTCGGTGACGAGGGCATCGACAGCGTCGAGGACGTCGTGGCCACCGAAGCCGTCGGCGCGGGCGAGGAGGCCTGATGAAGGTCGTCCTGCGCTCCGACCTTGCCCAGGTGGGCAAGAAGGGTGACATCGTCGATGTCGCCGACGGGTACGCCCGCAACTACCTCGTGCCCAAGGGCCTGGCCTTCCGGGCCACCCCGGGCGTCGAGGCCCAGGCCACGGCCATGCGCCGCGCCCGCGACCTGCGCGATGCCACCGACCGCTCGGCGGCCGAGGCCATCGCCAAGTCGCTCGTGCCCAAGGTCGTCACCATCGCGGCACGGGCCGGCGCCGAGGGCAAGCTCTTCGGCTCGGTGACCACGTCGGAGATCGCCGACGCCGTGGCCGCCCAGACGGGCGTCGAGATCGACCGTCGCAAGCTCCACCTCGACGAGCCGATCAAGTCCCTCGGCCAGCACCTCGTGCCGGCCAAGCTCCATGCTGACGTGGAGTTCCCGATCACCGTCGAGATCGTCGCCTCCTAGGCCGCGACAGCCGGCCCTGGCCGGCTGATCGGGTGAGTTTCGTGCGGTGTGGACGGCCCCGGGCCTTGGGGCTGTCCACAGCGCGCGCCCGTCATCCCCAAGGTTGTCCACTACTGGTCCCCAGGGTTGTACCCCTAGCCCCCCACAGGCCCGCTGGACGAAGGTGGAGTCCCCATGGTCACCCGACTCGACGAGCACGACTCCCAGCGACGATCCTCCGCCGCCGGACGGGTGCCCCCGCACGACCTCCACGCCGAGGAGTCGCTCCTCGGCGCCATGATGCTCTCGGCGGAGGCCATCGCGAGCGCCGCCGGCGTGGTCACCGCGTCCGACTTCTACAAGCCCGCCCACGGGCACGTGTACGACGCCATCCACACGCTCTACGCCACGGGTCAGCCCGTCGACTCGGTGACGGTGGCCGACGAGCTGCGCCGGGCCAACCTGCTCGAGGGCATCGGCGGCCCGGCCGTCCTGGCCCAGATCATGTCGTCTACCCCGGCGACCACCAACGCCGGCCGCTACGCCAGCATCGTCGAGGAGTACTCCCTCCTGCGGCGCCTCATCGGCGTGGCGGGCGAGATCGCCGAGCTGGGGTACTCCGTCCCCGACGACGTCGCCAAGGCCCTCGACCGCGCCGAGTCCCTCGTCTACGAGGTGAACGAGCGCCGGGTCACCGACAGCACCCGGCAGATCTCCGACCTGCTCGGGGACAACCTGCAGCGCTTCGAGGACCTCTACGAGAAGGGCGAGTCGATCACCGGCACGCCGACGGGCTACATCGACCTCGACAACCTCTTGTCGGGCCTGCAGCCCAGCTCGCTGGTGGTGGTCGGGGCCCGACCCGCCATGGGCAAGACGTCGTTCGCGCTGGGGATGGTGGCCCACGCCGCCCTCGAGGCCCAGCGCCCGGTCCTGTTCTTCTCGCTCGAGATGAGCAGCCTCGAGCTGTCGCAGCGCCTCTTGTGCGCGGAGGCCAAGGTGGACTCGTCGCGCGCCCGCAACGGGCGCCTCGAGGCCGACGACTGGACCAAGATCTCCCGGGCCATCGGTCGGCTGGGCGAGGCCAAGATCTGGATCGACGACAACCCGAACCTCACCATCATGGAGATCCGGGCCAAGGCTCGGCGGCTGAAGAGCCAGGTGGGCGATCTCGGCATGATCGTGATCGACTACCTCCAGCTCATGACCGGCCGCTCCAACGCCGAGAACCGCCAGGTCGAGGTGTCGGAGCTCAGCCGCGGCCTGAAGATCCTCGCCCGTGAGCTGGAGACCCCGGTGGTGGCGTTGTCACAGCTCTCCCGCGGCCTCGAGATGCGGGCCGACAAGCGGCCCATGCTGGCCGACCTGCGTGAGTCGGGCTCGATCGAGCAGGACTCCGACGTGGTGATGTTCATCTTCCGGGAGGAGATCTACGACGCCAAGCCCGAGAACGCCGGGCAGGCCGAGATCATCGTGGCCAAGCACCGCTCCGGGCCCACGGGCGTCGTGCAGCTGGCCTTCCTGCCCCAGTACACCCGCTTCGCCAACATGGCCCGCGGCTTCGACTGACGATCCCCCGGTCGCTTATTGTGATCGTTATCACAAGCGGCCCCTGGACCTCGAGTCACGGTCGACCGACCACCTGCCCGACGCCGGTGTCCTGAGGGCTGCAGGCGGTTCTCCACAAGGTTCCACACAGGTTGTGGACAACGTCAACCTCGTGTTGAACCCCCAGACCCTCGATGGCCGATCGAGAGTCGACCCCGGTCACCCGTCGGTGCGACGACCCTCGGTCATGGCCCGGTAGATCCGCTCCAGGTCCTCGAGGCCGCCGAACTCGATGACCATCTTGCCGCGCCCGTTGGCGGAGGCCATCGAGACCTTGACGCGGGTGTCGAGGTGGTCGGCCAGCAGCTCCTCGAGCTCCAGCAGCCCTGGGGCCCGCAGCCGCTTGGCGACTGGCCCGGGCACGCGGTCCCCCGCCTCAGCCGCCTCGCCGTCGCGGCTGGCGGGCGGCTCGTTGTGGAGGCGCACCGCTTCTTCGGCCTCACGCACCGACAGCCCGTTGGCCACGATCTCCTTGGCCAGTCGCTCCTGGAAGGCCCGGTCAGGGGTGCCCAGCAGGGCCTTGGCATGGCCGGCGGCCAGCTGGTTCTCGGCCACCAGGCGCTGGATCGACGGTGGGAGCTGGAACAACCGCAGGGTGTTGGCGACCCCCGAGCGGGACTTGCCCACCTTCTGCGCCACCTGCTCCTGGGTGAGGGAGAAGTCCTCCATCAGCTGCTGGTAGGCGGCCGCCTCCTCCAGCGGGTTGAGGTCCTCCCGGTGCAGGTTCTCCACGAGGGCCTGCTCGAGCGAGAGCACCTCGTCGACGGCGCGCACCACGACGGGGATCGACGGCAACCCGGCCCGCTTGGCGGCCCGCCACCGGCGCTCCCCTGCCACCAGCTCGAAGCGGTCCTCCCCGACCTCGCGCACGAGGATGGGCTGCAGCACGCCGAGCTCCGCCACCGACGCCGTGAGCGTGGCCAGGGCCTCCTCGTCGAAGTACCGGCGGGGCTGATGGGGGTTCGGCGCGATCGACTCGACCGGCACCTCCCGCAACGCCGACCCGGCCTCACCGGTCATGTCCGTGGGGATCAAGGCCCCCAAGCCTCTACCGAGCCCGCTGCGGCGTGCCACCGCTCACCTCCTTGGCCAGCTCGCGATAGGCGATGGCCCCGCGAGAGCTCGAATCGAACGCAATGATCGGCTGCCCGAACGAGGGGGCCTCCGACAGCCGCACGGTGCGCGGCACCACGTTGCGGCACACCTTGGTGCCGAAGTGGGCCCGCACCTCGGTCACGACCTGGTCGGCCAGCTTCGTGCGAGCGTCGTACATCACGAGGATGATGGCACTCACCTCGAGCCCGGGGTTCAGGTTCCGCTGCACCAGGTTGACGTTGCGCAGCAGCTGGCCGAGACCCTCCAGGGCGTAGTACTCGCACTGGATGGGCACGATGACCTCGGTGGCGGCGGCCAGACCGTTCACGGTGAGGAGCCCCAAGGAGGGTGGGCAGTCGATGAGCACGAAGTCGTAGTCATCGTGCACCTCCTCGAGGGCTCGCTTGAGCCGGAGCTCCCGGCTGAAGGCCGGCACCAGCTCGATCTCGGCGCCAGCCAGGTCCAGGGAGGAGGGGGCGCAGAAGAGGTTGCGCACCGAGGTGGCCTCCACGCAGTCCTCGATGGGGAGGTCGTGGAGGATCACGTCGTACATCGACCCCTGCAGGTCCCGGATGTTGATGCCCAGGCCCGTGCTGGCATTGCCCTGCGGGTCCAGGTCCACGACGAGCACCCGATAGCCGATGTCCGCGAGGCACGCCCCCAGGTTGACGGCGGTCGTGGTCTTGCCCACGCCCCCCTTCTGGTTGGCCACCGCCATGACCCTCGGCAGGGGCCGGGCGAAGTGGCTGACCGGTGGCACCGGAGCCGGCGCCTCCCCCGCCGCCGACGGGTCTTCAGCGGCGGGCGGGGCGTCCGCCTCGGCGGGGCCCACTGCCGCAGCACCGGCCTCTTCCGCGCTCGACGTCGCGGCCAGCTCCGTGTCGGGCCCGGTCATGGTGTCGAGGGGAGGGAGATCGGCGCCACCGGGGAGCGGCGCTCGGCCGGGTCCGGCCGGCGCCACCGCGGGGGGGCCGGCGCCGTCGACCAGATCCGGCGTGTCGGAGGCTTCGGCCGCGGTGTCCGCACCGACGGCATGGGCGGAGATCTCGTCCGGCGCAGGGTGGTCGTCACCCGCGGGGACCACCGACGGCTCAACGCCATCCGCGGGGGCGGCCTCGTCGTGATCCGACCCGGGTTCGGGCACTTGGGGGCTCGTGGGCGACGCGGACGGTTCGTCCTGGCGCAGCCGTTGGAAGATCGCCCGGCCGCGTTCGGCTACATCATCGAACTCTGTCACCGGTGCATCCTGACCGGTTCGCCCCACGCATGCAAGGAATGGCCCAGATGTTCCACGTGGAACCCTCAACCTCGCCTCGCGACTCCCCCGGTGTTCCACGTGGAACACGCCGCGGGCTAGAACAGCGGTCGCTTGGCCGGCATCCCGTCCCGGCGGGGAAAGCGCTCGTCGCACGCGGTGACCTGGCGCAGGATCTGGATGGCGGGCGTCGAGTCGACCCGACGGTCGGGCACCAAGCCCAGCTGCGCCAGCCCTCCCTCGGGCCACCGCCCCGTGTCACCCGGCGGCTCACTGACCAGGAGGATGCCGCCGACCCGCAGCAGGGGAGCGGCGCACTCGGCGGTCACCGCCGGTGGTCCGAAGCTGCGGGCCAGCACCACGTCGGCCGTTCCTCGCAACGCGCCCCGACCCAGCACCTCGGCCCGCCCCTCCACCACGGTGATCCCGCCGCCCATGGCGTGGGCGGCTTCCTCCAGGAACCGACAGCGCTTGCCCATGGCGTCCACCAGGATGAGCTCGAGGTCCGGTCGCTGCTGGGCCACGACCAGGCCCGGCACGCCGCCACCGCTCCCCAGGTCGACGACACGGCCCCGCAGGCCGACCAGGGCCTCCAGGAAGCCCGACGCGTGCGCCACGTGGTCCTCGACGGGTCCAGGGCCCAGGAACCCCAGGGCCTTCGAGCGCTCGAGCTGCGCCAAGAGCGTCACATCCATGCACCCATCCTCGCTCATCGCCCGGAAAACGACACCGCGGCTGGTCGGAGCACCCGACGCAGCCGCGGTTCTGGGATCGGTGGCCCGTCCCGTTGCCGGCCCGGGGCCGGCTGCCCCGATCAGTCGGGGATGATCACCACGCGACGGCGGCTGTCCTCGCCCTCGGACACGGTGTGGACGCCCTCGATCTCGTTGATCGTGTCGTGCACGACCTTGCGATCGGGCGGGCTCATGGGCTCCAGCGCCTTCTGCACACCACTGGCCTTCACGTCGTCGGCGATCTGGGTGACGAAGCGCTCCAGCGCCTCACGACGACGCTGCCGATAGCCACCCACGTCGATCCGGATCCGGGCGTGCGTCTCACCGGGCAGCTGGCGCTGCAGCATGCTGCGGGACAGCTCCTGCACCGCCTGGAGGGTCTGGCCCTTGGGCCCGATGAGCAGGCCCAGGTCCTCGCCGGTGACGTCCAGCTCCACAGCGCCCTCCTCGGCGGGGGTGGCCGCCACATCGCCGTCCAGGCCGAAGGCGTCGAGGAGATCGAGGAGGAAGCCCCGAACCACCTCACCTTGGGCAGCAAGCTCGGTGTCGCTCATCTCGATCGTCTCCTCGTCATCGTCGAACTCATCAGTGGTGCGGGCACGGGCCCGGCCGCCGCCAGATCCTTCACGCCGGTTGCGCTTGGGTCCAGCAGGGGTCTTGGGGGTTGCTGGGGACCTCGGGGTTGCCGCTCCATCGACTGCATCGGCTGCTTCGATCAGAGCGGGCTCGGGCTCGGGCAGCACGGCCACCGCCGCATCCGCATCGGTCGATGCCGGCTCCCGACGCGGCCGACCTTCCGCTCCCCGCCCACCGGGCTTGGAGGGCTTGCTGCCCGATCGGCCGCGGCGGTCGCGGCGCTCCACCTTGGGCCGAGGCTGCGTGGGCCGGACCCGGGCCCGCACCCGCGCCTCTCCCCGGGTACGGCCGAACAGGCCCGTGCGGGGCTCCTCGAGCACCTCGAACTCGGCGTCCTGCTCGTCGACGCCGAGCTGATCGAGGGCAACGTCCTTGGCTTCTTCGACGGTCTTGCCCGTCGTCTCAACCCACTCCATCAGCGGCGCTTCCTCTTCTTCTTGGATCGATTGGGTGCGCCCGTGCGGGCCGTGGGCACCGTGGCACCGTTGCCACTGGGGGCCTTCGCCTTGGGCGGCGTCTCCACAGCCTTGGCTTCGACGGCCTTCGCCTTGCGCCCCACGCGGGGGAGCAGATCTTGGCTGCCGTGCTCGTCCTTCAGCTTCTTGGCCTCGACGCTGGCCTTCTGGGCCTGCGCCCCGAGGGAATCCTCGCCGTGGTACAGCGTCCTGGTGATGTAGTGCTGCATCCCGATCCGGTACAGGTTCGAGGTCACGAAGTACACGACCAGCGCGGCCGGGGACACGAAGGCGAAGAACACGAACATGGCCGGCATGAGCCGCATCAGCATCTTCTGCTGAGGCGGGATCTCCGCATCGGGGTTCCGGCCCTGGATCTGCTTCTGCTGGTAGTAGGACGACAGCGCCACGATGGCCACCATCGCCACATGGGGCAGACCGTGCACGAAGCCCGACGTCAGCGCCTTGCTGGCGCTCTCGGCCAGGTCGACCCCGAAGGCCGTCATCTCCTTGGACCCTTCAAGCGCCCGGTAGAGGGCGTCGGAGTGGTCGAGGTGCTTGGGGAGGAACCTGCCGTCGCGCCCGACGTGGGTGAGGCCCTTGATCACCTGGAACAGCAGCATGAAGATCGGCGCCTGCAGCAGCAACGGGAGACAGCCGCCCAGCGGGTTGAGCTGGTTCTCCTTGTAGAACGCCATCAGCTCCTCGTTGAGCTTCTGACGATCGTCCTTGTGCTTCAGCTGCAGTCGACGCATCTCGGGCTGCAGCCGCTGCATCTGGATCATGCTGCGGGTGCCCTTCAGCGTGAAGGGCGTGGTCACCACCATCACGGCCAGCGTGAGCAGGGCGATCGCCACCGCGTAGTTCGGGATCAGGTCGTAGAAGGTGCTGAGCACCGTGGCGATGATCTCGAAGAGGCCATCGAACATCAGTTCGCCTTTCCGTCGGGGACCGGATCCCAGCCCATGCCACCCCAGGGATGGCAGCGGGCGAGACGCCGGATGGTCAGCCACGAGCCGCGTCGGGCGCCGTGGCACTCGAGCGCCTCGAGAGCGTAGGAGGAGCAGCTCGGATCGAACCGGCAGGGCGAGATGCGGCCGGCGGCCAGGCGGCGGTACATCCGCACGAGCAGGTGGAGGAGACGGGCGGGAGCGCTCATGCAGCCGTTCCGGCCGTCGCCGCGACGACGGCCCGATCCACCTCGGCCACCAGCGCTGACCAGGGCATCTCGGCCAGATCGGGGCTGCCGCCGAGGAGGTAGGTGCCGGCCGGGAGCCGCTCGGCGGCCTGCAGCTCGCGCAGGGCGGCGCGCAGCCGCCGCCGGATCCGGTTGCGCACGACAGCACCGCCGAGGGCGCGACCGATGGCGAAGGCGGCCCGGGGCGGGCCAACCGAGTCAGGATCGATCGGACCCACGAAGGTCAGCGACACCGCACCGCGGCGGACGCGACGGCCCGAGCGCAGGCTCGAGAAGCCGGCCCGGTCGCTGACGCGCCAGAGCTGCGGGCGCGGCGAGGCAGCGCCATCGCTACGCACCGCGGCGGTCACCCTCGTCGTCCGAGGAGCTAGGCCGACAGGCGCTTGCGGCCCTTGAGGCGGCGAGCCCGGAGCACCGCCTGGCCGGCCCGGTCGGACATCCGGTTGCGGAAGCCGTGCCGCTTGGCGCGGCGTCGGTTGTTGGGCTGGAAGGTGCGCTTCACTGCATTGCCTCCTCGTCTGCACGGCCGCATGGCCCGCAGCGATGACCTGTGGATTGCGCGAGCGGCCGAGGTTGGGTGGGCCGCCCGGCGGGAGCGATCTCGCGGGAAGCACCACGACGCGCCGGAACCCGGCACCCGGTGGTGCCCGAGCAACGCTAGAGGGTGGGCGAAGCGACAGGCAACCTGGGGGGCGACGCGGCGGGCGTTACCACACCCCCGTGCGCCGCTGGTGGACCGTGCACCCCCTCTGACCTGGGAGAACACAACTCTTCCACAGACCCTTGCCGACCGGCCAGGTCGCGGTGCTACGGTGCCCGAACCCGCCCAGGCGGTATGGGAGACGGTTGCTTCCCCATCTCCCAGCCCACTCGGCGGACGTTCTCCGACGAGCGCACCAACACACCGGAAACGGGCGCGGTGGGCGGCCGGGGACGGTTTTCCACAGGTGTGGACGTCGCTGTGGACGTCCCTCGAGCAGGAGGCAGGCCCCCGGGTGAACGAGGCGCAGCGGCTGTGGGACGAATGCGCCGGGATCCTCCGGGCCCAGGTGTCCGAACCGGTGTGGCTGACGTCGTTCGACGATGCTCGGGCCATGGCCTTCGACGGCACCCAGCTCACCCTGGCCGTGCCGTCCTACCTGGCCAAGGAGCGCATCGAGGGCCGCTACCTGTCGCTCGTGCGCGACGCCCTCACCGAGATCGGCGCCGCCCACGTGGAGCTGCTGCTCGAGATCGCGCCGAGCGAGCCCGAGCCCGTGTGGACGGTGGCGCCGCCCTCTGCCAGCGCGCCCGCGGCCGGCAGCACCAGCGGGCCGGCCGCGCCGCCCGTCGGCCAGGCCGGCGCGGCGGGCGTCCCGGCCCAGGACATCAACCCCCGATACACCTTCGAGACCTTCGTGATCGGGCCGTCCAACCGGTTCGCCCACGCCGCCGCGCTGGCCGTGGCAGAGCAGCCCGCCCGCAAGTACAACCCGCTGTTCATCTACGGCGACGCCGGGCTCGGCAAGACGCACCTGCTCCAGGCGATCGGTCACTACGTGCGGGAGAACTACCCCACCTACCGGGTGCGCTACGTGACCTCCGAGGCCTTCCTCAACGAGTTCATCGACGCCGTGCGCACCCGCACCAACGACACCTTCAAGCGCCGCTACCGCGACGTGGACGTCCTCCTGGTCGACGACATCCAGTTCATCGAGGGCAAGACGGAGACCCAGGAGGAGTTCTTCCACACCTTCAACCACCTCCATCAGGCCAACCGCCAGATCGTGCTGTCGTCCGACCGTCCCCCCGACGCCATCAGCACCCTCGAGGACCGGCTGCGCAGCCGGTTCAAGATGGGCCTGATCACCGACGTGCAGCCCCCCCCCCTCGGGACCCGCCTGGCCATCCTCCGCAACAAGGCGGAGCGCGAGGCCACGTGGATCCCGCACGACGTCCTCGAGTACATCGCCACCAACATCACCGACAACATCCGGGTGCTCGAAGGCGCCCTGATCCGGGTGGCTGCCTTCGCCAACCTCACCTCGGAGCCCCTCACGGTCGAGACGGCCGCCCACGTGCTCGGTGACCTCCTCACCGCCCGTCAGCCCCGGGCCATCACCCCCGCGGTCATCCTGGAGGCCACCTCCAAGATGTTCGGGATCCCGATCGAGGAGATCACCGGCAAGAAGCGCCAGCGCCCGCTCGTGACGGCCCGCCAGGTGGCCATGTACGTCTTCCGGGAGATGACCGACCTCAGCTACCCGGCCATCGCCCGCGAGTTCGGCGGCCGCGACCACACCACGGTCATCCACGCCGTCGAGAAGATCAGCGCCCAGATGCAGACCCAGCGCCCCACCTACGACCAGGTCACCGAGCTCGTCCAGACCATCCGGACAGGCTCGTGACCACCGCCTTCCCCACTGGGGACGACCATGGGATGAGCCTGTGGACGACACGGGGACCCGTGCCTGCTCCTGTGGGCAACCTGGCCTCCGTTCGCGCCACCTCCCCGTCGCGCTGGCCTGCCTGTGCGATCCTGGGGACAGCGGTCGGACAACCTCACCCGGGCTGACCTGGGCAAACGTCCGGTCATCCCCAATCCACAGCCCCTACCACCACTCCTTCGTTTGCAAGCACAACACGACGGTAGAAAGCGAGCCACGGCGTGAAGTTCCGATGTGAGCGTGATGTCCTCGTCGAGGCGCTCGGCAGCGCCGGGCGCGCGGCAGCCGGCCGCGGCACCTCCCTGCCCGTCTTGTCGGGAGTCCGCGTCGAGCTGACGGGGAACCACCTGCGCCTCACCGGCACAGACCTCGAGCTCACGATCGCCGTGGAGGTCGACGTGGCCGGTGACGGCGATGGCGTCACGGTCCTCCCCGGGCGCCTGGCGTCAGACATCGTGCGAGCCCTGCCCTCGGGCAGCGTCGAGGTCGAGGTCGACGCCGACGAAGCCCGCATCGCAGCGGGCCGCTCCGAGTTCAGCCTGCGGGTGCTCCCGGCCGACGAGTTCCCCCGCCTGCCCGAGCCGGTGGGTGACGCCGTCACGCTCGTCAGCGCCGAGCTGGCCAGCGCCCTGTCCCAGGTCGTGCGGGCCGCGTCCGGCGACGACGCCCGCCCCATCCTCACCGGGGTGCTGCTCGCCTCCCACGAGGGCGGCCTGCGCCTGGTCGCCACCGACTCCTACCGCTTGGCCATCCGTGACCTGCCCGGCTCCGACGTGCTGGCCGAGGGTCAGCACGTCCTCATCCCGTCCCGGGCCCTGCAGGAGCTGGCTCGGGTCCTCAGCGCCGGCGAGACCCTCAGCGTGCGGCTCGGCGAGCGCGACGCCAGCTTCCAGGTCGGCGGCACCCGGCTCACCACCGTCCTGATCGAGGGCGAGTTCCCGCCCTACGAGCGCCTGATCCCGCAAGCCCAGCCCAACCGGCTCACCGTCGGTCGTGAGGTGCTGCTCGACGCCGTCCGCCGGGTCAAGCTCCTCGCCCGGGAGGCCACGCCCGTACGCCTCGCCATGTCATCTGATGGCCTCGAGCTCGTCGCCGTCACCCAGGACGTCGGACAGGCCCACGAAACCCTCGACGCCAAGTTCGAGGGCACCGACCTCACCGTGGCCTTCAACCCCGAGTACCTCCTGCAAGGCATCGAGGTGGCCCCCGGCGACGAGGTCACGATCGAGACGGTCGACGCCCTGAAGCCGGCCCTCCTGCGGGTGCCCGAGCACCCGGAGTTCCTGTACCTGCTCATGCCCGTGCGGGTGTCGTAGCTCGAGCCGTCAGCGGAGGGTTCCAGGGCGCGTCTGCGAGGCTCTGCTCGTGCGACTCGACCGGGTGTGGCTCACCGACGTGCGGTCTCACGCGTCCGCCGAGATCTCCCTCGCACCAGGCCTGACCGCGCTGCTCGGTGACAACGGGCAGGGCAAGACCAACGTGCTGGAGGCCATCGCCTGGCTGGCCACCCTCTCGTCGTTCCGTGGCGCTCCGTCGGAGGCCCTGATCCGCCAAGGGGCCGATCGAGCCGTCATCCGGGCGGAGGGGGAGCGCGAGGGCCGCGCCCTGCTCATCGAGGCCGAGGTGGTGGCCAGCGGCCGCAACCGGGTGCTCGTCAACCGACAGCCCCTCAAGCGGGCGCGCGACCTGCTGGGCGTGCTGCGGGTGACCGTGTTCGCCCCCGATGACCTCGAGCTGGTGAAGGGCGGGCCGGCCGAGCGGCGGCGCTACCTCGACGACGCCCTGGTGGCGTCGCACCCGCGCTACGACGCCCTGCGCTCCGAGGTGGACAAGGTCCTCAAGCAGCGCAACGCCCTCCTGAAGAGCGCAGGAGGCCGCCTCGACGAGAGCGCCGCCTTCACCCTCGACGTGTGGGACGCCAAGCTGGTCGAATCCGGGGGCGCCCTGGCGTCGGCTCGCCAGAACCTCCTCGATCGTCTCGTCCCCGAGCTGTCGCGCATGTACGACGCCGTCGCCCACGGGCCCGCCGAGGTGACGGCCACCTACGTGGCCGAATGGGCCGGGCGGGGCCTGGCCGAGGCGCTGGCGGCGGCCCGCCGCGACGACGTGCGCCGCGGGGGGTCCACCGTCGGGCCCCACCGCGACGACGTGGAGGTGCGCATCGCCGGCCTGCCCGCCCGCACCCACGCCTCCCAGGGCGAGCAGCGCTCGCTGGCCCTGGCTCTGCGTCTGGCCGCACATCGGGTCATCACCGAGGTTATCGGCAGCGCCCCCGTCCTCCTGTTGGACGACGTCTTCTCCGAGCTCGACCCCGATCGCAGCGACGCCCTCCTCGCCCACCTGCCCCCCGGCCAGACCGTGCTCACCAGCGCCTCCGGCCTGCCCCCCCAGGCCGCCCCCGACCTCGTGCTGCGCATCAGCGGCGGTCAGATCACGCTCGACTCCTGAGCCGACTGGGCTTCGTGGGGCAATGAACCCCCAGCGGGCCGCGCGATCCGGTGTTGCCGCGCCCCGCCGGCCCGGCGAGCATGGGGCATGGCCGCTCGACCGCTCCCCGGGAAGGGCCCGGGGCCGCGCCCGATCGGCACCACCCTCGACGCCGTCATGCGGGGCTTCGGTGCCCCCGAGGCGAGCGGCGTCCACCTGGTCTTCGACCGCTGGTCCGAGGTGGTGGGGGAGGGATTGGCGGCCCGTACCCGCCCCCTCAAGATCGAGGGCACCCGCCTCGTGCTGGCCGTCGACGAGCCCGCCATCGCCACCCACGTGCGGTTCCTCGAAGCCGAGCTGCTGACCCGCCTGGCCGAGCTGCTCGGCCCCGGTCGGGTGAACGCCCTGGACCTTCGGGTCGGCCCCAAGGCGTAGTGGTTTTCGGCCGTCTGGATGGCCCGCTTGTCGTACCCCGGCTGGTAGACTCTCAACGTTGTGATTCGGGTGTCTGACCAGGGTTTTCGCGCATCTGCGCCGCTCCTGATCGCCCCCCTCCGCTCGGCAGCGCGGCGCGCCGGGCCCACCAGCTGAAGGACGTTGCTTCGTGGCGCAGACAACCGGCTCCTATGGGGCCAACAGCATGCAGGTCCTGGAGGGGCTCGACCCCGTCCGCAAGCGACCTGGCATGTACATCGGCTCCACCGGCCCGAGCGGCCTGCACCACTGCGTGTGGGAGGTCGTCGACAACTCGGTCGACGAGGCCATGGCCGGGCACGCCAGTCGCATCGACATCACCCTGCTGGCCGACGGGGGGTGTCGGGTCGCCGATGACGGGCGCGGCATCCCCACCGACATCAACAAGCAGCAGAAGATGACCGGCGTCGAGATCGCTCTCACCAAGCTCCACGGGGGCGGCAAGTTCGGCGGCGAGGGCTACAAGGTCTCCGGCGGCCTGCACGGCGTCGGCGTGTCCGTCGTCAACGCCCTGTCGACCCGGCTGATCGTCGAGGTCGACCGCGAGGGCAAGCACCACCGGATGGAGTTCGCCAACGGCGGCGTCCCGCAGACCAAGCTCGAGGTGGTGGGGGAGGCCCCCCGCGGTCGCACCGGCACCACCGTCACCTTCTGGCCCGACGGCTCGATCTTCGAGGTCACGGAGTTCTCGTCGCGCACCATCCTCGAGCGCCTCCAGATGATGGCGTTCCTCAACAAGGGCCTCGAGATCCGCTTCACGGACGAGCGCCCCGACCATGCCGCCGAGCCGGTCACGTTCCGCTACGCGGGCGGGATCATCGACTTCGTCAAGCACCTGAACACCAGCAAGGAATCCCTGTTCTCCAAGGTCGGCTACTACGAGCTGGCCGAGGAGGAGCAGGAGGTGGAGGTCGCCTTCCAGTGGAACACCGGCTACAACGCCGATGGCATCCACAGCTTCGCCAACGGCATCAACACCACCGAGGGCGGCAGCCACGAAGAGGGGTTCAAGGCCGCCCTCACCACGGTGGTGAACAAGCACGCCCGGGCCAAGAACCTGCTCAAGGAGAAAGACCCGAACCTCCAGGGCGAGGACATCCGCGAGGGGATCACCGCCATCATCTCGGTCCGTCTCCGTGCGCCCCAGTTCGAGGGCCAGACCAAGGCCAAGCTCGGCAACACGAGCATGAAGACCCTCGTGCAGAAGGCCACCAACGACCGCCTCGGGCAGTGGTTCGAGGAGAACCCCACCGAGGCCAACAAGATCGTCAAGAAGGCGGTGGCCGGCGCCCAGGCCCGGATGGCGGCCAAGAAGGCCCGCGACGTCATCCGCTCGAAGACCCTCCTCGACGGCGCCGGCATGCCCGACAAGCTGAAGGACTGCTCCTCCAAGGTGCGCGCCGAGCGCGAGCTGTTCATCGTGGAGGGCGACTCCGCCGGCGGTTCCGCCGTCACGGCTCGGGACCCGCTGCGTCAGGCCATCCTGCCCATCCGCGGCAAGATCCTGAACGTCGAACGGGCCCGGCTCGACAAGATGCTCCGCAACCTCGAGGTGCAGGCCCTGATCTCGGCCATCGGGGCCGGGGTGGGCGAAGAGTTCGACGTGGAGAAGCGGCGCTACGACAAGGTCTGCATCCTGGCCGACGCCGACGTCGACGGCGCCCACATCCGCACGCTGCTGCTCACGTTCTTCTTCCGCCAGATGCGCCCGCTCGTGGAGCACGGCCACATCTACATCTGCCAGCCCCCGCTGTTCTCCACCGAGGTGGGCAAGAACAAGATCTACCTCAAGGACGAGCACGCCCGGCAGGCGTTCCTGACCGACAACCCCAACCACAAGAAGGACTTCGGGCGCCTGAAGGGCCTCGGCGAGATGGACGCCGAGGAGCTGCGCGTCACCACCATGGAAGACGGCCTGCGCACGCTGCTGCAGGTCACCGTGGAGCAGGCCGCCCTCGCCGACGAGGTGGTCTCCACGCTCATGGGCGACATCGTCGAGGTGCGCAAGCAGTTCATCATCACCAACGCCAAGGACGTGAGGTTCCTCGACATCTGATGAGCGACCAGACCCCCCCGAACGAGCCCTTCGACGGCAACGACGGTGATGGCGGCGTGCGCGCCGACGTCGAGCCGATCGAGATCCAGGAGGAGATGGAGCGCTCCTTCCTGGACTACGCCATGTCGGTCATCATGACCCGCGCCCTGCCCGACGCGCGCGACGGCCTGAAGCCCGTGCACCGCCGGATCCTCTACGGCATGGACCAGCTCGGCGCCCGCCCCGACCGGTCGCACATGAAGTGCGCTCGGGTCACCGGTGAGGTCATGGGCAAGTACCACCCCCATGGCGACGGCTCGATCTACGACGCCCTCGTGCGCATGGCCCAGGACTTCTCCATCCGTCACCCGCTGGTCGACGGCCACGGCAACTTCGGCAGCCCCGACTTCGGCGCCGCCGCCTCGCGCTACACCGAGTGCCGCCTCGCCCCCATCGCCATGCGGATGCTCGATGGCATCGGCGAGGACACCGTCGACTTCGCCGACAACTACTCGGGCGACGAGGTCGAGCCCGTCGTCCTGCCGGCCCGGTTCCCCAACCTGCTGGTCAACGGCAGCCAGGGCATCGCAGTGGGGATGGCCACCAACATCCCGCCCCACAACCTGGCCGAGGTGATCGACGCCACGGTCCACCTGATCGACAACCCCGAGGCCACGCCCGACGACCTCATGGCCTTCGTGAAGGGCCCCGACTTCCCCACCGGTGGGCTCATCATGGGCCGCCAGGGCATCATCGACGCCTACCGCACCGGCAAGGGCTCGATCCGGATCCGGGCCGTCGCCGAGATCGAGGAAGGCGCTCGCACCGACCAGATCGTGGTCACGGAGATGCCGTACCAGACATCGATCTCGGTGACGGCCGCTCGCATCGCAGAGCTCGTGCAGACCCGTGCCATCGAGGGCATCAGCGATGTGAACGACGAGTCGGCCAAGGGCAAGACCCGTCTCGTCATCAAGCTGAAGAAGGATGCCGCCGGCCTCGTCATCCTCAACAACCTCTACAAGCACACGCCCCTGCAGACGAACTTCGCCGTCAACACGGTGGCCCTCGTCGACGGCGTGCCCCGCACGCTGAACCTGGTGCAGGCCCTGCAGGCCTACATCGATCACCAGGTCGAGGTCATCCGTCGCCGGTCGGCCTTCCGGCTGCGCGAGGCCGAGCGCAAGGCCCACATCAACGAGGGCCTCCTCAAGGCCATCAACGTCATCGACGAGGTGATCGCCACCATCCGGGGGTCCGAGGACCGCGCCGATGCCCGCGATCGGCTCATGTCGGCGCCCTTCGAGTTCTCCGAGGTGCAGGCCAACCACATCCTCGAGATGCCCCTCGGCCGGCTCACCCGCCTGGCCCGGATCGACCTCGAGAGCCTCCTCGCCGACCTGCAGGCCGAGATCGCCGAGCTCAACCTGATCCTGGCCGACGAGGCCAAGCTGCGCACCGTCATCAAGGACGAGCTGGCCGAGATCAAGGAGAAGTTCGGCGACGCCCGTCGCTCCAAGATCACCCTCGACGCCGGCGACATGAACATCGAGGACCTCATCGACGACGAGGAGCTCGTCGTCACGCTCTCGCACAAGGGCTACATCAAGACCGTCGCCTCCGATGCCTTCCGGTCGCAGGGCCGGGGCGGGCGGGGCGTGGCCGGGGCCAAGCTGCGCGACGAGGACTACGTCAGCCACATCCTCACCACCACCGCCCACGCCTACCTGCTGTTCTTCTCGAACCTCGGTCGGGTGTACCGCCTGAAGGCGCACGAGATCCCGAAGAAGGAGCGCCAGGCGCGCGGCACCGCCATGCCCAACCTGCTGCAGCTGCAGCCGGGGGAGCACATCCAGACGATCATCGACACGCGCGACTACGAGACCAACCGGTTCCTGTTCTTCGCCACCAAGAACGGTCAGGTGAAGAAGACCAAGTTCAACGAGTACGACTCCTCGCTGCGCACGGGCATCATCGCCATCAACCTCCGCGACGGCGACGAGCTGGTGAAGGTCATCCCCACCAACGGTGGCGACGACATCCTCATGCTCTCCAAGCTGGGCCAGGCCATCCGGTTCACCGAGGACGACGTGCGCTTCATGGGCCGCGCCGCGGCCGGCGTGCGGGGCATGAAGCTCCGCGCCGGCGACGAGGTGGTGAGCCTCGACACCTGCCGTGACGAGGTCGCCATGCTCATCGTCACCGACGCCGGGTACGGCAAGCGCACGCAGCTCGAGCACTTCAACCGTCAGGGCCGGGGCGGCCAGGGCGTGCGCGGCATCAAGCTGACGGCCAAGAAGGGGTTCGTGGTGGCCGCCTTCATGGTGGGCCTCGACGACGAGATCTTCGTCATCAACTCGGTGGGCACCCTCATCCGCATGGATGTCCGGGGCATCTCGTCGCAAGGTCGAGACGCCACCGGTGTGCGGGTCATGAACCTCGGCGAGGGGGAGACGGTCGCCTCGGTGGCTCCGGTGCTCTCCGGCGACGACGCCGTCGACTGACCCTCGCCTGACCGTCAGCTGATCTCGGCTTCGGCCCGCCTCTTTCCCCATCCGGCAGCGGCGCGCCGCCGGCGCGCTCGAGCAGGGAGGTCTGGTGGACCACGACGCGAGGTCGGATCGAGAGTCAGGGCAGGCAGTGCCGCTGGTGATGGGGGTGATCGCGGTGGCGGTCGTGGTGCTCCTCGCCCTGGTGCCGCTGGCCCGGGGGGCCACCCAGCGGGCCCAGGCCCGGTCAGCTGCTGATGCCGCTGCCCTGGCGGGGGCGGCGGAAGGGGAGGCCGCGGCGCGGGAGGTGGCCGCCGCCAACGGGGCCGTGCTGATCGACTGGCGGGCCGACGGGGCCGAGGTCTGGGTGGCCGTGCGGCTGGGTGAGGCGCGGGCGGTGGCCAAGGCCCGTCGCACCTGACGCCGGGAGAGGCCATGTCGGCGTCCCGATCGCCCAGAGCGGAGCCCTGAACAGTGGTCACGAGGGGTCGACGGGGGCCTGCCCTACACTCGCCCGGATGCCCGACGAGCCGACCTCCCGCGCCGGCGACGCCGACGCGTCGTCGGCGGCCACGTTCACCGGGCGCGTCGAACGGGTGGACGCCACCACCGGCGGTGTGCCGCCGATCCCGCCCCGCCAACCCGTGGCCCGCCCCGCCGACGGCCCGACTGCCGGCTCGACCACTGGCCAGACCACCGCGACGTCGTCGTCACCTGCTCGCACGAGGGGTGGTGCCCGAGCCCGCAAGGTGCGCCGCATCGTGCGCCACATCGACCCGTGGTCGGTGCTCAAGATCTCCGTGCTCTTCTACGCGGCGCTGTTCCTCATCGTGTGCGTTGCCTCGGGCCTGCTGTGGGGCGTGGCCCGCGGTGCCGGCACCGTGGACAACGTCGAGAGCTTCATCACCTCAGTGGGTGGCTTCGGCAACTGCGAGCCCATCGATGGCGCCACGCCGTCGGCGACGACGACGACCCTGCCTGGAGTGGCCCCCACGGGGCCCGTTGATCAGCTCGACCCCGGTGCCGACCCCACGGCCACCACCCCTGACGCCGTCGACGCCACACCGGGCGCCGACGAGGACTGCCGCCCGGGCGAGCAGCTGGTGGGCGAGTTCCGGTTCCAGGACGCCCGGATCTTCGAGGCCTTCGCCCTCGGCGGCATCGTCCTCGTGCTGGCCGGTTCCGCGGCCAACGTGGTGATGGTGCTGCTGTTCAACCTGATGAGCGACCTCACCGGCGGGGTGCGGGTGACCGTCCTCGAGGAGGACACCCCGGCGAGAGCGGCATCGGGCTCGCCCAAGCGCAAGCGGCGCGGCTAACTTCTCGTCCTTGCCCCGGGGGCTATAGCTCAGTCGGTTAGAGCGCATCCCTGATAAGGATGAGGTCGCAAGTTCGATTCTTGCTAGCCCCACCACCCCTGACCCGCGGCACTGATTTAGTTGAATGATTTGTGCTAACAATATCGTCATGGGATCGCACGACGATATTGCAAATGGCATTCGAGATTATCTGAACTCGCTGTCGCAGCGTCCGGCTCGCGCCGGCACCGGCCGGGTGGTCGACAAGCAGGCCGTGCGGGCTCTAAAGGACCAGGTGCGTCAAGCGGCCGATCCGATCGACAAGGCGAAGCTCCTGACCGCCCTCGAAGAGGAGCGTCGGGGCCGTCGACCCGAGCCCGAGCCGGAGAACGAGGCCGCCAAGGCCATCTTCGTGACGCACGCCCGGGAGTGGGCCGAGGCCGAGGGCATCAGCGCCACGGCCCTGCAGGTGCTCCACGTGCCCGACGCGGTGCTGAAGGAGGCCGGCTTCGCCGTGAGCACCAGGGTCGGATCTCGCCGGGGGAGCGGCTCGCGCTCGCCGCGGCTCGAGCTCGAGGATGTGGCGGCGGCCGCCCGTCAGCTGGGCGAGTCGTGGAAGCTGAACGACCTGGCGGCCGCCATCGACCGCGACCCGGCCACCACCCGCAACTACGCGAGGAAGCTGATCGACGCGGGCCTGGTGAAGGTGACCGGCGACGACCCCGAGCACGACGGTCGCGGCCGACCCCCCAAGCTCTACGCCCCCACCAGCTGACGTCGCCCAGCCCGCCGGCGGCGTCCTGGCGCCCGCCCGCGGCAGCATCCCTGCTAAGGATGGCGCCGCACACCTGAGTCGCTCGAGCCCGCGCGACGCCGTGCCCCGACACCCCTGGAGACCTTGAGATGGCCCTGCTGCGTCGAGCGCTCGTCGCCCTCGGGATCGCCGGCTTGCTGGCGGCCGTGCTGCGGTTGCGCGGCACGGGCGGCACCCCGCCCCAAGCGGGGGGCTGGCGCGAGCTCTCCGGCCCCGATCTGCGCTGACCGATGACGACGATCCTGCTCGTGGGCGCGGGCGCCGTCGGCGCTCGCGCGGCGCGCCAGCTGGTGGAGGCGCCCGACGTCGATGAGGTGCTCATCGCCGACCCCGACTCGGCGCGCCGGGCCGCTGTTGTGAGCAGCACCGGCGACAAGGCGCGCGACGGTGGCGACGGCACCCTCACGTCGGACGCCGATCGCATCGACGGAGTGGTGCTGGCCGGCCCGAACGGCTCGCATGTCGGCGCGGCGGCGCGGCACGTCGCTCAGGGCCGGCCCGTCGTGTCGTGCGCCGATGGCATCGACGACGTGCAGGGCCTGCTCGACCTGGGGGCCGAGGCGGCCGAGCGCGGGATCGCCGTCGTGGCCGGCGCCGGCTTCTCGCCCGGGCTCACCTGCCTGCTGGCGCGCCACGCGGCAGCCCGCTTCGAGGTGGTGGACGAGATCCACGTCGCCCGATCCGGCACCGGCGGACCAGCGTGTGCGCGCGCGCACCACGGGGCGCTGACCGGGAGCGCGCTCGACTGGCGCGACGGAGGCTGGCAGCGCCGTCCCGCTGGTTCCGGACGCGAGCTGTGCTGGTTCCCCGACCCGATCGGCGCCGAGGACTGCTACCGCGCCGAGCTCCCCGACGCGCTCCTGCTCGTGCCCGCCTTCCCTGGCGTCGACCGCGTCACCGCTCGGCTGGCGGCCAGCCGCCGCGACCGCTTCACGGCGCACCTCCCGATGTTGCGCAAGCCGCACCCAGAGGGCCTCGTCGGTGCGGCGCGGGTCGAGGTGCGCGGCAAGCGCGCTGGCATCCAAGACGTCATCGTCCTCGGTGCCCTCGATCGCCCGGCCGTGGCGGCCGGGGCCGTCGCCGCCCTCGCCATGCGCTGGGCCCTGACAGGGCAGATCCCGGCCGGCGCCGGGGGCCTGGCCAACGTCGTGGACCCGGTCCCGTTCCTGCAGGCGCTGGCCGAGGTGGGCATCAAGGCCGCGGCGTTCGACGGGAGCACCTGAGCCGAGCGGGTCTGAATCCGGGCCCGTTGCCGGTGGGGCGCGGACCGTCTGTACGCTCGCACGATGTCCTCATCGGCCCCGCCCGTGTCCCTGCGCTCGCGGCCTGCGGTGGTCGCGACGGTCGTCCTGGTGGCGGTGGCCGGGGTGGTCTTCGTGGCGACCCGTGGGAACGCCGACCGGCCCGATGAGTCCGGGTCCGCCGCGGCGATCGTGCTCGTAGGACCGGCTGACGAGGGCATCGCTGGGGTGCAGGCCTACCGGATCGAGTCAACCGGGCACACCGAGGCCCCCGTCGACTACGGGGTGCGGCCGCCCCCTGGTGGCCAGCACCATCCGGTGTGGGCCAACTGCGGCTTCCACGACGACGCCATCCCCGACGAGCACGTGGTGCACGACCTCGAGCACGGCGCCGTGTGGCTGGCCTACTCGCCGTCGTTGCCGGCCGCCGACCTCGAGGTGCTCCACGACCTCGCTCGCGCCGACGACAAGGTCATCGCCACGCCCTACCCCGACCTCGCCGTGGGCACGGCCGTGGTGGCGACGGCGTGGGCCCGCCAGCTCTCCCTCGACACGGTGGACGACCCCCGCCTCGAGCGCTTCGTGGTCCAGTACCAGGACGGCTCGCAGTCGCCGGAGGCAGGCGCGGCGTGCGACGGGTCGCCGCTCCCGGTGCCCTAGAGGACGACGGCCCGGCCCCACCGCTCGAGCAGGGAGGCGTCGCCGAACACCTCGAAGCGCTCGTCGAGGGGCTGGCGGTTCCAGGCCCACAGCAGAAGATGGCCGGCCGTGCCCCGCAGAGCCACGTCGCCCTTGGCGTGACCCCGCTCGAACCGGATGCCGTCGGGCGTGAGCTGCACCAGCCACTCCCCGTCGGTGTCGCCGTCGGTGTCGGTGGCGTGGAGGTGGATCGTGCCGGTGGCGCCCTCCAGCCGCTCGGCGGGGATGCGGGGCGCCATCAGCTCGAGGAGCTCGTCGACGCCGTCGACCGCCAGGTCGGGGTCGTAGGGCGCGGGGTCGGCATCGCGCCGGTGGACGGCCGTCTCCTGCGCCATGCGCCGCGGGAAGAACGTGCCGGGCTGCGGTCCGGCCCAGGTCGGCCAGGTGGCGGCCAGGTCCATGACAGCCAGCCGATCGAGCAGCTCGCCCACCCCGGCCTCGTAGAACTCGCGGAGCTCGTCGACCGCCGTCGGGGGCCGGACCGCGCCCAGGCGGATCCGCTCGCCGGGACCGGCGGCCAGCTGCGCACGCACCCAGCCGTGCACGCCGGCGACGTGGGCGAGGAGCGCCGTGCGGTCCCACCCCGGGCAGGCCGGCACGGGCGCGGTCGGGTCCGCCCCATGGGCGGCGAGCAAGGCCGCGCCGTCGGCGCGCAGGTGGTCGAGGTGGGTGGCGGCGTCCATGCGCTGAGCCTTCCACGAACGCTCCGCGATCGGCGACGCGGGACCGACGCCCGTCGGTGCGGGATGATGGCAGCGTGATCGTTGACTGCGCGGTGTACACGGACGGCCAGCGACGTCCCGGCCGTCTCGACCTGATCGACGCGCTGGAGGCGGCCTCGGAGCCCGACTCCTTCGTGTGGATCGGGCTCCACGAGCCTGGCCCCGAGGAGTTCGAAGCGGTGCGGGCCGAGTTCGGGCTCCACGAGCTGGCGGTGGAGGACGCCGTCAACGCCCACCAGCGGCCGAAGCTCGAGATCTACGACACCGACCTCTTCGCCGTGCTCAAGACCGCCCGCTACGACGACGTCGCCGAGGCCGTCGAGTTCTCCGAGCTCCAGCTGTTCATCGGCGCCAACTACGTCGTCACCGTCCGCCACGGCCAGGCCAGCGCCCTGGCCCAGGTGCGGTCCACCATCGAGCGTGACCTGGCCCGGATCCGCTGCGGTCCGATGGCCGTGCTGCACGCCGTCATCGACCGCGTGGTGGACGACTACGTGCCGGTGATCACCGGGCTCGACCAGGACCTGGCCGAGATCGAGGACGCCGTGTTCGACGTGCACCGCCCGCGGGGCTTCGACCCCAGCCAGCGCATCTACCGGCTCAAGCGCGAGGTGCTCGACTTCATCCGCAACACCGAGCCCCTGCTCGAGCCCCTCGGGCGGTTGGCGGCCGGTCAGCTCCCCGGCGCCCATCCCGAGCTGCACACGTACTTCCGCGACGTGGAGGACCACCTCACCCGGGTGGTGAGCGCCATCCACCACGTGCGCGACATCCTCACCGACGCCCTCGACGCCAACCTGGCCCAGGTGACCACCCGCCAGAACGACGACATGCGCACGATCTCGGCCTGGGTGGCCATCGGTGGCATCCCGACGGTGGTCGGGGCCATCTACGGGATGAACTTCGAGCACATGCCCGAGCTGGGCACCGAGTACGGGTACTTCGTGGCGCTGGGTGTGATGACGGCGATCTGCCTCTCGCTCTACCGCCGCTTCAAGCGCATCGGCTGGCTCTAGCCGGCGTCGAGGTCGGGGAGCCGGAGCATCCCGCTCGTCACGGCAAGGCCGAGCTGGACGAGCACGCGCTGGCCCGCACCGCGATGGGTTGGACGGAGGCCAGGATGGCCGCCGTGAGGTCGGGCACGTCGTCGGCCGCTCGGACCCGCACCGCTCGGTGCAAGGCGTCGGCCTCGACGGCCCAGGCCGTGCAGGCCGGGCAGCGGTGGAGGTGCTGATCCACCGTGGCCGCGTCGATGCCGGCGTCTTCGTCGTCGAGACGGGCCGAGAGCGCCTCACGGATCCCGGGACAGTCCATGCAGGGGTGGTCGTTCGAGTGCGGTGGCTGGTTCCCGACCGGGCAGACTGCAGGAGTGGACGACCTCACCGGGCTGGCCGTGGCGGCCGCCGAGGGCGACCAGGTGGCGCGGGCAGCCTTCGTCCGGCGCACCCAACCCGAGGTGTGGCGGTTGTGCGCCCGCCTGGGCGACCGCAACGATGTCGACGACCTCACCCAGGAGGTGTACCTGCGGGCCCTTCCGGCGCTGGCGACGTTCCGGGGCGAGTCCTCGGCCCGCACCTGGCTGCTCCAGATCGCCCGCCACGTGTGCGCGGACCACGTGCGGCGCAGCACCCGTCGCCGGGCGCTGCTGGCCCGGGTCGCGCAACGGGCCGAGGCCACCGAGGGCCTCGTGGCGCCGCGGACCGGCGAGGTCGAGATCGATGCGGCCATCGCCGCGCTCGACCCCGACCGCCGGGTCGCGTTCGTGCTGACCCAGGTCGTCGGCCTCTCCTACGCCGAGGCCGCCGCGGTGTGCGAGGTGCCCGTGGGCACGATCCGCTCCCGCGTGGCGCGCGCGCGCGGCGACCTGCTCGTGGTCCTCGGCGACCGCGACGACTTCGCCACGGGCTGAGGGTCGGTCAGGCCGCGTCGCTCACCGCGTCTGGTGTGGAACACGGCATGGCGGTCCGCTTGTCCTGGTGTCGTGTGCGCCTAGGCGGCGACGGGGCCCGCCCGACTTCGGAGGGCGCGGCCGTGGGGGCTGATGAAGATGACCTCGCGGTCGGCGTCGCCGGTGGCGTCCCAACCGCCTTCGTGGAGCAGGTGGTGGTGGTGCCAGCACACGCCGAGGAGGTTGATCACTGATTGCTAATCTACCCCCATGTCGAATGCTCCTCAGACGGTTGCCGTGTACGCCCGAATCAGCAGCGATCAGGAGGGCACCGCTCTGGGGGTGAAGCGTCAGCTGCACGACTGCCAACGACTTTGTGTCGACCTCGGGTGGACGGTGGCCGAGGAGTACGTAGACAACGACATCTCCGCCTACTCGGGTCGCAAGCCTCGCCCCGCCTATCAGCGGATGCTGCAAGATCTGGCCGACGGGACCCGGGACGCCGTGGTCGCCTACCACGTGGATCGGCTCACCCGCCGCCCGATCGAGTTGGAGCAGTTCGTGGAGACGGTGACGACGGCCGGGCTTCGCCACGTTCGGTTTGTGGCTGGTGGGGACCTCGACTTGGGTACCGGCGATGGGTTGATGGTGATCCGCATGTTGGCGGCGGTCGCAGCCAACGAGTCAGCGACCAAGGGCCGTCGGGTCCGCCGGAAGATGGACGAGCTGGCCCAGGCGGGCCGGCCCCACGGCGGTACCCGCCCGTTTGGCTTCGAGGACGACAAGATGTCGCTCCGGGAGTCGGAGGCAGCGGTCGTCCGCACGTTGGCCGAGCGGCACCTGGCCGGCGAAAGCCTTGCGTCTTTGGTCGAGTGGCTGCAGGCCGAGGGCATTCCCACGGTGAACGGGGCCGAGTGGCGCACGACCACCCTTCGCCGGATGCTCGCCGCACCACGCACCGCCGGCCTGCGCGAGCACCGGGGCCAGATCGTCGGACCGGCGGCCTGGCCAGCGATCATCACCGAGCAGCAGCGGGCCCGCATCCTGGCCGCCTACGCCAGCCGAACCGCCACCGGCCGTCGCACGCCCCGCCGCTACCTACTCAGCGGCCTCCTGCGCTGCGGACGCTGTGGCCACAAGCTCTACAGCAACCGACGGCAGACCAGCCGACGCTACGTGTGCTCATCGAGCATCGACCACGACGGTTGCGGGCATCTCACGGTGGTCGCTCCACCGCTCGAGGATCTGCTGACTGACGCCGTGCTCTATCGCCTCGACACACCGGAGCTGACCGCTGCCCTTAGCGGGACGCACCACGTTGACGACCGGACCCGGGACCTGGCCGATGAACTCGGCGAGGACCGGGCCCAGCTCGATGAGGTCGCCCGCATGCTCGCCAACAAGCAGATCACCATGGCGGAGTGGATCACGATCCGGGACGGCATCGAAGCCCGCATGCACATCACCCAACGGCAACTGGCACGCACGACCCGCAACGACTCCCTCGTCGGGCTGGTCGGCAACGGCCAGCGCCTACGCACTCAGTGGGCCGAACTCAGCCTCTCCCGTCAGGCCTCGATCGTCTCCGCCGTGCTCGACCACGCCGTAGTCCTCCCCGGGAGTCCCGGAGCGAGGGCCCTGGACCCCGAGCGAGTACAACCGGCCTGGCGGCTCTGAGCGCCGCCGAGCCGGACCCCTCACGGGCTGCCGCCCGAGTCGGGGTCCCGACTCGGTTGCCCCCAGGAGCACACAGACCCGTCGCACCACATCAGGATCAGTGACCTTCACCGGGACCCCCTGCGCCTCGCACGACGCAGCGACCCACGCCCCAAGATCGAACCCGAGATCACCCATCGGGCGGCCGATCATCGAGCCCGTCGACCCAGCGCATGCAGTACACGGGCGGAGCGTCCCAACGCTCAGCCTGGTCAGAGGACCAGATGTCCTCCGGGCAATGCCCACCGAACCACTCATGCACCAGCGCCATCGCCTCGGCCAGCGTCGCCAGACGCTCAGCGTGCTCATCAGGTTGATACCCCTGGGCGATCTCGTAGCGATGCGCCCCGCCGGCCAGAACCTCAGCACTCCAGTCCTTCGACGCATACTTGCACCCGTAGGTCGCCCCCAACCGGATCGCCACCACCAGCGGAAGCCCCAGCCCCTTCACCTTTGGGTGCTTCGCCCAATCACTGACCCACACGTGACCGTGGCCCCACAGCGCCTCGACCTTGGCGTGCTTTATCCGCCGCCCGACGAAGAAGTTGACGTGCCAGCCATGCCCGCCCGGATGCAGTTCCGGCGAGTACCAGTACGGCTGCCGACCGTGCGCCGCTGTCAGCCGCTCAGCGAACGCAGCGACCTCCCGCATGCACCACGCCCGACCATCGACACCATGCAACCCAGGGTTCGGGAACGTGAGCACCCACATGTACCGAAGCCGATTCGCCACCATGTACCGCCGGGTGGCCCCAACCGCACGCTTGGTCGCCCGCTCATGGTTGCGTGCCTGGCGCTCCTCCTCATCGAGCCGAGACCAGATGCTCTCGCCACCGCCCTCGCCCGTCGGGACATAGGCGATCGTCGCCTCACCCGCCTGCGGCCAGGCCCGAGCAAGCCAGTGACCCCGAGCGGGGAGTTGTGTCCCTAGATCAAGTGAAGGTCGCCCGCCTCCGGCGGGCGACCACGAGTGTGAGTCGGCCGGCGGAGTCGGGCGACGCGAAGAGCGCGCGGGCATAGAGGAACCTCTCTCGGGGTGAATATGAGAGAGGCCCGACTCGTAGCCTCGGCGCTGCTATTCGCAGGTATTGCCCTTCGAGGCGGATCCGGATCGACCTA
This sequence comes from Acidimicrobiales bacterium, assembly GCA_046598435.1. Taxonomy (GTDB): domain Bacteria; phylum Actinomycetota; class Acidimicrobiia; order Acidimicrobiales; family VFJN01; genus VFJN01. The sequence goes on from JBKJIL010000116.1 coordinate 27,436, forward strand.
CCAGGCGCCGGAGCCGGACTAGGCCGGCATACCCTCCTCGATCCTGGCCGCCGGAGCGGGCGCAGCTCGTAGAGTCATGAACATCACCACGGCTATTGCCCTGATGACAGTGGTGAAGTTACACCGACGACATTCGGTCTGGCAAGGTCTCCCAGCCCGCCGGTCGGGCATGGGCTCGCCCTCGGCGCCCTTAACGGGCAATGAGCAACACCCGTCACGCCGCCAAAGGTGCGCCCTCATCCGGCGGTAGGGGACACAACCGGCGCGACACATTGCGGTTGCGCGTTCGAGCGACGAGGTCGTCGGCCCGGAAGTCGCTAGAGCTAGCGCGACCAGCACCAAGAGGTCAGCCCACGGGACGGTCGAGCCCGTACATGGCCGCGTCTTCGGCGATGGGGTTGCGCATCTGATCGCCCCACGTGGGGTGGGTCGAGACTTCTCTGAAAAACGCAACCGCTTCTTCGAAGGCGCGGATCCCTTCGGGAGTGCGGTCGTCCGCGCGGAGCAGCCACCGGTGCTCGGTGCGGCCCTCGCCGAGGTCGATGAACTCGTACGTTTCCAGGCCCTCGACGAACGTGTGCTCGACACCCTCAGCTTCAACTCGGGAGAGATGGCAGGTGAAGTATTCGTAGGGTCTCCAGTCGAGATACTCCCGGAGACCACCGCCGCCGACGCCGTGAGAACAATGGCTCGACGCCCCTGTTGCGACCCGACCCTCGCTGTTCGGCGTGAACTCGATTCCCGTCTCGACACCGTCACCTGTCGGTCGTCGAGAC
>JBKJIL010000124.1:0-12224 GCA_046598435.1 Acidimicrobiales bacterium
CGCCATGGACCCGGGCGACCGGGTCCATGGCGGCCAGCTCGGCCTGCTTCTGGGCGTAGTAGGCGGCCCGCAGGTCGCCTTCGCCCAACGCGTTGTAGGTCGGGTAGAGAGCCCGGCGGGGTGTGGCCGAGGTGTTGGCGCCGCTGCGATGCGGGGTGCGGGAGTGGAACCACAGCACCTCGCCGGCCCGCACCTCGACGGGCGCCCAGTCGAGGGTCGTGACCACCTCGTCGGCGATGCAGCCGGTCGCGTCCATGGTCAGCAGGTCCTCGTGGCAGCCCGACACCACCTCCAGGCAGCCGTTGGCGAGGAGCACGTCGTCGACCGCGACCAGGCACGACACGTGGGTCTGCACGAAGCGGTAGGCGGGCGCGTCCTGGTGGGGCGCGTAGCCGGCGCCCCCGGGGAGCTTGTAGTTGATCTTCTCCTTGTAGAGCACAGCCGGCTCGCCCAGGAGCGCGGACGCGGTGGCCAGCATCGGCCCGGCGGTCAGGAGCGACCGCAGCCCCTCGTGGAAGGGCACGAAGTTCTCCGTGCGGCACAGCTGGGGACCGTGCTCGGTGAGCTCGCGGTGGTGGAGCCACGTGCCGGCGTCATCGGGCCAGGCCGACACCTCGTCCACCCAGGCGCGGAGCGCATCGTCCTCGATCGGCGCCGCCAGCAGCAGCCACCCGTCAGCCGTGAAGCGCTCCACATCGTCGGCCGACGGCACATCCGAGCGGCGCATGGCGTGGACCCGGTGAGCTCAGCGCGGTTCGCAGATGACGACGGGGATGTCGCGCTCAGTGCGCTGCTGGTAGCCGGCGTAGCCCTTGTAGGCGGCCACGATCTGCGGCCACAGGGCAGCCTTCTCCTCGGCGCCCGCGGTGCGGGCCCGCATCGGGGTGGTGGCGCCTTGGTAGGTGAGCTCCACCTCAGGGTTGGCCACGAGGTTGCCGTACCAGTCGGGGTTGCGGTCGTCGCCGCCCTTGGAGGCCACCAGGACGACGCGGTCGGGTTCGTAGATCGGCGCCGTGAGCATCGACGAGCGGCGCTGGCCGGACTTGCGTCCGACGGTGTGGAGCTCGACGGCGGCCATGCCGAAGACCTTGGTGCCCACCCGTCCACCGGTCAGCCGCAGCGCGGCTCGGTGCACCACGTTCATCGACTTCGTCACGCCATCCATGAGGGTCTGCTGTACCGGCAAGGAATGCTCCAAGTTCGAGGGGGTGCATCGAGCCTACGGCAGTAGCCTGCGGCGGTGACCAAGGACCCCGAGCGCGTCGCCAAGCGGACGGCTGCCGCCGCCAAGCTGGGCATCACCGAAGACGAGCTGCGCCAACGTCGAGCCGCCGATGATGCGCTCCACCTGGAGCGCAAGGCATCGGAGGCGGGCCTGTCGGTCGACCGCTACCTGGCCGAGCGCCGCAAGGAGCGCAACAAGTCCAAGCGAGCCCGCGGCCGCTGACCCCGCCGCGGCTCGGCCTCCTCCAGAGCGGGTAAGCGCCGGAGGATGAGCACCGTCGAACGGATCCTCCCCTCCACGCCAGTTGTCGACCTGGCCGCATATGTGGCTCGATTCGAAGGGGGCCGCGCCGTCGCCGTGGCCCGCCAGGTGCCGGCCGAGGCCATGCTCGCGGAGCTTGATGCCGCCGGGCTGCGAGGGCGCGGCGGGGCAGGGTTCCCGACCGGGCGCAAGTGGCGGACCGTTCTGGCCAGCCGGTCCGGCGCCGTGGCAACGACGGTGGTGGTGAACGGTGCCGAAGGCGAGCCCGGCACCTTCAAGGACCGCGCCATCTTGCGCGCCAATCCGTACCAGGTGATCGAGGGGGCCCTCGTGGCGGCCCTGGTGGTCGGCGCCGACACCGTCGTGGTGGCCCTCAAGGCCAGCTTCGGCGACGAGCTCGGGCGGGTGCGCCGGGCCATCGCGGAGGTCGGCGAGGCCGGGTGGGCCGAGGGCATCAGCATCACGGTGGCTGAGGGCCCGGGCGAGTACCTCTTCGGTGAGGAGACGGCCCTGCTCGAGGTGCTCGACGGCCGGGCCCCGCTGCCGCGCATCGCGCCCCCCTACCGCCGCGGCGTCGACGAGGTCGTTGTCGACATCGACGACTCGGAGCGCCACAGCGGGCTCGCGGCGCCCGTCCAGATGGCCGGCGAGCAGCCGGAGAACGTGGCGCCGCCGACGCTCGTGGACAACGTCGAGACGCTCGCCAACATCCCGCACATCGCACTGCATGGGGCAGCGTGGTTCCGCCGAGTCGGCACCCCGGACTCGCCGGGCACCATCGTGTGCACGATCACGGGGCAGGTGGAGCGGCCCGGGGTGGGCGAGATCGCGCTCGGCACCACCCTGCGCCAGGCGATCGACGAGGTGGCCGGCGGGCTCGTCCCGGGCTCGACGGTGACGGCGGTGCTGCCCGGGGTGTCCAACGCCATGCTCGGCCCCGAGGCGCTCGACACGCCGCTCACCTACGAAGCGCTGTCGGCTCTGGGCAGCGGTCTCGGTTCGGCGGGGTTCATCGTGCTCGACCAGTCCGACGACGTGGTGGCGGCCGCCGCGGGAGCCAGCCGATTCCTCGCTGTCGAGTCGTGCGGGCAGTGCACCCCGTGCAAGCAGGACGGTCTGGTGCTGGCCCGGCTCCTCGAGCAGGTGAGTCGCTCCGAGGCCAGCCGCGATGACCTGGCGACGCTTCAGGACCGTGTGTCAACGGTGGCCGACGGCGCCCGCTGCAACCTGGCCTTCCAGCAGCAGGCCATCGTCGAGGGCCTGCTCGACCATTTTGAGGACGAGGTGGCCGCCCACCTCGACGGCACGGCGCCGGCACGAGACCCGCTCATGATCGCCGAGCTGACCGAGCTGACAGACGGCGATGCTGTGGTCGACTCGCACCGTCAGGACAAGCAGCCCGACTGGACCTACGACGAGGCCGACAGCGGCATGGCTCCCGCCGACCGGCTGGCCGACCACCGGATGCCCACCAGCCGCTGACGCCCGCTCCCCCGCAGAGGAGCTCGTCACGGTGGGTGCGCAGCGCGCGCGTGCCGATCCGCGTACCGATCCGCGTGCCAGCTCGTGTGCCAGCCTGGGGCGGTGGCCACCTCCCCGACCCCGCCCGTGACCCGAGGCCCTGGTCGACCGCCGCGCTCCCCCGAAGCCCGCGCTGCGCAGCGGGCGGCGCTGCTCGATGCCGCGATGACCGCCATCCGGCAGGTTGGCCCCGAGGCGTCGGTCGACGACATGGCGACCGAAGCAGGGGTCTCCAAGCCCGTGCTCTACGCGACCTTCGGCGACAAGAGCGGGATCGCCGACGCCATTGCCGTCGAGCTGGTGGAGCGGGCGGCCCACGATCTGGTGGAGGAGCTGGCGGCCACCGGCCGGATCGAGCTCCGCTCTGCGTTGCGCACTGGGGTCGAGGCCTTCATGGACATCGTGAGCGGTGAGCCCGCGATCTACGGGTTCATCTTCCGGAGCATCCGGTCGAGCGACAAGGGCCTGCTCGACAACCCCCTCGTGCGCGAGCTTCAGGCCCGCTTCGGGCTGGTGGCCAAGGTGCTGGTGCCCGACGCCGATCCCGAGATGCTGCGCGTGGTCGCCGACGGCACCTTCGGCTTCATGGTCGGAGCCGTCGAGTCATGGCGCTCCGACGGCTCCCGTCATCGCGACGCCGTGGTGACCCAGCTCGTCGACATCCTCGCTGCAGGGCTCGGCACCATCGGCCGACCCAGCCCCTGACCGCCGGGCGTCAGGCCTGCGTCGACGCGGCCGACGCAGCGGTCAACGGCTCCGCCGCTCGTCGGGCCGTCGCCGCGATGGCGGCGACGATCTGCTCTGGCGCCTCGAGCGGCAGCATGTGGCCCGCCCCCGGGAGCACCACGAGGTGCGCGTCCGGGAGCCTGTCCACGAGCTGTTGGGCGAGCCGGGGCGGGGTGAGCCGGTCGTGGGTGCCGACCAGGACGGTGGTGGGCACGGCGATGTGGCCGAGCCCACCGCGCAGGTCCATGCCGGTCATGGCGACGAGGTAGCCCACCCGTGCCACCCCGGTGGTGGCGGCGAAGGTCTCGAGGGTGAGGTCGATGTGGCTGCGATGGGCTTGGGGACCGAGCGAGCGGCGGACCATGACCCGGCCCACCCGACCGCGCCGCAACCACTCCTGGCGACCGTCTCCCATCGCACGGTGCACCACCCGGCCCGGGACGGTGCGTCCGAGCACCCGGGCCGCCGTCGCCACGAGCACCACGCCGCGCGCCCGTTCGGCGAAGTGCTCGGGGTGCTCAGCGGCGTAGGACTGCACCGACATGCCCCCCATCGAGTGGCCCACCAGCACCGCGTCTTCGGTGCCGGTGGCGTCGAGCACGGCGCGCAGGTCGTGACCGAGCATGGCCACCGAGGGCGCGGTGGCGGCGTTGGTGGACTCACCGTGGCCGCGCTGGTCGTACAGCACCACCCGGTGGCCGTCGAGCACGAGCTGCTCCGCCACCGTCGCCCAGATCACCCGGCTGCCCGTCCAGCAGTGCGACAGGACGACGGTGGGGCCATCGTCGGGGCCGGCGACGGTGACGGCCAGGTGAGCGCCGTCGTCGGTGGTGACCACCAGCGCGCGGCCCTCGGGCACCCGGGGCCGCGTCGGGCCACCTGGTTGGGCGGCGTCGACGCCGGCGCGCCGTCGAGCGCGACGGCCGCCCACCACCGCAGCGGTGCTGCCGATCGCGACGAGGCCGATGGCGCTGCCCAGGATGGTGGCGCGGCGCAGGCGACGCCGCGAGCCGGTGTCGGACGCCGCGGCGCGGCGCAGGTCGGTCAAGGAGCCCATGGGTGCGGTTCTACCACCCGTTCGCGTACTGGGAGTAGTCGAACGGCGGTTGCGTAAGGTCCCGCCATGATCCAGGCGGCAGGGGGCGCGGTGTGGCGCCGCAGCGCAGACGGCGACATCGAGGTGCTGCTCGTGCACCGGCATCGCTACGACGACTGGACGCTGCCCAAGGGAAAGCTCGACGAGGGGGAGACCGCCGCCGACGCGGCCCTGCGCGAGGTGGCGGAGGAGACCGGGATGCGCTGCGAGCTCGGGCAACAGCTCGTGACGACCCGTTACGACGACCACAAGGGTCGACCCAAGGAGGTGCGGTACTGGGCGATGCGGGTGCGCTCGGGGGCGTTCGCACCGAACAACGAGGTCGACAGCGTCACCTGGTGCACCATCTCCTCGGCCACCGAGCGCCTCAGCTACGCCCATGACGTCACGGTGCTCGACGCGCTCGTGGACCATCTCGGCCGGCCCGGCTGACGGGTCGGGTCGGCACGCTCTACGGTTCCGCAGCGCGCCAAGGGGGAGGGTGAGATGCCGGATCAGGAGGAGCTGGACGTGGTGGTGGTGGGAGCCGGGTTCGCCGGGCTCTACATGCTCCACAAGGCGCGCCAGGTCGGCCTCCGAGCCCATGCCTTCGAGGCGGGGGGCGGTGTGGGCGGCACCTGGTACTGGAACCGCTACCCAGGCGCGCGCTGCGACGTGGAGAGCCTCGAGTACTCCTACGGCTTCGACGACGACCTGCAGCAGGAGTGGGAGTGGACCGAGCGGTACGCCCCGCAGGAGGAGATCCTCCGCTACGCCGACCACGTGGCCGATCGCTTCGAGCTGCGCCGGGACATCACCTTCCACACCGCTGTCACGGTGGCCGCCTTCGACGAGCAGACCCACCGCTGGCGCCTGCAGACCGACGACGGCCACGACGTGGCGGCCTGGTTCGTCGTGATGGCCACCGGGTGCCTCTCGTCGGCCAACATCCCCGACATCGACGGGGCGGCGTCGTTCGCTGGGTCGAGCTACCACACCGGGCGCTGGCCCCACGACGGGGTGGACTTCACGGGCCTGCGGGTCGGCGTGATCGGCACCGGCTCCTCCGCCGTGCAGTCCATCCCGCTGATCGCCGAGCAGGCCGCCCACCTCACCGTGTTCCAGCGCACGGCGACCTACACGGTGCCGGCGTGGAACGGCGCCCTCGATCCGATCGAGGTGCAGGAGGTCAAGTCGTCCTACGCCGACCTCCGGGCCGCCAACCGCCGCATGTTCAGCGCCTTCGGTGCCCGCGTGCCCCGCCAAGACCGCTCCGCCCTCGAGGTGTCTGACGAGGAGCGAGCCGAGGAGTACGAGCGCCGATGGCAGCAAGGCGGCCTGCCGTTCCTGGCTGCCTTCAACGACCTGCTCACCGACCCCGCCGCCAACGAGACGGCCCGACGCTTCGTGATCGCCAAGCTCCGCGAGATCGTCCACGACCCGGCCACGGCGGCCACGCTCACCCCCGACCAGGTGATCGGCTGCAAGCGCCTGTGCGTGGACTCCGGCTACTGGGCCACCTTCAACCGACCGAACGTGACTCTGGTGGACCTGCGGGAGACCCCCATCGAGGCCATCACCGCCGAGGGCATCGCGACCACGGCCGGCCGCCACCCGCTCGATGCCATCGTCTACGCCACCGGCTTCGACGCCATGACCGGTGCGCTGGCCCGCATCGAGATCCACGGTCGTGACGGCCAGACGTTGGCCGACGCGTGGGAGGCAGGGCCGCGCACCCACCTCGGCTTGATGTCCGTGGGGTTCCCCAACCTGTTCATCGTCACCGGCCCCGGCAGCCCGTCGGTGCTCGCCAACATGATGGAGGCCATCCAGCAGCACGTGGCGTGGATCGCCGAGTGCGTGGTCCACGTCCGTGACCACGGGCACCGCGCGATCGAAGCCACCGCCGAGGCGCAGGCGGCATGGGTCGAGCACGTCAACGCGGTGGCCGACGTGACGCTGTTCCCCACCTGCAACTCGTGGTACCTCGGCGCCAACGTGCCCGGCAAGACCCGCGTCTTCATGCCGCTGGCGGGGTTCCCCAGCTACGCCGACCAGTGCGCGGAGATCGCCGCTGCCGGCTACCCGGGCTTCGCGCTGACCTAGGAGACTGCTCTCGTGGCCCTCAGAGGGCGGGGTGCTGGCGGGCGAGGATGGGCAGCAGCACCTTGCGGGGGACCAGGCGCGGGAGCACGGAGGCCACTTGGTTGGCCCGACCGGGGACGACGACGTCGCGCCCGCGGGCCAGGCCCTCGATCCCGGCTCGGGCCACGTCGGCCGCTGACACCCACATGATCCTGGGCAGTGCCTTGCCGGCGGCCGCCTCGTCGAGGCCCGCGGCCGCGGCGAACTCGGTCTCCACGGGCCCGGGGCACAGGGCCGTCACCTGGATCCCCTGCTTCCGCAGCTCCTCGGCCATGGCCAGGCTGTACGACAGCACGAACGACTTCGACGCGCCGTAGCCCGCCTGGCCGGGAAGGGGCTGGAAGGCCGCCATCGACGCCACGTTGAGCACCGCCCCCCGGCCCCGCTCGGCCATGCCCGGCACGAAGGAACTGCACAGGTGCACGACCGCCTCCACGTCGGTGCGAACCATCCGCAGCTCATCGGCGGCGACGCTGGTGGCCACCGGGCCCATGGTCGACAGGCCGGCGTTGTTGACCAGCACGTCGACGGTGAGGCCTCGTCCAGCCACGGCCTCGACCAGCTCGTTGCGGGCCCCCTCGTCGGTGAGGTCGGCCGTTAGCACCTCCGCGCGCACGCCGGTGCGGGCGATGAGGTCCTCGGCCAGCGCCTTGAGCCGGTCCTCGCGCCGGGCCACCAGGGTGACGCCATGGCCTCGCTCTGCGAGCTGGGTGGCGAGCTCCACGCCGATGCCCGAGGAGGCGCCGGTCACGAGGCAGGTGCGGTCAGGGGCAGGAGTGGGCAGGGCCATGCCCGGCAGCGTAGAGCGGGACCCGGCTAGGCCGAGGGCCAGGGGTAGCTGACCCCGGTCAGCTCCTCGCTGCGCTCCCACAGCTGGCCCGCCGCCACCGTGTCGAGCGCCTGCTTGGTGCGCCCTACCCGGGTCGGGTAGCCGCGCTGCTCCCGGAAGCGGTCGGGGCCCCAGTAGTCGTCGGCCAGCACATCAGGCATGGTCGCCGCATAGAGCTGCGGCAGGGCCCCCATGTGGTCGGGCTGCCCCACCAGCCTGTCGCCGATGGCGAGGAACGGGCGCAGCAGCGCGGCACCGGTGGCCGGCCCGGAGGTGAGGTTGGTGGCGGCGTAGCCGGGATGGGCGGCAGCCGCCGTGAGCGCTGTGCCCGCCGCCACGGCGCGGCGCTGCAGCTCGCTCGTGAACAGCAGGTTGGCCAGCTTCGACTGCCCGTAGGCCCGCCACCGCGAGTACCTGGTGCGCTCGAAGAAGAGGTCGTCGAGGTGGAGGCGACCGAACTTGTGGGCGTTGGACGACACGGTCACGACGCGCGGCTCGGGCGCGGCGAGCAGCGTGGGCAGCAGGAGGCCGGTGAGCGCGAAGTGCCCCAGGTGGTTCGTGCCGAGCTGGCTCTCGAAGCCGTCGACGGTCGTGGTCTTCGGCACGGCCATGATCCCGGCGTTGTTGAGCAGCACATCGAGGTGGTCGAGCCGCTCGGCCAACCCGGCCGCGCACTCCCGGATGGAGGCCAGCGACGACAGGTCGAGGGCCACCACCTCCGGGGGTGCCCCCGTGGCCTGCGCCTTGACGGCTTCGAGGGCGGTGGCGGCCTTGGCCGCGTTGCGACACGCCATCAGCACGTGCGCCCCGTTGGCCGCCAAGGCCTCGGCCGAGCGCAGCCCGAGGCCGCTGTTGGCCCCGGTCACCACCACGGTCGTGCCGGTCTGATCGGGGATGTCGTGCACAGTCCATCGAGCCATGGCGGGCATCGTAGGCAGTGCCGTCCCTGAACCAGTACTCCCGGTCCGGTCAGTAGGCTGCCTCGGGGCCATCGAGCCGCCTACGCCCACCCACCATCAAACCGACCCATCAAGGCCGAGATGCCCGTAGATCGTCACGTCGAGCAAGAGCGCTTCCGCGAGCTGCGCCGCACGGACGACCCCACGCTGCGGGATCAGCTCGTGGAGGACAACCTCTGGATCGCCAAGCACGCATCACGTCGCTTCGCCGGGCGGGGCGAGGGCGCGGACGACCTGTACCAGGTGGCCAGCTTGGCGCTGGTCAAGGCGGTAGACCGCTTCGACCCGGAGCTCAACCTGCGCTTCGCCACCTTCGCCATGCCGACGGTCGTCGGGGAGCTCCGCCGGCACTTCCGAGATCGCACCTGGTCGATGCGGGTCAGCCGCCGCCTCAAGGACCTCCACCTCGAGCTCCGGGCGGCCAGCGAGGAGCTCGCCCACCGGCTGGGCCATCCGCCCAGCGTGGCCGAGCTGGCCGACGAGCTCGACGTCACCGTCGAAGACGTGCTCGAGGCGCTCGAGGCCGGCGCCACCTACCGGGCGGCCAGCCTCGATGCCGGTCCGGTCGGGAGCGAGGGGGCCGAGAGCATGGTCCCGGGGGTGGACGACGAGGACCTCGGCGCCACTCCGGAGCGGGTGGCCGTGCGGGCGTCGCTCGAGGGGCTCCCCCAGCGAGATCGCCGTGTGGTCTATCTGCGCTTCTACCTGGGCATGACCCAGTCCGAGATCGCGACGGAGATCGGGGTGAGCCAGGTGCACGTGTCTCGGATCCTGCGCTCTGCCCTGGCCCAGCTCGGTGAACAGCTCGATGAGGACCTGCTCGATGCCAGCGACTGAGCGCACCCAGTGTGCCGACAGCGCCCGGCTACCCTTCCCGACGGGCACGGCCACACCGCTGCTCCCCGATCACTGCCACCAGGAGAGGACCATGTCGACAGCACCAGACGGTCTCGACATCACCATCGAGGAATCCGACGCCGGCCACGTGCTGCACGTGCGCGGCGAGCTCGATCTGGCCAGCGCTCCCCAGCTGACCGCCGCGCTCTCCGACACAGCCACCTCGTCGGACGTGCCGGTGGTGCTCGACCTGTCCGAGGTGAGCTTCATCGACTCGTCCGCGTTGCGGGCCCTCGTGCTCGCCGGCCGGGAGCTGATGAGCGCGGGCCGCCAGCTGCAGATCGGGCCCCGCTCCGACATGGTCGCCCGCGTACTCCAGATGACCCACCTCGACCAGCAGACCGAGGCCTTCCAGGTGCTCCCCGAGCCGGTCTGATACGCGACCATGGCCGACTCCCCCGCAGCGCCCGTCGAACGCACGAGCTTCGATCTCGTCCTGCCGCCTGATCCCGAGCTGTTGCGGGTCGTCCGCCTGGTGGCGAGCGGGCTGGCGTCGATGGCCTCCTTCGACCTCAACGCCGTGGAGGGCATCCGCGTCGGGGCCGACGAGCTGGTGGCCACGCTCATCCAGGCCAGCGCCGGCGACGCCGTCACCATCACGTTCGCGCTCGGCGAGTCCGGTGTGTCGATCAGCGGCTCCACCCGGGTGGAGGCGGCCAACGGCTTCGCCCTCGACCCGCTCACCGACCGAATCCTCGACGAGGTGGCCACCAGCCACGAGTGGCGCAACGAGGGCGACCGGCTCCACGGCCGCATCGAGCACTCGGTCAGCGCCGCGGACTGACCTCCGGATCAGTCGACGACGGGGAGCACAGCCCACACGAGCGTCCGCCCAGCGGCATCGAAGCCCGATCCCCAGCGGTCCGACACGTCCCGCACGAGCTGCAGGCCGCGCCCCCCGATGGCCGTCGGCTCGGGAGCCACCGTGGGCACCTCGACCTTGACGTGGCCGTCGTCGAGAACCTCGAGCCGCACCTCGCCGTCGTGCAGCTCCACCCGCAGCTCCACCTCGCCATCGCCGTGACGAACGGCGTTGGTCACCAGCTCGCTGGCCACCAGCAGGACTGCGTCGGTCGGCCCCTGCCCTGAGCGCGCCAGCACGTCGGTCACAAAGCGGCGCGAACGCGGGATCTCCGGGACTTCCCGGCTGAACCTGCGGACCGTCCTCACTCCCGGCTCCTTACCCAGGGGCCATGGCTGGTAGTCGTCCGCCCCGTTCCCCAATCGGCGCATCCCCGTGCCGCTCAAGTGCCATCACGCTATCTCCGCCGTCCTGTCGTCTCTGGACACCTGGCGGAGAGTCCCATGCACTCGGGACCTACTGCCCTAGGGAACAGGCCATGGCGGGGAGATGCTCAGGCCATGACGACCGACGACCGCATCACCAAGCTCGAGGCCCAGATCGACAGGCTGGAGGCCCAGCAGGATCTGCTCCGCAAGCAGCTCACCCAAGCTCAGCTCGACCAGTGGTACGCCCGCATCGAGGACCTCGAGGTGCAGGTGCACCTAGGGGCCATGGAGACGAGCGACCGTGTGACCAGCCTCGTCCACCAGCTCCGCGAGCGGTGGGCCGCAGCCAAGGCCCAGGCCGACGGGGCCGCCGCCTCTGCCTCGGACGCGGTGGACACCGCTCGCGGCGGCATCGAACGGGCGCTGGAAGACCTCCGCGAGGCCCTCCGGGACGCCCGCAGCCTGATCAAGCGCTGACCCGCTCCGCCGGGCTCAGCTGACGGGGTCTTGCGGCGGACGGGACGCGGCGGCCCCGAGACCGGCCCGGTCGAGGGCCGCGGCGGTGAGGGTGCGGCCCAGCTCGATCATCTCCGCGGCGCGATGGAAGTCGAGGCTGCGGCAGGCGTCTCGGGGCACCTCCACCAGCACGTCGGGCGGGTAGCCGGCCATCCGGTAGCGCAGCAGCACGCTCTGCATGGCCTCCAGCGAGCGGTTCATCATGTCGAACTTCCCGAGACCGGACGGCAACGGGTCGAAGTCCGGTGCATCCAGATCGACGCCCAGGTCGTCGGGATCATGGCCGAGGTCGAGCGGCGGCCCGTCGCCAGCCGAGGGCCCGGCCGCAGAGCCAGCACCGAAGCGGTGGAGCACGGAGCGCACGAGCTCCCGGTCGAACAGCTGGGACGCACCGGCACGGAAGCGCTCGGTCCACTCCTCCATGGGACCCGGCTCGGCCGTCTCCTGCACCGGGTGGCCGTCGCCATCGCCGCCACCGCTGCCGTCGCCGCGCGGGTTGCCCGACAGCGAGATGGCGATCGTTGCGTCGGAGCGAACCGCCGTCGTGGGCGCGATGGGCACGGGGTTGGTCACCCCGCCGTCGGCCAGGAGTCGCCCGTTCAGCATCACCGGAGTGATGACGCCCGGGATGGCGATCGAGGCTCGGATGGCCACCGCGAGGGGACCTCGCTGGAACCACACCTCACGACGAGCGAGCAGGTCCGTGGCCACCGCCGTGAAGGGGATGGGGAGGTCCTCGATGCGAGCACCGTCGAGCAGCTCCCGCACCCGGCCGACCACCTTCTCGGCGCGGATCACCCCAGGTGCGGACAGCGACGGATCGAGCAGCCGCACGACATC
>JBKJIL010000067.1:0-6247 GCA_046598435.1 Acidimicrobiales bacterium
CGACACGAAGATGCCCGCGTTGTAGCGACAACTCGGGTGTCGCACCCCGCTGCGAGCATCGGATGGATGAACGATCGGCTCTCCTCCTCACGGCTGCTTCGGTCCATCGATCTGCGCGACGTGCTCAGCCTCTATGGGTGGGAGCTCGGGCCGCTGACCGTCAACGGCCTCGGGCGGCTCCGCATCGAGGACGGGTTCGCGGTCGGCGGACGGCCATCGAAGGTGATCTCTGACGCGCTGCGCGGGGAGATCGGTCGAGGGCGCGTCCGGCGTGTGGGGCGGGGCCGGTACGAGCTGGGCCGCGTCCCACGGGGGACCGCGCACCGCATCCGACGGCGGGTCAAGGCGATCCGAGCCGGCGAGCCCGCCTCGCCGTGGGGGTTCGGATGAGTTGTCGCTACAACGCGGGCATTTCACGCAGCCGGGACATCTCACGAACCGGGTCGCATGGCCCGAGGAGCCTGACGACCGCGACTGGCCCGCCTGGCGGCCGTGCGCTCAGCCGTTCCATCGAGCGGCCCGGCGGCTGCAGGCGTACCGTTCCCTCGATGACTGAGTGAGGGGAGTCGTAGCCATGCCGAAGTACCTGCTCGAAGTCAACTACACGCTGGACGGCGTTCGAGGCGTCGGGGCCCAAGGGGGCTCGGCCCGCAAGGCGGCGGCCCAACGGGCCGCCAAGAGCGTGGGCGGGAAGGTGGACAGCTTTCACTTCGCGTTCGGGGGCACCGACGTGTTCGTGATCGCCGACATGCCCGACAACACGGCGGCCGCGGCGTTGGCGATCGCGGTGACAGCCGGAGGTGGAGCCACCGTGCGCACCGTCGTGCTCCTCACCCCGGAGGAGATCGATGCCGCCGCCGCGAAGACGGTGAAGTACACGCCGCCCGGCGGCTGAGCTGCCGGGTCGTCGATCCGGTCCCATCGCAGGTTGGCGGCGCGCGGCCCACATCGGCGAACCTGACGTCGATGACGACCTGCCCGACCGTGCCGAGAACGACCAGATGACGATCACTGCGGCCCGCTACGAAGGGCGCGTGCCCGTGCGCGACGGTCGTGTGCTGGGCGTGGCCGAGTTCGGCCCTGCCCGTGCGGAGCAGAGCGTGGTGTGGTTCCACGGCACCCCCGGCGCCCGTCGTCAGGTGCCGGAGGCGGCGCGTCGGATCGCGGACGAGCGCGGGGTGCGGATCATCGGCATCGACCGCCCCGGCGTGGGGCTGTCCACGTCGTACCTCTACGGGCAGGTCCTCGACTTCACCCACGACCTGCGGCTGGCCCTCGAGCGACTGGGCATCGACCGCTTCTCCACCGTCGGCCTCTCCGGTGGCGCCCCGTACGCCATGGCCGCGGCCCACGCGTTCGGCGACCGAGTGCCCAGCGTCGGCATCCTCGGCGGAGTGGTGCCGAGCGGTGGCGAGGAGGGCACCCAGGGTGGGCTCGTCAGCCTCGCCACGCGGTTCAAGTCGCTGCTCCCGCTGATGAGCGAGCCGCTGGGTGCCCTCCTCACCACGTTCGTGCGGGTGGCTCGACCGGTCGCCTCGCCCGCGCTCGACCTCTATGCCCGCTTCGCTCCGCCCGGTGATCGTCGAGTGCTGGCCGTGGCGGAGAACAAGGAGATGTTCATCGACGACATCATCAACAGCGGTCGGCACAGCATGCGGGCGGCGGCCTACGACGCCATCCTCTTCACCCGCTACTGGGGCTTCGACGTGCGTGATCTGCGGGTGCCCGTCACGTGGTGGCAGGGCGACGAGGACAACATCGTGCCCCTCGCCCACGCCGAGCACATCGTGCCGCTCATCCCGGGGGCTGAGCTCCGCGTGCGTCCCGGCGACGGCCACCTGGGCGGCCTGGGCATCGCCGAAGAGGTGCTCGACACGATCCTGGCCTGGTAGCGCACGCGAACGAGGCAGCCACCGGAGGGTGACTGCCTCGCTCTCGCAGCGGTGCTGGGGGGACCGCTGCGGTCGTGTCGGTGCCGTTACCGGACGTCCGCCACGATCTTGTGGTGGTGCCGGAGGCCGGCGAGGACGAGCACCAGCAGGACGGCGCCGGCCAGGAAGGCCGCGATGGCGGCGTAGCCGGCGATCCGGCCGACGGTCGCCCATGCGAAGGCCGTCAGCAGCAGGCCACGGAGCGTCTCGCCCTTGAAGAGCGAGTTGCGCTGTCCGGTCAGCTGGTCGGCCGTGGCCTGCAGGTCGGCGATCTCCGCCTCGCTGGCGTTGTCAGCCTTGGCGGCTGTGACGGCGTCGTTGGCCGCTCGCTCCGGGGTGCCGAGGTCGGCGTAGGTCTGCCCGTCGGCGATGCCCTGGAGGTGCCCGTCGATGAAGCTGGCGTAGGCCTCAGCCTCGGGCCCCGTGTTCACGGCCTCTTCGGCGTACTTCACCAGATCGGTGCGGCCCTGCTCCTCGAGGACGGCGGCCGGCGGGAAGGCGATGTTCTGCGAGGACAGCTCGTCGTTGACGTAGTCCTTGGCGAAGTTGCTGCCCCAGGTGAGCAAGGCGCCCGCCACGAGCACAGCAATGGCGAGGACCCCGCCGACGCTGATCAGGAGCGTGTCGATGGTGCGGCGCTTGAGGGCGACGACAGGTTCGGTCTCGTTGGATGCAAAGAGGTGGCCTACGGCCCCTTCTGGTGGTGTGAGTGTCGTCATGGCACTGCTCCTTCGTGGGTGGGTTCTGCGTTCTGCCTTGACCGTACGGAGTGGGCGGTCGCCACCGCCCGGGCCGAAGGTCCCTAGGCGGCGGGCCGGAAGCACTTGGAGGATGATTGAGAGATGGCGCTCTTCGAACCCCTTCCCAGCAACAGCGAGGTCGCGGCGGACGACCGTGCCCACGTGTTCCACTCCTGGTCAGCGCAGCACCTCATTGCCCCGCTCCCCCTTGCCGGTGGGGCAGGGTGCGAGTTCTGGGACCACGAGGGCAACCGGTGGCTCGACTTCTCGTCTCAGCTGATCAACCTCAACCTGGGGCATCAGCACCCGAAGGTGGTGGCGGCCATCGTCGAGCAGGCCGAGCGCGTCTGCACCGTCGCTCCGTCGTTCGCCAACCAGACGCGCAACGAGGCGGCCCGCCTCATCACAGATCACGCCCCGCCGGGGCTCGATCGGGTGTTCTTCACCAACGGCGGCGCCGAGGCCAACGAGCACGCCATGCGGATGGCGCGTGCCCACACCGGACGGGCCAAGGTGCTGTCGGGGTACCGCTCGTACCACGGCGCCACCGCAGCCACGATGGCCCTCACCGGCGAGCCGCGGCGGTGGGGGTCAGAGCCGGCCATCCCGGGTGTCGTCCACTTCATGGGCCCGTACACGTATCGCTCGTCGTTCGCGTCGAGCAACGAGGCCGAGGAGGGCGAGCGGGCCCTGCGCCACCTCGCTGAGGTGATCCAGTACGAGAGCGGCGAGCTGATCGCGGCGATCGTGCTCGAGACCATCGTGGGCACCAACGGGGTGCTCATCCCGCCCCCCGGCTACCTGCAAGGGGTGCGCGATCTCTGCGACGCCCACGGCATCCTGCTGGTGCTCGACGAGGTGATGGTGGGGTTCGGCCGCACTGGTGCGTGGTTCGCGGCGGACCACTGGGGGGTCTCGCCCGATCTGCTGACGTTCGCCAAGGGCGTGAACTCCGGCTACGTGCCGCTGGGCGGCGTGGTCATGACCGAGGCCGTGGCCGACACCTTCGCCACCCAGGTGTACCAGGGCGGACTGACCTACTCCGGTCACCCGCTGGCGTGCGCGGCCGCTGTGGGAGCGATCCGGGCGATGGAGGAGGACGGCATCGTCGAGCACGCGGCCCACATCGGCTCCGAGGTGCTCGGGCCTGGCCTGCGAGCCCTGGCCGAGCGTCACCCGTCGGTGGGGGAGGTGCGGGGCCTCGGGTGCTTCTTCGCCCTCGAGCTGGTCAGAGACCGCGAGACGCGTGAGATGCTCGTGCCGTTCAACGCGTCAGGCGACGATGCCAAGCCCATGGTCGAGGTCGTGAACGCCTGCAAGCAGCGGGGCCTGTGGCCCTTCGCCCACTTCAACCGGCTGCACATCGCCCCGCCGCTGATCGTCACGGCGGACGAGTGCGAGCGGGCCCTGGCCATCCTCGACGAGGCCCTGGCTGTGGCCGACTAGTGGTGGGCTCACGCCATCTGTGCACACGCAGCACCGCCAGGCGGTGCTGCGTGTGCACAGAACGGGTGGTTCGGGTGGTTCAGGCGGCGGACTTCTCGAGGATGTGCACGCCGCAGGCCGAGCCGAGGCCGATGACGTGGGCCAGGCCCACCTTGGCGCCCTCGATCTGGCGGTTGCCGGCCTCACCACGAAGGTGATGGCACACCTCCCAGATGTTGGCGATGCCGGTGGCGGCGATCGGGTGGCCCTTGGACTCCAGGCCACCGGACACGTTCACCGGGGTCTTGCCGTCACGCCAGGTGGCGCCACTGTTGAAGAGGTCGACGGCCCCACCCTGCTCGCACAGCTGCAGGTTGTCGTAGTGCACGAGCTCCGCGGTGGCGAAGCAGTCGTGCAGCTCGACGAGGTCGAGGTCGGCCGGGCTCACGCCGGCCTGCTCGTAGGCCTGGGTCGATGCCATGCGGGTGAGCGTGTTGACGTCGGGGAGGATCTGACAGCTCTCCTGCCACGGGTCGCTCGTGAGCACCGACGCCGACACCTTCACGGCCCGACGCTGCTGCTCGAGCGACAGCGTCTTGAGCTTGGTGCCCGACACGACGACGGCGGCCGCCGCGCCATCGCAGTTGGCCGAGCACACCGGCCGCGTGTTCGGGTAGGCGATCATCATGTTGCTCATGATCTCCTCGAGGGTCATCTTCTTCGTGTAGGCCGCGAGGGGGTTCAGGGTGGAGTGGCTGTGGTTCTTCTCGCTGATCTTGGCGAAGAGCTCGAAGCTGGTGCCGCCGTACTTGTGGCCGTACTCCATGCCGATCTGGGCGAACACGCCGGGCATCGTGTTGGTGCCGATGCGCCCGTCGGTGGAGGTGACGGCGCCGTAGCGGCCGCGGGGCTCGAAGACCTTCTTGTCGGACTTCGCGTTGCCGCCCCCGCCGAGCAGGCCGGCACCGGAGAGCTTCTCGACGCCCACCGCCAGGCCCATGTCGCACTCGCCGGCCTTCACGGCCATGATCACCGTGCGCAGCGCCGTGGCGCCGGTGGCGCAGGCGTTGGCCACGTTGTACACGGGGATGCCGGTCTGGCCGATCTGCTTCTGCAGCTGCTGACCGATGCCAGCCGCCGCCTCCATCAGGTTGCCGGCCGCCAGCACGCCCATGTCCTTCATCGTCACGCCGCCGTCGGCCAGCGCGGCGAGCGCGGCCTCCGCGGCGAGGTCGACCGTGTCCTTGTCCGGGTGCTTGCCGAACTTGGTCATGTTGATCCCAAGGATCCAGATGTCGTCAGCCATGGTGATTCCCCCTCTGTTCTCGATGGGCTCGAAGCCGAAGCCGATGGCCTCGGTGCCGTCGTCGTCGGTGCCGACCACATAGGTGGCCAGCCGGACCTTCATGCCGAGTGACACGTGGTCGGGATCGGGATCGGTGTTGATCACGTTGCCCCGCACGCTGGTGCCCTCGCAGTCGACGACACCGGCGACGAAGGGAACCGGCACTCCCGGCGCCGCGAAGGCGACGATGGTGAAGGCCTTCAGCTCGCCGGTGGTGGCGATGTCGGCGTCGCGGAACTCGGTACCCGAGCACGAGGCGCAGGCGTTGCGGCGGTCGAAGAACCGCGCCCCGCACGATGTGCACTCCTTGGCCACCAGGTGCGGGTCGTCCCCGAGCACCAGGTAGTCGACGATCGGAACTGCTGCGGCCATCGGCCCCCCTCTTGCGTCGAAACCGGATTCTGCCCAAATCGCTAGCAGGTCGCAGTCGCACTGCAGAAATCAGGCGGCGGTGGGCTCCATCGCGGGCCGGGAATGAGACCCGCAGGTGGGGGGTAGGTGCTGCGGGTCGTCGCTGACCCCCAGCGGCTCGAGCGAACCAGGAGACATCACGTGCTCGGATTCATCATCGGTCTCATCGTCATCGGCCTCATCGCCGGCTTCGTGGCTCGGGCCGTGGTGCCCGGCAACGACTCGATGAGCGTCGGCGCAACGATCGTGCTGGGAATCGTCGGCTCCTTCGTCGGCGGCTTCCTGCTCGACGTGCTGTTCCGCAACGACGCCGACGACGTCGTTGCGGAACAGCACGTCGAGCAGGAAGCCGCCGACGAAGGAGCCGACGATTCCCAGCACGATCGTTGCGCCGA
>JBKJIL010000163.1:0-7029 GCA_046598435.1 Acidimicrobiales bacterium
AGGGGGCGGCGAGTGGGGGCTGGCGGGATGGTCAACGAGCGCCGGCAGGCACCGGTGACGACTCGGTCGGGCCGGTCGGCACGGCCTCCGCCCGGGCGGGACGGAAGAAGAGGGTCATGACCACCACCAGGTAGGTGGACCAGGCGACGACCTCGCCCCACGCCGGGCTGGGGCGGAAGTTGATCGTGCCCCGCAACAGAGTGCCGTACCAGCTGTCAGGCGGCACCTGAGCCGATACGTCAAACGCGGGCGTGTCGAACAGGGATCCCGAGAGGATGCCCGCCTCCCAGAGGTCGTGGATGCCGTAGGCGAGCACTCCCGCGGCGACGACGATCAGACCGGCCCCGGTCCAGGTGAAGAACTTGGCCAGGTCGAGGTGGACGGCCCGGCGGTAGAGGAGCCAGCCGAGCACGGAGGCGACGACGATGCCGAGCAGCGCGCCGATGATCGGCGTGGTGGACGTCTCGGCTGCCTTGGCCGCCGACCACACGAACAGGGCGGTCTCCAAGCCTTCCCGGACGACGGCCACGAACGCAGTCACCACCACACCCCCGACTCCGCCCGCCAGCGCTGAGTCGAGGCGGTGCTGGAGCTCGGTCTTCATGCTGCGCGACGTGCGCTTCATCCAGAAGATCATCCAGGTGACGAAGCCGACGGCGACGAGCGACATGACCCCGCCGAAGGTCTCCTGGGCCTTGAACGTGTCGAGGCCGTGCTGGGTGAACGTGAGCAGCGCCCCCACACCGAGGGAGAGCCCGATGGCGGCGCCCACGCCGATCCACAGCGGGCGCAGGCGCTCGGTGCGGCCCGTCTTCACGAGGTAGGCCACGAGGATGCCCACGACCAGCGCCGCCTCGAGACCCTCACGCAACCCGATCAGGAAGTTCGCGAACACGTCAGCTCCATGCCCTTCGTCCAGGTGATGTCATCATGGTAACCCCACCTAACTAGATCCGCCAACCCAGCCACTCGGCGGCGCCGGCAGACGCCGGCAGACGACGGCCGGCCCCGGAATCGATGCCATTGGCGATCCGCCCCGGTTCAGGGCGGTTCGCAAGATCCTGCGGGATCCCCGCAGGATGGAACGGCTCGCGCAGACCCGACTCGGCCACGCCGACGTGCGCATGACGCTGGAGATCTACCCCCGTGCGACCAACGAGGCCGACCGCGCCGCCGAAACGGAAGAAGCCGCAGGCGCGTGACCTGCGGCTTCCGTGGTCGGGTGGGGGAGATTTGAACTCCCGACCTCTGCGTCCCGAGGACGATCAGGGCGACGAGCCCGAGGAGCCTGACGGCGAATAACCCCAGGTCAGCGGCCACTTCCGGTCACTCGCGGACACACCCGGATCAGGGCGGTTCTGAGGATCGCGCGGGATCCTCGCGGGATGGAGTTCGGCTCGGACGCGACTACTCGGGATCCGTCTCGACCAGCACGGCGACGTCTTGGCGGTCGGCCAGCAGGCGAACAACGTCGAGAGAGTCCGGCAGCTCCAGGTACAGCCAGCCGCAAGGGAAGCCCTCCACACCAATGCGGCGAACCTCCGGTACACCGATCATCTCGCCGATCCGTGACGACCCTATTCCCGGGGCAGCCTCAACCGAATGGAGCGCTGCGATCGCTGCGTCGAAGAAGCGTTCTCCGAGCTCCAGCCCACCAGCGGCCTGATAGTGCCGAGTCCGCTCGATGAGATCGTCTTCGGCGAGAGGCCGCAGCTCGGCGGGCTTCACCCGCTGCGGTCGAGTGCCCGGTTGCGCAGCTGGTCGACGAGGTCGCCGGTGAGCCGCCGGCCGTCCCCGGACTCGAGGCCGTCGGCGATCAAGCTCCTCAGTCGCAGCACCGCCTGCGAGTGCTGATCGCGCCGGATGAGTTCACGCAGGTACTCGCTTGTGTTGCCGTACTCGCCCGACCCGACTCGGGCATCCACGAACTCACGAAGCTCGGGGGGAAGGGCGAAGCTCATCGTGTTCTTGCTCACGTGACCATCGTCCAACGGCTATCAACTGTTGTCAACACCCCCGAAGTCGGGTCACCCGCCGACGGTGCGAGGATCTCGCCAGAGGCTCGTGGTGTCGACGAGCAACCCCCGCTCGGCCAGCTGCGGCGGAACCTCGAGCTCGACGCCGGCACGGACCGGGGCGCGATACGGCGGGTCGACCGTGGGAACGGATGCGGTCCACGAAGGTCGGGCCAGCCCGGCGTCGTCAGCCAGCTTCTCCGCGACACCAGCGAGGAGCGCATCGACCATTCGTGACCCCGACGGCAGCGGAGGGACGTAGGTCGCTTCGGCGACGCGCTCTGGGTGCAACGCCAAGTGATCCAGCAGTGCTCGCCACCGAGTCCAGTCGGGGCGGGTGCGACCCCCGCGGGTCGACCAGGCGTCGCTGAGGTCGGCCAGCCTCGGCGTTCGCTTCCCTCCTCGCCTGACGACGCTCAGCTGTAGCTCGAAGCCGGCAGCCTCAAGGATTCGCCCCCAGGGCTTCGGGTTCCACGACCTGCGGCGAGCCAACGCCACGGGCCTGGTCAGCAGCGGCGTCGACATCCGCACCGCCCAGTCGCGGCTCGGCCATGCCGATGTCCGCATGACGCTCGAGATCTACGCCCGCGCCAACAACGAGGCCGACCGAGCCGCGGCCGAGGCGATCGGGCGCCTGTTCGACCCTGGCCGCATCGAGCAGCCGGACGTCGTTCACATCGCGCGGGACGGGCGCGGGATCGAAGCGAACCGCGGGATCTCGCGGGATCGGCGCGGGACGCGAGCGAACCGCGGTCCGTCAACGAAGAAGCCGCAGGCGTCTGACCTGCGGCTTCCGTGGTCGGGTGGGGGAGATTTGAACTCCCGACCTCTGCGTCCCGAACGCAGAGCCGCATAGTTGTCCACAGCCTGGTCAGAGCACGTTTCCCCAGGTCAGGGGCTATTTCTGCGTGTCGGCCCGTGCCGCCAAATGCCGTCAAATGTCGCCATTTTGTGGTCCGTTTGTGGTCTGTCTGTGGTCTGCGCGGCGACTGCTATCGAATCCGAGAGGTCGCCTCTGCGATGAGCCGACTGGCTCGGCGGAGTGCCTTCTTCGCGTTCGTGCGGCTCACGTTGCTGACGCCGTAGTGGCCGGCGTCCTTGAGATCGACGAGCTCACGCAGGGTGCGGCCGAGGGCTTTGTCGCCCGTCACCCGCTCGAGATGGTTGGCAGCGGCCCGGTGGTCCGGCCCGCGGTATCGCTCGCCAGACGCGTCGGCGCAGATGGCGTCGGCGGCCGCGATGCCCGCGAGCACGGCGTTGCCTGTGGCCACGGTCGAGGCCTCGTCTGCCGTTTCGTCGACGATCAGCTCGGCGGCGGTCAGGTACATCCTGGCGGTCTTGAGCCGTGTCCGCGCGTCTGCACGGGAGATCGCCTCAACCCTGCCCTCGGACCCCCTCCCCATTGCGCTCATCCCCCTTACAGCTCCGGGTCACGTCCGGCGAGGACGATACCGTCAGCGCGCAGCCCGCTGATCAGAGGCTCTTTGCGCCGTACGGCCTTCGCCAGCTCAGACTCCGAGAGGTCAACTATCTGGACGGTGTTGCCGGTCCACCGCTCCACGTCTCGAGCCAGAGCGTGGCGTTGCTCCGCCCAGATCTCGTCGTCCGTGTTGGTGGCGTCGTCCCGGACGAGGAGAAGGTCGATGTCACTGTCGGCGTCGCCGTCACGACGAGCCGCGGACCCGAACAGGACCAACGAAGCTGGTGCCAACGTCCACCCCTGCACGACGGCCCGGATCATGTCCTCGACGGTCGGCATCGCTCTGTGGATCCGCTCCAAGCCCGGCACCAACACGTGCTCACGGTTCAGCACGTACGAGTAGCTCTGCCCGTGCCGTTCTGCCTCGACCAGGCCGTGCTGCTCCAGCCGGCGGAGCACCACGCGGACCTGGGTCTCAGAGCGCTCGGCCAGGGCAGCCACGCGGGCACCGGTCAACGGCGCGTGGCTGCGGAGCAGCACCACCAACACGTCGCTCTCGACGCCCGGAGCGACGGCTCGTAGTGGGTTGGACAGGTCCACGGCATCACCTCGTATCCTCGGAATCCCGAGCATACCAGCTCTATGCCGAGGTTATCCACGGAATACCGGTGCGGGAATCTCAGCGCAGCGCCACGACCGAGGCGGGGGTCGGGTCTACGTGTGAGGCCCGCGCCTCCCGGAACACGTCGTCGAGTCGTTCGGTGAGCGCCTCGGCGAGGGAGGGGAACAGGTGGCCGTAGACATCCATCGTAACGGTGATGGATGAGTGGCCGAGGCGCTCCTGGATGACCTTGGGGTGCGCACCGAGCTCGATCAGCAGGGAGACGCTGGTGTGCCGGAGGTCGTGGACCCGTAGGCCGGCAGGCAGCCCGGCGGCGTCGGCTGCTGGCCGGAGGATCCGCTTCAGGAGCAGGTCCCGACGAAGCGGACCACCGCGAGGAGCGGTGAACACGTAGTCGTCGGTCGCCGGGGGACATCCCCGCTCCCGCGCGCGGAGCGTCAAGAACTCCCCGAAGTCCTCGCAGATCGAGCGCGGCAGTCCCACCGTTCGCCTGGCGTAGCTCTTGGTCGGGCCGACCTCGGTGCGACCGCTGATTACCGTCAGCGCCTCGGCGACCTCGACAGTGCCCTTCACCAGGTTCAGCCTGCCGACGCGAAGGCCACAGATCTCACTCGGGCGGAGGCCGGTCGCCGCTGCGAACCGCACGAGCAGATCGAACGGCGGACGAGCCGCCCGGGCCAACGCCTCCACCTGCGTCGCCGTGAGGAAGATCGGTTCGGACTGGACGGCCCGTGGCAGACGGATGCCGTCACATGGATTCACCTTGATGGCCCCTGAGCCCCGAGCCAGCTCGAGCACCTGGCGGAACACGAGCCGGATCTTCTGCAGGCTCTTCGGCGCGAGACCCGAAGCCTGCTTCTCGGCCATGAACTTACGGACGTCCACCTGCTCGATCTGCGTCATGGGCCGATCTGCGAACGCTGGGAGGATGTGGGTCCGCAGCGCCCGCTCGTAGTCGCCGCGGGTGACGTTCCGGAGGTGCACGATCGTCGTGAGGTACTCCTCCGCCCAGGAGCCGAAGGTGGTGCGGGCGAGCTTCGGGTCGATCCACTCGCCACGCCGGAGGTCGGACTCCATCTCGGCGGCCCAGCGGCGCGCGGCGACCTTGCCGTCGAACGACTGGGCGTGCATCTCACCCCGGGCATCCCGGTAGCGCGCCTCCCAGCGGCCGCTCGGCTTCTGTCGTATCGAGGCCATGTGCTCCTCCTACCGCTCTTTGCGGCGACGGCCGGTTGGTGCCGCCTCCTGCTGCTGAGTGTCATTGGGGGCCGGTTCGGGTTGGCCGAGGTCGTCGAGGGCGGCGACGAGGCGAGCGAGGACGTCGCGGGCCTCGTCGAGGTCGCCGAACTGGTCGCGCAGGACGAGCTTGGCGCGGAGGGCGGCGGGGCCGGCGAGGCGGGGGTGGACGTCGTCTTGGATGCGGCCGAGGTTCTCCATGGTGCCGTCGTCGTGGATGGTGACGCGGTGCCCGGGGGATGGCCAGGAGAGCAGGTACTGCTCCCAGGCGGCGAGGTTCTCGTCGGTGCCGATGACGACGTCGAACAGCTCGATGGGTTCGAGGCCTTGGGGTCCGGCGTCGGGGGTGGCGACGACGTGGTTGTCCCACGTCGAGGGCGGGGTGAGGAAGAAGCCGATGGGCAGGTCGAAGGCGCGGGCGAACGCGACGAGCTCATCCGCGGTGATCTCGCGGATGCGGCCGCCGTCGACGGAGCGCTCCAGGGCGGACCAGCTGGCCGGTGACAGCCGGGCGCCGAGGTAGGGGGCGCAGGCTTCGGCGGCTTGGTCCTGGGTCCAGCCTCGGAAGAGGCGGGCTTTGGAGATGTTGTGGGCGACGATCTGGTTGGGTGTCCAGGCGGGCTGGGCGGGTGGTCGTCTGCGGGGCACACCACGAGTGTAGTCAACGGTTGGGTGGTTTGTTCAACGAAGGGATTGCCAGCGGGATGACATCCGTGTAATCTGCCGCTTCCAAGATGATCCTGTCTTGGGGTTGAGTCCGCCGAGGAGGCTGGGATGGCTCAGCGACCCGAGTACCTGACGGTTCCCGAGGTGATGGCCCGCCTGCGGCTGGGCCGCACGACGGTGTACGAGCAGGCCCGGCTCTACCTGGCGACCGGCGGGACCGAGGGGATCGCGTGTCGGCGGTTCGGTCGCTCCCTGCGGTTCCCGGCCGCGGCGTTCGACACGATCGGCGATGCGGCCGTCGACAGCGTGGCGCGGGTCATCGAACTGGCCCCTCGACCCGCCACCCGCGAGTCGACGCGACGCTCCCCTCGTCGCACCCGTCGCGCTCCTGCCGCCGAGCAGACCTCGCTGCCGTTCAGCAGCTGACGTCATGGCCCTGCTCAGCGTTCTCTCACCAGACCTCAACAAGAACGGTGACGCACTTGCACCTGCCGTGCTGTGCCGCCCCGTCCGCCCATCGTCGCGGTGGTCGGGATGCTGAGCTTGGGGAAGTTGGCCCCGGGCCAGCAGCAGTACTACCTCGACACGGTCGCCCGTGGTGCGGAGGAGTACTACACCGGCGCCAAGGAGGCGCCGGGCCAATGGGTCGGCGCGGGCTCGGCCCGTCTCGGTCTCGACGGCGAGGTCGCCGCCGAGGAGCTGGGTCGGGTCCTCGAGCACGTCGACCCGAAGACCGGCACCTACCGGTTGACGGGGTCGCGGTCGGTGCCGGTGGTGGCCGGGTTCGATGCGACGTTCAACGCCCCGAAGTCGGTGTCGCTGTTGTTCGCGCTGGGGGCACCGGAGGTGTCCAATCAGGTCCGCAACGCCCATGACGCGGCGCAGGGCGCCGCGCTGGGTGTACTGGAACGTGCGGCGTGTCGGGTGCGGCGGGGCCAGGGGGGCCATGACGTCCAGGAGGGTGACGGGTTCGTGGCCGCGGCGTTCCGGCACCGCACGTCGCGGGCGGGGGATCCGCATCTGCACACCCATGTCGTGATCGCCAACCTCGCCCACGCGCCATCCGATGA
>JBKJIL010000272.1:0-16416 GCA_046598435.1 Acidimicrobiales bacterium
GGTGCCGTCGCCCAGGAGCGTGCGGGTGATCTCGACCCGGCTCTTGCCCGACACGCCCACAGTGCGGGCGGCCGCCAGGAGCTTGGTCGTGTCGCCGGTGGCACGGCTGCCTGACGGTCCGACCCAGATGTCGACGGGGATGCTGGACTGACCGATGCGCTCGAGGAGGGCGTCGAGGCGGCCGTCGGCCACCACCGCGCCGCTGCTGTTGAGCTGGAGCACGAGAGCGATGGCGCCGCCCTCCTCGGCCTTGTCGATCTGGGTGTCGATGAAGTCCACCAGCACCCGATCCAGCAGCCCGCTGACCTCGATGACGGCCACGTAGCCGGCGTCGGGGGTGGGGGCGGACTGTGCCGCGGCAGGGCGGGCGACCAGCACCGACAGCAAGGCCAGGTGCGCGAGCACCACAGCAACCCTGGATAGCCTCACCCGCATCCGGCCGGGTGCCGGTGCGGCTGGGGTCGTCCCGGCCAGAAAGGTCGATCTTGGATCCCGCGCGCTTCTTTGCTGCATCTCGGCTGGTCATCGTTGCCGGGAAGGGCGGCGTGGGCAAAACCGTCGTCAGCGCCACCCTTGCCCGCGCCGCGGCCCGCGTCGGGTTGTCGGCGCTGGTGATCGAGGTGGAGGGCAAGTCCGGCCTGGCCACCATGTACGGCCAGCAGCGCTTGGACTACGACGAGGCGACGCTGTTCGCGGGCGGCGGCTCGGCAGGTGAGGGGGAGGTGCGGGCACGCACCCTCACGCCCGACGAGGCGTTGCTCGACTACCTGCGCGACCACGGTCTGTCGCGCATCTCCAAGCGGCTCGTGTCCTCCGGCGCGCTCGATGTGGTGGCCACCGCGGCGCCCGGGATCAAGGACATCCTCATCCTCGGCAAGGTCAAGCAGCTCGAGCGGTCGGGGGAAGCCGACCTCGTCATCCTCGACGCGCCGGCCGCCGGCCACGCCATCACCTTTCTGCAGGCCGCGCGGGCCCTCCTCGACACGGTGCGGGTGGGGCCAATCAACGCGCAGGCCGCCGAGGTGCTCGAGATGCTCACCGACCACGCTCGCTGCCGAGTGCTGCTCGTGACGCTGCCCGAGGAGACGCCGGTCAACGAGCTGGTCGACACCGCCTTCAGCCTGGAGGACCGCGTCGGCGTGGGTCTCACCCCGGTCGTGGTCAACGGGATGTACGACGTGGTGGACGGCGTCGCCACCGACCCGCAGGAGGCCGCCACCGCGGCGGGGACCACGCTGCGAGCAGGGGAGGCCGAGGTCCTCGCCGCCGCGGCGGCGTTCCGCGCCGACCGCACTGAGCTCCAGGTCGACCAGGTGGCCCGCCTGGGCGAGCAGCTCCCCCTCGAGCAGATCCGGCTGCCCTTCCTGTTCACCACGGAGATCGGCCCCACGGAGCTCGACGTGCTCGCCGATCGGCTCCTCACCGAGATCCATGCCCTGCCGGAGGCGGTGTGATGGCCGCTGACTCGGCCGTCCCCACCAGCGCTCCTACGCTGCGCCAGCTGGTGCTGGAGCGCCGCATCCTCGTGTGCTGTGGGTCGGGAGGCGTGGGCAAGACCACCACCGCCGCCGTGCTCGCGCTCGAGGCGGCTGCCGCCGGCCGTCGGGCCGTGGTCGTCACCATCGACCCGGCCAAGCGGCTGGCTGACGCCCTCGGGCTGGAGGGGCTCACCGGGACGCCGAGCCGGATCGCCGGCGACTGGCCGGGTGAGCTGTGGGCGCTCATGCTCGACACGAAGAGCACCTTCGACGATCTCGTCGTAGCCAACGCGTCGTCGCCCGAGCAGGGCCAGCGGATCCTGTCGAACCGCTTCTATCGCAACATCTCCGGGGCCCTGTCGGGCACCCAGGAGTACATGGCGATGGAGAAGCTCTACGAGCTCCACCAGAACAGCGACTTCGACCTCGTCGTCGTGGACACCCCGCCCACTCGCAACGCCCTCGACTTCATCGACGCCCCCCGGCGACTGGGCCGCTTCCTCGACCACCGCCTGTTCCGCATGATCACCTCGCCCGGCCGCGGCATCGTGAAGGCCGTCAACGTGGCCGCCCAGGCCTTCCTGCGCACCGTGGCCCGCGTGGTGGGGGCCGAGGTGATCGACGATGCGGTGGCCTTCTTCCAGGCCTTCGAGGGCATGGAGGAGGGGTTCCGCCTCCGTGCCGACGCCGTGCTGCAGCTGCTCTCCGACGACGACACCGCCTTCGTGCTGGTGGCGTCCCCCCGCCGCGACACGATCGAGGAGGCCCGCTACTTCGCTGAGAAGCTGGCCGAGGCCGACATCGCCGTCCGCGCCCTCATCGTCAACCGCATGCACCCACGCTTCGACGACGGTCTGGCCGAAGCCACTCGGGAGCGGGCCCGCACCCTCGAGGGGACCGAGCTCGGCGGCCTCTACCGCAACCTGGCCGACTTCCAGCTGGTGGCCTCCCGCGAGGAGGAGCACCTGGCCGGCCTGGCCGAGGCGGTGGCGCCGGCGCCTGTCGTGCGGGTGCCGTTCCTGTCGACGGACGTGCACGACCTGGCCGGCCTGGCCACCCTGTCAGCGCACGTCATGCGCTGAGCCCGCCCCGAGGCCTGACCCCCCACCCGATCCTGGCCGGCTACGGCCGCCGCATCGGCGCTCCAGCTGGGCAGGGCCGTTCGGCGCGGCGATCTCGGGATCGCGGTCAGCTCGGGCGATCAGGTGGCCGCGCGCGCGTCGGCCAGCGCGGTGGCCGCCTCGTCGATCGTCTCGGTGACGCTGACGATGCGGTCGAAGCCGGTGGTGTGGAGCAGGCGGGTGAGCGTGGGTCGGCTGCAGGCCACTGCGACGTCGCCTCCGGCCTCGCGGGCCCGCCGTATGCCGCCGATGAGGGCACCGAGGCCGGCGGAGTCCATGAAGGGCACGGCCGACAGATCGATCAAGAGGTACTGCTGGCTGGCCAGGCCCCCCAGCGCGTCTCGGAACTGGCTCACCGTGTACGCGTCGAGCTCGCCGACTGGTCGGCACAGCGTGTAGTGCTGGCTCTCTTCCACCTCGATGTCGAGCACACGGCCTCCAGGGGCGGTTCGTCGGCGTCGCGGCGATGGTAGCCATGCCGCGACCTCGAGACACCGGCGCCCTCGGCCGAGTTCGGTGCCGCCGAGGCCTCGTACTAGCGTCGCTCGACGTGACAGAGGTCCTGATCGCCACCGATGCTGATGCCGTGTTCGACGAAGTCGACGCCGCGCTCGCCGACGAGTCCACGCGGGTCGTCCGGGTGCGGTCCGGCAAGGCCGTCGCCGAGGTCGTCGCCGGGTCGTCCCCCGACCTCGTGGTGCTCGACCTGCAGATCGGCAACATGGGCGGGATCGCCACGTGCATCCACCTCCGCAACGAGGCCGGTGACGGTCGCCTGCCGCTGGTGCCGATCCTGATGCTCCTCGACCGTGAGGCCGACGTGCACCTGGCCCGGCGCTCCGGCGCCGAAGGGTGGGTCGTCAAGCCACTCGACGCCTTCCGGCTGCGTCGAGCCGCCACCGCCATCCTCACCGGCGCGTTCGCGGCGGCGCACCAGCCGGCGTTGCCGGACCTCGCGCTCGACGCCAACCCCGTGTAGGCGCGGCGCCAACCGCTCGCCGCGGTGCCGAGGGCCTGCCAGCCTGGGCCGATGGACTCCCGCGTCGAGCTCACCCACCTCTGGCCCCTCTTCGGGCTGGCCGTGCGCACCCCGCGGCTCGAGCTGCGCTATCCCACCGACGCAGAGCTGGTCGCGCTGGCGCGTCTGTCGGGCGACATCCACGACCCCGACTTCCTGCCGTTCTCCGGCACGTGGAGCCTCCTGCCCGACGGGGAGCGCGAGCGGGCGGTCCTCCAATACCACTGGGGCCGGCGAGGAGACTGGCGCCCGGCGGCGTGGCGGCTCGAGCTCGTGACCGTCCTGGACGGTGAGGTGGTCGGCACACAAGGCGTCATGGGTGACCAATTCGCCATCACCCGCACGGTCACCACCGGCTCGTGGCTCGGCCGCTCCCACCAGGGACAGGGGCTGGGCCAGGAGATGCGAGCGGCCGCCCTGCACCTCGCCTTCGCCGGCCTCGGCGCGTTGCGGGCCGAGACCGACGCCGTCGAGGACAACGGCCCGTCGCTCGGCGTGACCACCAAGCTCGGCTACCGGGCCAACGGCGACGTGATCGACGCCACCAACGGGAAGCGCACCCGGCTGCTGCGGTTCGTGCTCGATCAGTCGGGCTGGGAGGCCATCCGTCGCGACGACATCGCGGTAGTCGGCCTCGATCCGTGTCGGCCGCTGTTCGGCTTAGGGGCCCGCGAGGACGATGAGATAACCTGACCGCTCCTTACGGGTGGTGGCTCAGCTTGGCAGAGCGCTGCGTTCGGGACGCAGAGGTCGGGAGTTCAAATCTCCCCCACCCGACCAAGGTTTCCGCAGGTCAGAGCCGATTTTCGTTGTCCACAGGATGGGGCGGTCGACCGGCAGACCACACACAGACCACATCCGTGTAGGCCGTGGCGGCTCGAACGGGCCGGCACGGGACGGCATCTGGCAGCAGCGCTCGGCACCGAGACCGATGTCGCGGCCGACGAACTGCGGCTCGGCGAGTTCGCCTAGGGCTGGGGTTGTGACCGAAGTCGACGGGGTCGAAGGTCTCCGGGGCGAAGGCGCTACCGACCGCTCGGCTCTTGGCGCGCGGGCCCCATCGTCAGGACCAGCGAAGTGACGACGACTTCGTCGGCGGCATGCGTGGGTGGTCGGGCGGCGCCCGGGGTCGGTCGATGGCCGCTGTGCAGGGGGCGAGGGGGACCGGAACTCCGTCGCGGCCACTCGGTCGGCGTGCTCATACGCGTCTACGCCGGAGCCTTCGATGACCGGCGAGAGCGCTCGAACCACCTCGTCGACGACGCACCGCTAGCGCTGACTCGAGTTGATCTGAACCATCGCGGCAGGAAAATCAGCTGGGGCTCAGTCGCAGCGATGCACGTCGACTGTCCCTGCGATCCGCTCCTCGGACCCGGCCCAGACCTGGAACGGCACCGTCACACCCTCGACCTCGTAGCCAAGTTCCACCGCGAGTCGAATCCTCCCAGACGTTGGAACGATCCATTGGTGACCGTCCGGCCGGCCGATGTAGACGGCGTACCCGCCCGTAGTGACTGGGATCATCGCCGAGTCGCCCCCCCGCAGGGGAAGTCGAAACTCAAGCTGGCCTCTGCCAAGTCCGTTGAGGTCGAGATGGATGTTCGTCTGACCGTCGCAGACGGTGGCCATGCTGGCGGGAGCCACCGGCTCGCTGTTCCTGTGCTCGAGCCAGGTCGCGAGCATCCAGCCGATGGCAACGCCGACGAGTAGGAGGACCACCCGAGTCGGCCATTGCGACACCGGACCGAGTTGAACGCGGTGTTCCTTGCCGACTTCCATACGAGGATCATTGCATCGCTCCTCGCCACCCGGCGCTGAGCAAACCTTCGGGACATGCCCCGGCAGATCTCCCGCCGCCCTGCCGTCGACAGCCTCGTCCCGCGCCGATGGGCTAGCGCCGGGGGTTCTCCCGGCCGTCGCGACCTGGTGCGATGGGTCCACTCAGCGGCGATGAGGCAGGAGCACCGAGCCGAGTATGAGCGTTACGGCGGTGCCGAGTCCGACACCCATCGCCGGGCCAGCCATCACGGCGACGCCCACGCATCCCACAAGCAAGATCGCCAGGACGAGCGCCGTCAGCTCAACCTCTCGAGCCACCATCCCGTCAGTTTCGCACCCCCCGCCGGAAGGTGCCGAGATCCGCCTGGTGCCGGCGCGGTCGGTGCCGCTGCGGCCGATCACGGCGACCGCCGGACCAATGGCGTGGGCCGACGGATACCGTCCAAGCCGGATGCGATGCAACAAGCCGACCGTCATCGCGGTCCGACGGGCCAAGTTGAGCACCCGGCGTCACACTGTTGAGATCAGCGCGGAGGAGCGAGCGCGGTTGGGTGGATTTCACGTCAGCCGTAGTGGCCGCCGTTGACGGCGATCACCTGGCTCTGGCTGCCGCGGTAGATGGCGACGATGGAGCGGAGGTCCGTTCCTGCCGTTGGCAGGGTGACGCCGTCTTGTAGCTGGGCAGCGGGCACGGTGACCGTGTTGATGCCGGTGACGGTGTCGATCCACACCTCGACCTCAACGGCACCGGCTACGGCTGGGGGATGCACCGACGGCGGGTCGGTGGTGACGGTTCCACCGCCGTCGCCGACCTGCAGCACGACCCAGCCATCGTCGGCCGGCGCGGTCAGGATCCGCACTCGGGTGGTGCCGAAATCGACATCGACCCAGGTCGGACCCCCAGCGGGCGCTTCGGGGTCCGCCGTCGCCGAGGTCGGCGTCTGTCCGACGACTTCCTCGGCGAATGACCGGGCTGTGGCCACCGCGTCGGACCGAAGGGCCGGCGTGGCGTCGTTGGGCCAGACGACGAAACCGGCACCGGGCGCGGGACCATCGGTGGGCGGCGGGGCCAGGGCGATCTCGGCGATGGAGAGCAGGGTCCCGCCGACGAGCTGGACCCGAACCACAGCGGTCTGGTTGGTAACCGGGATGTCGACGTCGAGGACACCCGTGGTGGAGTCGCCTGCGGTGCCGTACCGGTAGTTGGCGCCGGGTAGGCCCTCGGGGCGGGGCGCGCCCGTGACGGGCTCGCCGTTGAGATCGAGGAGATCGACAGCCAGCAGATCAATGGCCGATGAGGTGATGCGGCCGTGCACCCGCCGTCCGTCGTTGATGAGGTCAACGAGGTCGACGCCCGTGGTGGTCGCCGCGGTGACGCCCCAGATGCCATCGTCCTGACGGAGGAAGATCGATCCCGTGTAGGTGGTTGGGCCGTCGCCGGTGAGCTGCCAGGTGGCCGTCGCCAGCTCACCGTCGGAAGTCACGTCGCTGAGTGAGAGGCCCGGGGCTGGGTAGTCCGGGAACCGGTCTCGCAGGTAGGCGTCCAGTACCGCTTCGATGTCGCCGGTGGTGGTGAAGACCACGGGCGCGGTCGCGGGATCGAAGCTCGGCAGGCTGGACGCGAGGCCTGGTTGGTCAGCGGGGCCGGTGGAGATCTCGTGGTCATCGGAAGGTCGAAGCAGCGCGGCGGTGACCAACAGCGAGGTCACCACGGCGGCTGCGGCCGCGAAGGCCGCCGGGCGGCGCCGAGATGGCGTCGGCAGCGCCACTGAACGGCTCATCGACACGGCCGCGACTTGGACCCTGGACGGTGGGGTTTGGATGTCCTGCGCCTTGGCATGGAGCGTCGCCCTGAGCCGGGCCTCGAAGTCGGTGGTGTGGGTGTCGTTCATCGTTCGATCTCCCGTCGTAGTTCCTTGAGGCCGCGGTGGATCGCGGTGCGCACCGTGACCGGGCGACAGCCGAGGATGTGGGCGATGTCGTCGTCGGGTAGGTCCTCGTAGAAGCGCAGGACGATGGCGGTGCGGCGGCGCTCGTCGAGCTTGCTGAGCGCATCCCAGAGCTCGTCGGCCCCAAGCTGGGCGTGAGCGGGTGCCGTATGCGTGTGTCGTCGTTCGAGGCTCCGACGCCGACCCCATGAGCGGCAGTGGTTGACCACCGCGGCGCGGACATAGGGCCCGGGCTCACGGACTCCGTCCCATCGGCCGAGCGTCGCGAGGAATGCGTCATGGACCAGCTCCTCGGCCGCAGCCGCGTTACCGGTGAGCAGGTAGGCGAGCCGGACGAGAGCAAGGCCCCGCTGTTCGTAGAGCTCCACCAGCCGCGGAGGCCATCCCTCGTCCCGCGCCGATGGTTCGCTGGTCACGACGTTCATCGTTGACGATGACGCACGAGCACGGGTCGCTGTTCCCGAGAACTTGCGGAGTTCGGCAAGTCACCTGGGGCCTGCCCGGACTTTGCCATGGTCACCCCCGAGGCACTCGGCAGGCGGCGGGTCGCACGGTCGTGATCAGGTCCTCTCTTGACCCTCGGTGTCAGATGCATAAGATGCTGAGGTATGAAGCGAGATCGGGTACGCGGTCACCTGCGAACGCTTCTGCTCGCGGCCGTCGCGGCGGGCGAGCCCCAGCATGGTTACGCGGTCATCGCGTCGCTCCGCGAGGTGAGCAATGGGGTCTTCTCGCTCAACGAAGGGGCCGTGTATCCGGTGCTGCACCAACTCGAAGCGGATGGCTTGATCAGCAGCCGATGGGACGACGCCAACGGCCGGCGTCGACGCTCGTACTCGTTGACCGATCAAGGCCGAGAACGGCTCCGCAACGACGCGGACGACTGGCTCGAGTTCCGCAACGGCGTCGAGACGATCCTGAAGGAGGTCCCGTGGCTGCGAACCCACTGATCGAAGAACACCTGGTCAAGATCGGCGCCGAGCTCAGGGTGCGTGGTCGCTACCGCGACCGAGTGCTCGCCGAGATCCGTGCGCATCTGGAAGACGCCACGGACGCCGCCATTGCTCGCGGACTCGCCCAGCCCGAGGCGTCGGAACTCGCGATCGCAGAAGTGGGGACCGCATCGGCGGTGTCGGGGCGCTTCACCCCGCAGGCCACCGGGTTCACGCGGTTCAGCATCGGCATGGCCACGCTCGGGGTCATCCTCGCCACTGCATCGTCGCGGGCTGCGAACGAGCTTCACGCCGACGGCGCGCCTCTCGGATCCAGCGCTCTCTACACCATCGTGTGGGCCGTGGGGTGGGTGTCGCTCCTGCTCCTCGCCAGTCCCATGGTCGCGTTGTTCGTCCGCCACCGGGGTCGCCTCGGTAGGAGCGGCGCACTGTCCATCGTGGCGCTGTCGGCCTCGGCTCTCGCCGCGCTCGGGTTCCACTTCGCCAACGACGGGTCGCTGGGCTGGGGGCCCGATGCAGATCTCTGGCGCCGCGTGCTGGTCGTGGTCGGCGCTGTCGCCACTCTCGCGCTCGCGGCGATGATCCGACGAACCCGGCTTGTCTCGCATTGGCCTCTGGTCCTCATCGGCAGCGGGCTGGCTCTCGTCGCCGTTCACTACCTCATCCTGAGGGGACAAGGAGGCTCGGCCGCCGTCGCGGGGCTCCTTCTTCTCGCTGTCGGCGGCTCCGCCTACGCCGTCGCACTCGGCCGAGAACGCCCGCTCGCCTGACCTCGGGGATCATCACGAAACTGAGTTCGTCAACGTCGACACTCAGTGCCACCTGGGGCGTCAGGGCAGCCGGACGATCAGCAGGCCAGGACTTCCCTTGCCCACCAGTCGACACGAGCGTCGGCCGGGAGCAGTATTTCGGTGTGACCGGCAATGGGAGGGCGGATCGGCGTCGGATCTTCGTCGAAGACGCTCGCCGCAACGGGCAGTTCCTCCGCGTGACCTGGCACGGTGATCGCCAGCAGTTCGTGGTGTCGAACTGGGAGGACTCGGTGTGCGTGGGCGCCACCCGAGTGCCCGTGGCGCAGGCGCCGTCGCTCGTCGGGCTTCTGGTGGAGGGTCTGGCCGACGCTGCAGCGCACCCACCCGTGCCCGCAGCGGCAGCACCGCAGACCCTGGCGGAGCACCTCACGGCGTGGTGGCGCGGACGGGCCCACCGGGCGCCCGTCGTGCCTCTGCCTGGTCGCCTTCGGATGCACCACCGCCGCAGCGCCTGAGCGCGGACCGTAGGGCTGCGCTGCCCGGCACAGCGGCTACGGCAACGGTCCATTCCGGGGAGATGCCCAGATCCCGACGCCGGGTTGCGACGGAACGATCGCTCGTGCTCGCGTCGCCGGGCCCATACTGAGCGGGTGCGGTTCCGGGTGATTCTGCTGGTTGGCGCGTGTTTGATCTCGGGTTGCGGCGACGACGGCAGCAGTTCCGATCGTGACGGCGACTCTGCTGCGAACCTGCCGTATGCACTGCTGCGCGATGAGGAGTGGGAGCTGCAGGAGGCTGTCGACCCACCGGTCGATGACCCAGTCGCATCGATCGAGCGGCCGGCGCTCGAGTGGTACATCGAGTACGTCCGCTCGCCGTCGGACCTCGAGTCCGAGATGGTGCGCGTCAGCGGCCATGCGACCGGGTTCGAGGAGAGCCGATCGCAGCTCTCGGAGCTGACCTTCGACCTGACCGAGACACCGGTCGACGGGTGGCGCGCTGTTGGCGGCACATCCGACGAGCCAGCCGGGCCCGCGTTGCTGCTCCTTGAGAACGGTGACCGCTCGATCGTCGTACTGAGCTACGAGGTCACGCTCGACGAGCTCGCCGTGCTCGCGGCACGAATCGAACCTGTCGACGCACCGACATGGGCGGACGCGGGCGGCGTCATCGGGTAGCAGCGGCCACAAGCCAGATCGGCAGGCAGAGTGACAACAGGCAGAGTGGCAATCGGCTGCGGGAACCGTCGAGCGACCACGGGACGTCCAACCGCCATGCGTCGCGCGCCGATCCCGATCGTCCTGCTCGCCCTGCCGGGTCTGCTGGGTGCTTGTTCAGATGCCAGTCGGGTCGACGTCGGAGACCGGGTGCCATCCGATCAGCGCTACGAGGCCAAACGCCACGGTGCTCGAGAGCACCGAGCACGGCCCCCAGCTGTGCCTCGGGGGCATCGCCGCATCGCTCCCACCGCAGTGCGGCGGACCCGACATCGTCGGATGGAGCTGGGATGCCGTCGACGCCGAGGAGGCGGCCAACGGCACGACCTGGGGCTCCTACCGGGTGGTGGGCACGTACACCGACGCTGTCTTCTCGCTCACCGAGCCAGCCACCTCTCCTGATCCGTCGTTGGCAGACGACGGGTTCGAGGTCGATTTCAGCTCGCCCTGTAGCTTCACGGAGATCTGATACAGCAGGTGGTGTGGTTGCGCCCGGGCGAACACCTCGACGAGCTGCTCCTCGGAGACCTCCACACCGATGTTCACCACGGAAGCATGTCCGAGTCGGCCGATCGACTCCTGTGTTCCTCATCACATTCTTCGAGACGTCCGGGCCGAAGCCACCAGGCCGGTGCCGGGCTCGGGCTCAGGTGGGGACTGGTGCGGGCATCTCGGTGCCGTCTTCGAGCAGGTAGGTGAACTCGAGGTGGTCGACGCGGGCCACCTGTTCCGGGAGGGGGAGAGCCCAGATGCGTGGCGATGCACCGATGATCGCGCCTTCGACATGGGTTCCGTCGTCTAGGTCCGCAACCACCCCTACCGCGTCGGCCGGCAGGTAGCCGTAGGCGAGAACCTCCTCGTATGGAGGGGCGGCGTCTCCCGCGATGCGAGGTGTCGAGGGATCGGCGTCTTGTGCCACGACTGGGCCGGTGGTGTCGCACCCGAAGTCGACGGCGTCGATGACCAGACACAGCCCTTCGGTTGGGTTGTGTTCGATGGAGAACGGCCGGCCGTCGAGCAGGTTCCCGGTGAGCTCCTGGCCCTCGATCGGGCTACCGGCCCAGGCCTCGGGCGAACCAACGATGTAGGTGACCGGCACGCCGCGGAACTGCGGCGCACTTGGGCACTGGGACGGGTCGTCGGTGGTCACGATCACCTGGAAACCGCGGGCCGGCACCGCCTGCGCTGCAGCCCCCGCGCCTGTGTAGGCCCACCGATCCCAGATCCCGAGGTAGATCTCCGTCGTCGATGACTCGGGCACCTCCTCCCGGAGCGCTAGCACCGTGGCCTCGGCCGTTTGACGATCCAAACCATCGACGCTGGGGAGCGCGTCAGGATTCGCCTCGCCTCGCGGGTGACGGGCATCGGGACACTCGACCGGTGACGGTGGATCGGGCAGAGCGGTGCGCACCCCGACCACCGCCCCGACCTCGACCGTCGCCCCCTCACCGGGCTCGGCCGCGACCACGACCGACTCCGCGAACGGTGCGTCACCGTCGTTGACCGACAGCACCAGACCGGCCTTACCAATCTCGTCCGCGGCGGCCGAGACCGTCCATCCCACGACGTCCGGCACCAGGACCGGCCCAGCCGGAACCGACTCAGTGGGAGCGGACGTCGTCGTCGCATGCCCGCCGGACGCCACCGTGACACCATCCCGGTCATTGAGCCTCGCCAACCCCCCACCGACCGCAACCACGGCGAGGACACCCAGCAGGCTCATGGTCGCCAGCCGCCGGCGACGGCGGCGCTGCATCAGCCGCGTGAGCGCGGTCAATGGCGGTCGAGGCGGTACGGGAAGCTCCCGGAGACGCCGAAGGTCGTGATCGAGCGAGGTCATGTCCATCTCAGCTCCTCGAGGTGCTGCAGATCCGACGCCAGCCGTCGGCGCGCGGCCACCAGGGCCGCCGAGGCGGTTCCTTCGGCGATCCCCATTGCTTCGGCAACGTCACGCTCTGAGAGGTCGGCCACATACCGCAGGGCGACCGCGGTCCGCTGTCGGAGCGGCAGGGCTGCGATGGCGGCCCAGAGCTCGGGAACCACGTCGATCTCGGCTGCCTGACCTGTCGGCCGTCGACGTAGGAGGAGGTGCTGCTCGAGGCGGGCTCGGGTCCATCGCCGACGCAGCAGGTTCACCGAGACGCGGTACACCCACCCCGTCGGGTTCTCCAGGTGCTGCACCCGGTCCCACTGCTCGAACGCCCGGCTGAACGCTTCCGCCACAACGTCCCCGGCCACCTCGCGGTCACCCGACGCGACCAGAAGGGCCCGGACCACAGGACCGTGGGCGCGGGCGTACCACGCCTCGAAGTCCTGCGCCGGTGGATCCATCACCCCACAGAGTCACACGTCGCCGAGATCCCTTAGTGGCCGATCGTGATGATCTTGCGAGGATGGAACGTGAACCACGCGCGGTGCGCCGCAGGTGGGGTCGATCCGACATCAGGACCTGGGGGCGCCCGGCCCACCGACGGGTGACCACCCGGAGGTCTCCCGCGCCGCCGAGCGGATGCGCCTCACCCGTGGGCGCGGCGACGGCGGCCGCGACCTCGGCAAGGGTGGCGTGGATGTAGCGGCCGGTGACCGTTGGGCGCGCGACTGGCGAAAGCCCGGGCGACGGCGTACCCGGCCAGGCGGGCGACGTTCGTGATCGCCACCGAAGTCGCCCGTCCTGCTACTGGTGCCGTCACCACTGGCGGTGGCGGACGGGCTCGCGATCGGGATGCGACGCGGGCACGCTCTCGGCGAACCCTGTCAGTTGCAGAGGTTTCGTGTGACGGTGGCGCCGGTGATGGGGGAGCCGTGGTGGAGGAACTGGATGGCGATGTTGCAGGCGTCAGCGGGGAGTGTCGCCGCGGCGTAGCGCGGTCCGCTCGGCCGCGTCGGCAGCGCGACGGTCGGGGCGTGGATCGGTGCGCCGCCGTCGGCGCGGATCTCGATTTCGGTGACGCTGGGGTGGACAGCGAACGCGGTGATCCATGGGCTGTCGGGGTTGTCGTTGTCGCCGAGACGGGTGAAGAGACCGCTGACTTGGCGGGGGTCATCGAGCCAGGCCGCTTCATCCACCTCGCGCTCGTCGGCGCTGCATCTGTACTTGGCGATGCCCGAGGGTTCGCCGTAGGCGACACCTCCGGTGTTCCATTCGAGGCCTGGCTTGTTGGCGTCGTCGGAGATGACTTCGACGCCGGGCATGGGCACGCCGCACGGGTTGGTGTGGCCTTCGATCGCCGCGCTTGGGATGAGCCACCAGTCAACGCCATCAGCGGTGCCGCTGAGGACGGCGGCTTCAACGGGGATGCGATCGATCTCGCCCTCGTCGAACTTGTTCCAGGCGACCGACACCAGTGCGGCGGTGGCGATCGCAGCGACACTGGCGATGCTGACCGCTCGGCGTCTCCGACCAGGCCGAGAAGTCCCCGATGGGTCCCGAGTGGTGTCGGTGATGGTGGCGGCGACGGTGGCAAGAGTCCGCCGAAGGTGGGCGTCGAGCTGTTCGTCGACGGG
This sequence comes from Acidimicrobiales bacterium, assembly GCA_046598435.1. Taxonomy (GTDB): domain Bacteria; phylum Actinomycetota; class Acidimicrobiia; order Acidimicrobiales; family VFJN01; genus VFJN01. The sequence goes on from JBKJIL010000272.1 coordinate 13,772, forward strand.
ATCGAAGTCGATGGTGTCGCTCATGGGAGAGTCCTCCTGAGGCGGGTGAGGGCGCGGCGTAGGTCGGAGCGCACCGTGGCGGCGGGACGATCGAGCAGGGTGGCGATGTCGACCAGCGTGAGGTCCTCGTAGAAACGCAGGACCACTACGGCCCGTTGGGCGGGTGGGAGCTCGAGGATCTCGTTCCAGGTCCCGTCGATCTCAGGGATCTCCGTGACCGGCTCGGACCTACCCGGCGGCGGTTCTCGGTAGGCGCGCCGGTGGGCGTCGTTGGCTCGGTTGATGACGATCTGCCGGAGATACGGCCCAGGTTGCTCGACGGTGTCCCATCGGGCGTGGGCCTGCAGGAACGCGGTCTGCACGATGTCCTCAGCGAGCTCACGTGAGCCCACGAGGAGGAACGCCAGGCGCAACAAGCGCGTGCGGTCACGTCGATAGGTGTGCTCGAAGTCGGCTCGTTGGTCGGCGTGCACGTCGCTCACATCCACTACGTCCTTTCTGGGGTGGGTTTCGTTGCACCCTCGGCAACAAGGATGACGCGCCGCGGGTTCTGCAGGTGCTCCGCGAATCCTGGGGTTCTTCGGTGAGCACCCGCCGTGGCCGGGACGGTCCGCGGCTGCGTCACGTTCACGGGTTGGAGCGCGTGGCGGCCACGGCAACTAGACCGTCGGTGTGGGGGCGCCTGAACCTGACCCTTCGGGTCCGTCCACCTCGGTGGGGAGGATGGGGATGCTGCGGCTCGGACAGCGCCTCGCCCTGGTCGCGCTCGTGCCCTACGCGATTGCGGTCGCGATGGTGACGCTCATGCCCAACCGCGCGCTCGTAGGCGGACGAGCGAACAGCTTCGTACCCCTTCGAACGATCAGCGAACAGGCGACAGATGCCGTGTCCGTGTCGATCTTCGTGCACCAGGTGCTCGGCAACGTGGCCCTGTTCGTTCCTCTCGGGCTCGCGCTGGGCCTGCGCGGCCTCACGCGTCGGCGGGCCGTGTTGTTGCTCGCGGCCGTGAGCGTCAGCATCGAAGCCCTCCAGGTTCTCGTCGTGCCGAATCGAGCGGGTGACGTCGACGACGTGATCCTCAACGTCACGGGCGGGATCGCCGGCTACATCATCGGGCGACTCGCCGAGGCCGCAATGGCCCGGCAACGGGACCGGCGTCAGGCCGACGATCGCACCCATCGAGCGGCCCCGGCGCCGCGGCAGAGCTCGGCGTGAAAGCGGCGGCCGGCTTTGGTACTACCGCCGCCACCCGTGGTCACTCCTTCACTGGCCACCGACGGTGTCCGTGGTGGCTGCCAGTGGGCAGGTCCCGGTGGCTGGCGACACGATCCGTGTAGCGAGGCGTTCGACCGGACGGGCAAGATGTGACCTGTGACGAGTCAGCAGCGAACGGTGGTCGTGATCGCAGCCGGTCTCAGCTTGGCGGTCATCGCCACTGCCGTGAATCGTCTCCTTGCTGACATACATGGTGGCTGGTTCGCCTACGCGCCGAACACGGGAGTCGCGTTCAGCCCGAGCAGTACGATCGATATCTGGCGGGCGGCCGGCGTCTGGCTCGCAGCGGTCGCGATCTGGACCGGCTTGTCGCTCTGGTTGTTCCAGCACCGTCCAACAGATCAGCAGATCTGACGCAGAGCTGCTGGCCGAGGAACTGACAGGCCCAAGTGCGAGTGGCTATGTCGCGCGCGGCCTCCCGTTCGGCGGCGCGCGAAGATAACTCGCGGTCGCGGGCCTTCCCGGCGTTGCCGGTGCGTCAGCGGGAGTTGGCCTCCTTGATGACGGCCGGGAGGTCTGTGATGTCGCGCGCGATGGATTCCAGCTCGGAGACGGTCCGAGGCGCCCCGTTCGGGGCGGCGTAGCCCAGGCGCATGCCGACGCCGGTTGAGCTCAAGAAGTAGATCGAGGTGAGGTCGCTCTCCTCCGCACCTACCCAGAGGGTTCCGCCCTCGATGCTGGTTCGCTCGAGCCCGGACCCGTCCAGCTCGCTCGAGTCGAACTTCTGGTAGATGGTCACCGTGTAGCCGGATCCGTCATGGCCACGAAGGTCGATCTCGTCGTAGGCGGTGTCGGCGTCGCGCACGGAGCGGACCGACCTCACGGTTGTTCCGGGCGACACCGCTTCCGCGATCGCAGCGGCGTACGGCGGTATACCGAAGGGGCCGTTCTCGGCGCGGATGCGGTTGCTGTCGGTGAGCCGCTGGCCATCGGCCGAGTAGCCGATCAGGGTGCCCATCTCCATCGGGCCATCCCGGGGTGTCGCCTCGATCGGGATGACGAAGAACCTGACACCGGCGACGGCGGGGTGCGCAACGGTGTCCACGCTGACCGTGCCGGCAGTGCTGATCCGTTCGATCCGGGTGATCTCGGCGCGGGCGGCCCCGTAGAGGTACGACCATCCTTGGTCACTCGCGCCGGCGTAGCTGATCGCTGGGTGGTGCCAAGGTTCGCTGAAGAAGCTGCCGGAGCCGAGGGACCCGGGGGACCCGGGTCGCTGGGCGCTGACCGCGATGCTGTCAGGCGACGAGGCAAACGAGATCACGATCTCGTCGGTTGCCAGGACCTCGGTCAGCGGGACTGCCGGCGGCGTGGTGTCGAACAGGGGAGCGTTGGCAGGGAGGCGCCCGCCCTCAGCTTCGGTCCCGTCC
>JBKJIL010000038.1:0-4290 GCA_046598435.1 Acidimicrobiales bacterium
GAGCTGCACACGACCGGTCGCACCGAGCACGGGGATCAGGGCCGCGCCCTTGGCCCCCTCCAGCACCCGCAGCACCGGGTTCCGAGCCAGCACCACGCCCACCATGGCCACGGCAGCGGGCGCTCGATCGAAGCCGCCGGCCACCATGGGCACGCCGACGAAGGCGGCGACGAGCATCCCGACGTACAGCCCGCGGGTGCGCCCGTCGCCGAGCCGGACAGCGAGGGTCTTCTTCCCCGACACGGTGTCGCCCGGGATGTCGCGCAGGTTGTTGACCACGAGCAGGGCCGTGGCCAGGAGCCCCACCGGTACGGCTGCCACCGCCGACAGGGCCGTCAGCGACTCGGCCTGCACGTAGGTGGAGCCGATGGTGGCCACCAGCCCGAAGAACACGAAGACGAACAGCTCGCCGAAGCCGTAGTACCCGTACGGGTGGGACCCACCGGTGTAGAACCAGCCCGCCGCGAAGGCAGCCAGGCCCACCACGACGAGCTCGGGGCCAACCGCGACAGCCAGCGCCAGGCCGGCCAGGCCGGCCACGAGGAACGACAGCAGCGCCGCCTTCTTGACGGCCCCCGGCGGCCGGAGCCCCCAGCCCACCAGCCGCACCGGCCCCACGCGCCGGCCGGGGGCGTCGGTGCCGCGCACGCCGTCGCTGTAGTCGTTGGCGAAGTTGGTGCCGACCTGCAGCGCCAGCGCGACGATCCCGGCGGCCACCGCCCGCCAGGCGATGACGTCGACGACCCCCGCGGCGCAGGCGGTGCCGACCAGCACCGGCACGACGGCCGCCGGCAGCGTGCGAGGTCGGGCACCGGCCACCCAGACGCGCCAGCCGGACGGCGCGGCCGCCGACGCAGACGACGTAGCGGACGACGTAGTGGACTCGGCCGACGGGGTCGGTTCGGCGGGATCGGTCATGGCGGCGCAGAGTCTCCCCCGCTGCGCTCGTACGCTGCCACCGTGGCGAACCGTCTGGTGGTGGTCGATGCCGTGGGCGAGCGCTTCGTCGATGCCCTGCAGCGGGCCTGGGACGACGGCGACGCCGTGCTCCCCCTCGACCCACGCCTGCCCGGCCCGGCCCGGGCGGCCGTGCTGGCGGCGGCCAGAGTGGACGAACCCGTGGAACCCGGGGACGCGCTGGTCGTGGCCACCAGCGGCACCACCGGCGAGCCGAAGGCCGCCGTGCTCACCCACGAGGCCGTGACGGCGTCCGCGCTGGCCACCAGCCACGCCCTCGGCGTGGATCCGGAGCGTGACCACTGGCTGGCCTGCCTGCCGCTGTCCCACGTGGGCGGGCTGTCGGTGGTGACCCGGGCCCTGCGCACCGGCACGCCCCTCAGCGTGCACGAGGGCTTCGATGCCACCGCGGTCGAGGTGGCAGCCGACACCGGATGCACGCTCACCGCGCTCGTGCCCACCGCCCTCGGCCGGATCGACCCGAGCCGCTTCCGGGCCATCCTGGTCGGCGGGCAGGCCCCGCCGCTCCGGCGACCAGGACACGTCATCGCCACCTATGGGATGACCGAGACAGGCAGCGGCGTGGTCTACGACGGCATGCCGCTCGACGGCGTGGAGGTGCGCATCGAGCCCGACGGCGAGATCCACCTGCGGGCACCCATGCTGCTGCGGGCGTACCGCGACGGCACCGATCCGAAGCTGCCCGACGGCTGGTTCCCCACCGGCGATCTGGGTGAGCTGGTCGACGGCCAGCTGAGCGTGCACGGCCGGCGCGGCGATCTGATCATCACGGGCGGCGAGAACGTGTGGCCCGAAGCCGTGGAACGGGCGTTGGCGTCGCATCCCGACGTGGCCGAGGTGGCCGTCGTCGGTCGGCCCGACCCCGAGTGGGGCCACCGGGTGGTGGCCGTCGTCGTGCCTCGTGGCGGCGCGGCGCCGTCGCTGGCCGAGCTGCGGGACTGGGCCAAGCAGTCGCTGCCGGCCTACGCCGCGCCGACCGCCCTCGAGATCGTGGCCGCCGTCCCCCGCACGGCGAGCGGCAAGGTCCGGCGGACCGCCATCACCCCGGGATGACGAGGGCCGGCCGGCTGCCGCTCAGGCGGCGACGGATCAGCGCCCCACAGCTCGACGGGGGGCCGGTCGTCCCCGTCGCGGCGTCCCACTGATCAGCTCTGCGCGGGGCGGCGGGCGGCCGGACCGAGGAGGGCGCCGCCGTCCACCACGAGGGTGTGGCCCGTCACCCACGAGGCGAGGTCGCTGGCGAGGAACAGGGCGGCGTGGGCGATGTCCGCCGGTTCCCCCAGCCGGGCCAGCGGCATGGAGGCGGCGATGCGGTCCTCGGCCGGCTCCCACAGGGCTCGGGCCATGTCGGTCTTCACCAGGCCCGGCGCGATGGCGTTGACCCGCACGGACGGCGCCAGCTCGGCGGCCAGCGTCTTGGTGAGGTGGATCAGCGCTGCCTTGGTGGTGTTGTAGATCCCGATGCCGGGTTCCACCGAGAGGCCGCCTATCGACGCGATGTTGATGACGGCCCCGCCCCGCTCGGCCATGGAGCGTCGCCACGCCTCCTGCGTCCACACGAGGGCGCCGCGCAGGTTGACGTCCCAGGTCTTGTCGTACCGGCCCAGGTCGATGTCGATGGCCGGCCCGAAGTAGGGGTTGGTGGCGGCGTTGTTGACGAGGACGTCCACCGCACCGAAGCGCTCCACGCAGTGGGCGACGGCGGCCGCCGCCTGGTCGGGGTCGCCCGCGTTGGCGGCGAAGACGGCGACGTCACCGCCTATCTCAGCGGCGGCCGAGTCGAGGTCGGCCTGCTTGCGCGACGACAGCAGCACCGACGCGCCGGCGTCGGCGTAGGCCTGCGCGATGGCTCGACCGATCCCGCGCGACGCCCCCGTCACGAGCGCCACCTTCCCCTCCAGCGTGAGCTCCATCGTCGGGACCGTACCCCGCCCCCGCTCGTAGGGTGGGCCGGTGAACCGCCTCGCCACCGAGACCAGCCCCTACCTGCGTCAGCACGCCGACAACCCGGTGGACTGGTACCCGTGGGGCGCCGACGCCTTCGCGGCCGCCAAGGAGCGCGACGTGCCGATCCTGCTGTCCGTCGGCTACTCGGCCTGCCACTGGTGCCACGTGATGGCCCATGAGTCCTTCGAGGACGCCAACGTCGCCGCCGTGATGAACCGGGTGTTCGTCAACGTGAAGGTGGACCGTGAGGAGCGTCCCGACGTGGACGACATCTACATGGAGGCCACCCAAGCCATGACCGGCCAGGGCGGCTGGCCCATGACGGTGGCCTGCACCCCCGACGGGCGCCCGTTCTTCGCCGGGACCTACTTCCCGAAGGAGCGCCGCGGCGGCATGATCGGCTTCGTCGAGCTGTGCGAGCGGATCGACGAGCTCTGGCGCACGCGGCGCGACGAGCTGCTCGACCAAGCCGACCAGCTCACGGGGTCGCTCGGCCGCTCAGCCCTGCTGGATGCCGGCGACGGTGTCCCTACGACGGCCGACGTCGACCGCGCCGTCGAGGCGCTGCTGGCGGCGTCGGACCTCGAGCGCGGGGGCCTGGGAGGCGCGCCCAAGTTCCCGCAGCCGATGGCCCAGGAGGCGCTGGCGGCCGCTGCCGGTCGAGGCGACGCGGCCGCGCGGGCCGCGCTCGTCACCACGCTCGACAACATGGCCGCCGGCGGCATCTACGACCACCTCGGCGGCGGCTTCTCCCGCTACGCGGTCGATGCGGTGTGGCTCGTCCCGCACTTCGAGAAGATGCTCTACGACAACGCGCTGCTCATCCGCCTCTACCTGCACGGGTGGCAGCTCACCGGCGAGGCGCGCTTCCGTCAGGTGCTGGCCGAGACGCTCGCCTACGTGCTGCGCGACCTGCGCCAGCCCGGCGGTGGCGTCGCGTCAGCGGAAGACGCCGACAGCGAGGGCGAGGAGGGCAAGTTCTACGTCTGGAGCGACACCGACGTGCGGGCGGTCCTCGGCGAGGACGCCGACGTGGCCCGGCACTGGTACGGGTTCCGCCCGGGGGGCAACTTCGAGCACGGCACCACGATCCCCAACCGCCTCCACGCGATCGGCACCCTGGGCCGGCCCGACGACGTGGAGGCCGCCCGCGTGGCGCTCCTGGACGCGCGGGGTGGCCGCGTGCGCCCGGGTCTCGACGACAAGGTGCTCACCGAGTGGAACGCCTACCTCGTGGCCGCGCTGGCCGAGGCCGGCCCCGCCACTGGCGAGGCCTCCTGGGTCACGGCGGCGGCGGAGATCGCCGAGTTCCTGCTGGCCAACCTGCGGCGCCCCGACGGGCGCTGGCTCCGGGCCTGGCAGCGC
>JBKJIL010000140.1:0-13265 GCA_046598435.1 Acidimicrobiales bacterium
TCCTTGAGGCGCTGCACGGCCATGTTGTCCTTGCTGAGGTCCACCCCGTGGGCCGACTTGAACTGCTCGACCAGCCAGTCGATGACCTTCTGGTCCCAGTCGTCGCCGCCGAGGTGGGTGTCGCCGTGGGTGCTCTTCACCTCGAAGACGCCGTCGCCGATCTCGAGGATCGACACGTCGAAGGTGCCGCCACCGAGGTCGAACACCAGCACGGTCTCGTCGGCGTCGCCCTTGTCGAGGCCGTAGGCCAGGGCGGCCGCGGTGGGCTCGTTGATGATGCGCAGCACCTCGAGGCCGGCGATCTGGCCCGCCTCCTTGGTGGCGGTGCGCTGGGCGTCGTCGAAGTAGGCGGGGACCGTGATGACGGCCTGCGTCACGGTGTCACCCAAGTAGGCCTCGGCATCGCGCTTCAGCTTCATGAGCGTGCGAGCGCTGATCTCCTGGGGCGTGTACTTCTTGCCGTCGATCTCCGTGGTCCAGGCGGTGCCCATGTGGCGCTTCACGGAGCGGATCGTGCGATCGGGGTTGGTGATGGCCTGGCGCTTGGCCACCTCGCCCACCAGCACCTCGCCGCCCTTGGAGAAGGCGACGACGGACGGCGTGGTGCGCGAGCCCTCCGAGTTGGGGATGACGACGGGGTCGCCGGCCTCGAGGACCGAGACGACGGAGTTGGTGGTGCCGAGATCGATGCCGACAGCCTTAGGCATGGGGGGTCCTCCGAGGAGACGAGTGGAAACTTGTGTCTCATCGCAGGATAGAAGTTGAGTCGTTCGTTTACAACTTCGTGGGTCACCCCGGGATGTCGCCGATCACCCCCGCCACGAACCAGTCCATCGCCTCCTGCTCGGCCGGCGCCAGGACGGCCCCCGCCGGCACTCGCCCCCGACCGACGCGATCCTGGATCGGGCCGGCGAACTCCGACCCGCCGGCCGCGAACGAGGCCTGGACCTCGGCCAGACGCTCGCTGGTGCTCGGGCTGACGGACGGGCCCGGCTCGGTGAGGATGAACGGGTTGTCGCCCGCAGCCAGGCTGCCCCGGAAGTCGCCCTCGTAGGGGCTCGCGGAGAAGGTGCCGTCGAGGATCGTGCGGACGATCTCGGTGAAGAGGGGCCCCCACGCCCAGACGGCGCCGATCAGCCAGCCCGTCGGCGCCACCTCCGAGCCGTCGAAGTGGTACCCCACCGAGGCCACGCCGGCGGCCTCGGCGGCCTCGAGGATCGTCCGAGTGCAGTCCTGGTGCTGGGCGATCACGTCCACTCCTGCATCGAGGAGCTCGTCGACCGCTCGACGCTGCGCGGCGGGTCGACACCAGTCCTCGGTGAAGCGCACGGTGGTGGTGATGTCAGGACGCACCGACTGGGCCCCCAACGTGAAGGCGTTGACGTTCGTGAACGTGGCCGGGATCGGAAAGGCCACCACGAACCCGAGACGCCCGCTCTCGGTCGCGGCGCCCGCCGCGATCCCGGCCAGGTAGAGGGCCTCGCTGTGGGTGCCGAAGTAGGTCCCCAGGTTGGGCAGACGGGGCCGCGGCTCGATGCCGCCCTGGTGCAGCACCGTGACGTCCGGGTGCCGGCGAGCGACCTCGTACGCCGCGTCGAGGTGCCCGAAGGAGGTCGCGAACAGGATCGTGGCGCCCTGCCCGATCATGCCCTCGAGGGCGTCGACCGCCGCCCCGGTCTCCGGCACCCGCTCCTGGCGCAGCACGCGGAGGTCGGGAACGGCGCGGGCCAGCTCCTCGCTGCCCTCCCACGCGGCCTGGTTGTAGCCCAGGTCGTCGTGGGCGCCCACGAAGATGAACCCCACCGTCACGGCGGGGTGGGAAGCGGGGGCATCGCTCGTGGAGCACGACGCCGCGACCATCACCATCAGCAGCGCTACGGCGAGCCCGACCCTGCGCATCGCTTCGCATCCTACGATCGGCGCGGTGAGCGGACAGAGGCGAGCCCGACTGATCACCGCCGTGGTCCTGATGCTCGGTCTGATGGCGACCGCGGGAGCCACCCTCGGGTTCCAGCGCGATGTCCGCCGGGATCGCAGCCAGCGCTTCGACGCCGCCGCCGAGCGGGCGCGCAGCACGCTGGGAGCTCGCCTCGACCAGCACGAGGACGCGCTCATCCACGTGCGCAACTGGATGCTCGTGAACCACGGCGCGACGCGAGCCGAGTTCCACGACGTCGCCTCGCTGGGGTTCGCGGACGACCTCTACCCGGGGGCCCAGGCCGTCTCCTTCGTCGCCGCCGTCGACCAGCCGGACCTCGCCGCCTTCGAGGCGACCGTACGAGCCGAGCTGGCCGCCGGCCCGAGCCCCAGGGAGTTCACGGTGCACCCCCGGAGCAGCGCGGCCGACTCCTTCGTGGTGAGGTTCATCGAGCCCCTCGTCGGCAACGAGCTGGCCCTCGGCTTCGATCTCGGGACTGATCCGCCGCGCCGAGCGGCGGTCGAGGAAGCTCGGGACAGCGGCTACGTCGTGGGCACGGCCCCGGTCCAGCTCGTCCAGGAGCCCGGCGGCCAGACCGGGTTCGTGCTGGTGAGCGCCGTCTACGACACCCCGACCGTTCCCCAGACCGCCCCCGCCCGCCGGCGCCACTTCATCGGCGCGGCGAGCATGGCGTTCCGCGTCGGCGACCTGTTCGCTGGCGTGCTCGGCCCCGACCCGGAGGTCGAGGTCGAGGCCTACGACCTGGGCCCCACCGTCGAGCTGCCCCTGAGCCGCTTCACCGCGCGCAACCGGCTCGTCGACACCGACGGGGAGCCCACCGTCTCCCGGTCCGGCGACATGACGGGCATGCACCGAGACCTCGACCTGAACGTCGGCGACCGACGGTGGCGCTTGGTCCTCACCCCGGGCCCGGGGTTCGCGGCCACCCCGACCCTCCTGCCCCCCGTGGTGGCCGTGCTCGGGACCCTCGTCAGCATCCTGCTGGCCAGCATCGTGCACGCCTCGGCACGGGCGCGCGAGCGCGCCGACCGGCTGGCCCTGGGCATGACGGGGGATCTGCGGCTGGCCGAGGAGCGCTCGCGGTCGATCCTCCTCGGCGCCCCGGACGCCACCCTCGTCGTGGATGCGAACGGGATCATCAAGGTGGCCAACCTGGCCGCCGAAGCGCTGTTCGGCCATGCCGTCGACGACCTCGTGGGGCAACCCGTCGAGGTGCTCCTGCCCGACGAGCTGCGCGAGCTGCACCTGGCCCACCGAGCCGGATACGCCGACGCCCCCCGGCGCCGCGAGATGGGAGCCGGGCTCGAGCTGCTCGGGCAGCGCAAGGACGGCTCGACCTTTCCCGTCGAGGTCAGTCTCAGCCCGCTGCTGGGCCCACGGGCAGGGATGGAGATCATCGCGGCGGTGCGCGACGTGTCGGACAGACGGGCCACGCAGGCCGCCCTGCAGGCCGCCTACGACCACGAACGTCAGACGGCCGCCCAGCTCCGCGAGGCCGATGCGCTGAAGACGGCCTTCCTCAACACGGTGAGCCACGAGCTCCGCACCCCCCTGACCGCCATCACCGGCTTCACCGACCTGCTCCTCGTCGGGTCCTTCCCTCCCCCCCAGCAGGAGGACTACCTCCGGCGGGTCCGCCGCAATGCGCAGGGCCTGAGCGCGCTGATCGACGACCTGCTGGCCTTCTCCCGGCTGGATCGCGACGACCTGCGCCTCGAACCGGAGGTGGTCGACCTCTCGGCCGCCGCCCGTTCGGTGGTGGAGCAGCTGGCTCCCGTGCTCGACAGCCACACCCTCGACGTGACCACCCCCACCCGGGTGTTGGCATGGGTGGACGAGAGCGCCTTGACCCGGATGCTCACCAACCTGCTCACCAACGCCGCTCGCTACGCACCGGCGGGCACCGCGATCACCGTGGCGACGCGCCAGCACGACGGACACGCCGAGCTGTCGGTGACCGACGAAGGGCCGGGGATCGCGGTCGAAGAGCTCCGACGGATCTTCGAGCGGTTCTACCGGGGCGCGGCCGCGCTGAGCGCTCGCGTCCCAGGCACGGGTGTCGGGCTGGCCGTCGTCCGCGAGCTGGTCGAGCGCTCCGGTGGGACGGTGGCCGTCGGATCTGCTCCGGGGGGCGGGGCGAGGTTCGTGATCACGCTGCCGGTGGCCGACATGCCGCCGGACGCGGAGCCCACGGCCACCGCTACGCTCGGACCGTGACGAGACGGGTCCTCATCGCGGACGACGACGAGGACATGCGCGAGCTGATCAGCGTCGTGCTCCGCAGCGGCGGCTACACCGTGGTCGGCCCGGCCATCGACGGCGACGACGCCCTCGACATCTGGCGCCGGGAGCGCAGCCAGGGCATCTGTGCCGTGATCCTCGACCAGCGCATGCCGGGACCGACCGGGATCTCCGTGGCCACCACCATGCGGGCCGAGGACCCCGACCAGCAGGTGCTGCTCCTCAGCGCCCACCTCGACCCGTCCATCGAGGAGCTCGCATCAGTCGCCGGCATCGCGGCATGCGTCCACAAGCAGGACGTCCTCGGGCTGCCGAGGCACGCGGCCCTGGTCTCGGCCTGCACCTGCGCCAACTAGTCAGGCAGCGCCGACTCGTCGACCGGCGGCACTGCGGCTGCGTCGGCATCCACGAGGGGAAGGGCGAAGCGGAAGGTCGCTCCCTCGCCCGGCGGGCTCTCGGCCCAGATCCGGCCGCCGTGGGCGTCGATGATCTGACGGCAGATGTACAGCCCCAGCCCGGTGCCGCTCACGCTGTCGCCGCGACCGCGGACGAACTTCTCGAAGATGCGCCCCAGGGACTGCGGGTCGATGCCGGCTCCCTGGTCCGAGATCCGAACGGATGCGGACGACCCGTCGCGGTGCACCTCCACCTCCACCGGCTGCACGGCAGGCGAGTTCTTCATGGCGTTGTCGAGCAGGTTGGCCAGCACCTGTTGGAGCCGGTCCGCGTCGCCTGAGACCCACAGGGGACCGTCCGTCGGGACCTGGAGGTCGATGGCCCGCTGGTCGTCGAGATCACGAGCTGCCTCGACGGCGACCTGCACCTCCGCCGCGAGGTCGAGCCGCTCGAAGACGTGGACCAGGCGGCCGGCCTCGAGGCTCTGCGTGTCGAGCACGTCGCGAGTCATGGCTTGGAGGCGCCGCGCGTTCGACGCCGCCCGACCGACCGCGGCGCGCCGCTGCTCGTCGCTCATGGTGTCCCAGTGGTCGAGGCTCGTCTCGAGGAACCCCAGCACGCCGGCGACCGGCGTGCGCAGCTCGTGGGACACGATCGAGATGAACTCCTGCTGGGCCTCGGCGATGGCCCGCAACCGGGCCTGCTCGGCCCGGGCCGCTCGTAGGCGCCGGCTGAGCAGGGCGGTGAGCAAGGCACCCGCACCGAGCAAGACCACGACGAGGAGGCGCCCCACCCGTTCGAGCGGGCGCGCGAGGGCCCCTTTGAACTCGTGGATGTCCTGACGGAAGGCGACGCGCCAACCGGCGGCCGGCACGTCTTCGATGACGACGATCTCCCCGCTGAGCTCGTGGACCCCCGTACGAGCGGTGAGCAGCCGCCGGTCGGTGACGGGCTGGGCGATCATCGAGGGGTCGTTCGACGCCACCACCGAGCCTCGGTCGTCGTAGAAGAGGTACTCGCCGGTCTCGCCGCGCCGCAGGGCGCCGATCTCCTTGTTGAAGTCGCTGTCCTCGGCCACCACCACCTCGAACACGAACGAGCCGCGCAGGGTCGCCGACCCGAGGTCGAGGATGGGGATGACGTAGGCCAGCACCGGCTGCGCGGTGGTGAGCCCGCGCGACACCGGGAGCACACCTCCCACTCCCCGGGCGTAGCTGGCTGAGCTGACCAGATCGTCGAACCCGGGCCAGCTGAACCTGGTGCCGATGGGATGGTCGGTGAACAGCACGCCTTGGGTGACGGTGTGGCTGGCATCGAGCAGGTAGAACCCGGCCCGGGCCGACTCCCCCAGCAGGCTGAGCAGATCCTCCAGCTCGGCCCGGTCGGCGGCGCTGTCGACGGCCAGCTCGAAGGGCTTGTCCGGGTTGGACAGCCCCGACGTCGCCCCGAACGTGTTCTGGAAGCGTTGGTCCTGACTGGCAGCGATGGCGTGCACCTCACCGCCGAGCGACTCCTCGAGGGCGTCCACACCACGGCGCTGCGCCCCGACGAGCAGCGCGTTGACCACGAACGCCGCCGCGAGGAACCCGATCAGCACGAGCCACGGCAGGAGCGACTCAGCTCGACGCCGCATCCGCGTCCTCCGTGACCGACCCGACGGTGTCAGCGCCCGCCAGCCACACGGTGAAGCGAGCTCCGCCGCCTGGGGCGTCGTCCACCGACACGGCGCCGCCCATGCGATCGACGAGCTCTGCTACCACCGACAGACCGATGCCCACCCCACGAGTCTGGACCACGGCCTCCCCCGAGCCGCGGAAGAACCTGGCGAACACCCGCTGTCGCTCCTCGAGCGGCACCCCGGGGCCCTGGTCGCTGACCACCACGGCAGCCCCGCCACGGCTGGGCTCGACCGTCACCGTGATCGTCGACCCCGGTGGCGAGAACTTCGCCGCGTTGGTGAGGAGGTTGGTGACCACGCGCTCGAGCCCGTTCACGTCGCCCGCGACCGGTGGCGAGGCGGTGGCTGCGCAGGTGACCGTGTGGTCGGGGAACACGGGCGCCAGGCGGTCGACGACGCCGCCGACCAGCGACGGGAGATCGACGGGGCCAACGGCGAGGGCCACCGCGCCACGATCGAGCAGCGAGAAGTCGAGCAGGTCCTGCACCACCGCACCCAGCGAACGGGAGTTGGCGGCGATCCGCTCCACGAAGTCTCGCCGCTGATCGTCCGGGAATCGGTCCCAGCTCTCGGAGAGCAAGGTGGCGAACCCGTTGATGGCGGTCGCCGGCGTGCGCAGCTCATGGGACGCCGTGCTGAGGAAGACGGTCTTCATGGCGTCGAGATCGCGCAAGCGGCGCACGGCGGCCTGCTCGCTGGCATAGAGGGAGGCGTTCACGACGGCGGCGGCGACCAGCTCGGTGATGGCGCTCAGCGACTGGAGGTCCGACCGATCGAGGGAACGCCCCGCCACCAGCTCCAGCAAGGCGACGCTGCGGCCACCCCGCTGGAGCGCGAGCGTGATCGTGTCGCCGGCATCGACGCGCTCCGGAACCCGAAGGGACGGGGCCGGCGGGGTGGCCGTGCGCACACCGAGGCTGAACAGCTCGGTCTGGTCGGCGCTGCTCGCCCCGGTCGACAAGCGCACGCCGGCCAGGCCGAAGTGGTCCCTCAGCTGCACCGCCACCTCTGGGAGCACCTCACCGAGGTCGAGGGACTGCTGGACCAAGGGGGCCACCTCGCCGATGAGGCTCACCTGTGCGGTGCTGCGAACCAGGGCCTCTCGCTGCTGGCGGGTGCGGCGCCCCACAGCGGCAACCGCGACCGCCACCCCCGCGCTGGTGGCCAGGCCGGCCGCCGCGAAGGTCACCGTCCAACCGTCGATCCCCACCTCGGTGGGATCGCCGGCCACCACGACCAGGTGCTGGTCACCGACGAGGGCGCTCTGGTGGGGAAGGCGATCGACGAGACCTGGCGCAAGGGCCGGAGGTGCCCCCAGAGGCGAGACCGCCCCCACGGCGCCCGGGGACAGGTGCGCGGCGACCAGCGTCGGGAGGTCGACCGACGCCACCGTCCAGCCGACCAACCTGTTCCGACGATCCGACGCGGCCCGTGGTGCTCCGGGCCTGGCGCCGGCGGCGTACGCCGCCGAGAGGACGAGCAGCGGGTCGGCGGGCCCCGGCTCGTCAGGGAGGAGGAGGGCGGCCTGACCGGTGTCCCGGGTGCGGTCGAGGAGGGCGGCGAGATCCGGATCGGCCCGGTCCTGGGCCGATCCGGGGACCGTGCCGACCGTCGGCGCGCTGACGTCGGCCGGGAGAAACCCCACCCCAGTCACACCGGGGATCGACGCGGTCGTCCGAGCGCCGGTGGCCGCCCCCGGGCCCACCTCCGCCACGCTGGCTGCCGCCGTACCGATGGCCGCCATCAAGCGCTCCAGGTCCCCGGCCACCCCCACGGTCAGCTCGACCAGCGCGTCGCGGTCATCGCTCGCGCGGTGCGCCCGCTCAGCCTGTCGGCTGCGGTCTGCGCCGCCCACGGCCAGCGCCAGCACCGCCAGGGCAGCCAGCGCGGCCATGAGCCGATCCGAGCCCGCCCGTCGCGGGCGATCGGAGGCTGCGAGCGCGTCGACCATGTCCCCCTCGGCTCCCACTTCCCGGTGCCCGCCTGACACTGCGTCATGCCAGGCCCACGGTCAGCGTAGGGTCTGGTCGTGCACGACGGGGGACCAACGTGACCACGATTCTGATCGTGGACGACGAGCTGGACATGCGGGTGCTCGTGCGCCTCGTCATCGAGATGGCCGACAACGGCTTGGCCATCGTGGGCGAGGCGGCCGACGGCGCCGAGGCGGTGAAGGTGTGGCACGACCTCGATGGACCACCGGTACCGGATGTGGTGATCCTCGACAACCGCATGCCACGGCTCTCCGGGCTCGAGGTCGCCAAGCAGATCCTCGCTGAGCGGCCCAGCCAGCTGATCGTGCTGTACAGCGCCTATCTGAACGACGAGGTGCGAGCACAGGCCACCGAGGTCGGCATCGTGAGGTGCGTCTCGAAGCACGAGCTCGAAGCGCTGCCGGCGCTCATACGCGAGCTGACGTCCGCCTGATGGCCGTCGATCACGAGAGGACGACGGTGACGCGGGTGGTCATCGCCGACGACGATCCGGACATCCGGGTCCTGCTGCGCTCCCTGCTCGATCTCGAGCCGCGCATCGAGGTGGCCGGCGAGGCCGCTGACGGCGGCGAGGCCCTGGAGCGCTTCCTCGAGATGCGGCCTGATGTGCTGGTCCTCGACGAGCGGATGCCCGTCATGTACGGCCTCGATGTGGCCCGGCGCGTGCTGGCTGAGCACCCCGATCAGGCGGTGATCCTCTGCACCGCCTTTGTGGACGAGTCGGTGCTCGCCGAGGCCCGCGCCATCGGCGTGCGCATCGTGCTCGGCAAGGGCGACATCCATCGCCTTGGCACCGAGATCCTCGGCCTCGCCAGCTAGAGGTCATCGACGGGTCAGCGCGTGCCGGGGCCGGCCACCGCGCGGCGCAAGGCCCGCAGGCCTCCCTTCGGAAGGTAGGTCGCCCCGCAGGCACGCACCTCGCGGATCAGATCGACATCCTGGTAGTTCGTGAACACGATGACCCGGATCTCAGGGGCCTCACGCGCCAGCTGCTGCGCAGCCTCCAGCCCATGGGGACCCGGCGGCATGCGATGGTCGAGCACTGCGACGTCGGGGCGCTCGCGCAGGCACTGCTCGATCGCCGAGGCGCCATCGAGGCACCGCCCCACCACGGCGTGGCCCTCGAGGGTGAGGTCGGTGACGATGAGCTCGAGCGCGTCGGGGTCGTTGTCGGCCACCACCACCCGCAGCGCTCCACCCGGGGTCACCCTGCCATCCTGCCCGCGCGTAACGTCGCCGACCATGGCAACGCACCAGCTCGTGCTCCTCCGCCACGGCGAGAGCGAGTGGAACCAACAGAACCTGTTCACCGGCTGGTGGGACGCGCAGCTGACGACGCGGGGCGAGGCCCAGGCCACGGCCGGGGGCCTCCTCATGGCCGAGCACGGCATCGCCCCCGACATCGTCCACACCTCGCTGCAGACCCGCGCCATCCGCACGGTGGAGCTGGCCCTCTACGCCATGGGTCGCTCGTGGATCCCGGTGCGCCGCGACTGGCGCCTGAACGAGCGGCACTACGGCGACCTCACCGGCCGCAACAAGGCCGAGACCGCTGAGCGCTTCGGCACCGACCCGGTGAAGATCTGGCGACGCAGCTACGACATCCCGCCGCCCCCGATCAGCGACGACAACGCCCACAACCCCAACCACGACGAGCGCTACGCCCAGGTGCCCGCCGGGCATCTCCCGCTCACGGAGTGCCTGAAGGACGTCGTGCACCGCCTGCTGCCCTACTGGTCCGACGCCATCGCCCCGGACCTGCGCGCCGGCCGCACGGTCCTCGTCGGCGCTCACGGCAACAGCCTGCGCGCGCTCGTCAAGCACCTCGACGACATCAGCGACGACGCCATCGTCGAGCTCAACATCCCCACCGGCGAGCCCCTCGTGTACGAGCTCGACGACGATCTGCGGCCCGCCGAGCGCAAGCCCGTCGAGGAGCGCTACCTCCGCAGCCCCGAGGAGATCCGCGCCGCCGCCGAGGCTGTGGCCCGCCAGGCCGAGGGCGGGGTGGAACAATGAGCGCACACGGGTTCTGAGGAGGCAGCAGTGCGCGAACACCTGGGGCGGGGATGGCGGCTCATGGCACTCGGCATGGGAGGCGTGCTGGCGATCGGTGCGTGTCGCACCGATCGAGAGCTCACGGAGCCCAAGCCGATCCCCGTCACCGAGGAGCTCCTCGTCGCCGCCCAGCTGACGGCCGATGACCTGCCGGCAGGCTTCACCGCCACGCCGGGCGCCGGGGCCCCGATCAGCGAGGAGGTCATCCCGGAGCACGAGTGCGACGACGGGCTGGGCGACCTTGCCCCCAAGCTGTCGGCCAGCACGGACTTCACCGGCAACGGGGTCGCGTTGACCGACACGATCGCCTACTTCCCGGGCCAGGGCGACGCCGCCGAGCAGGCCTTCCGAGACATGGGCAGCAGCTGCGCCCAGGTGGTGGTCGCCGACAAGGGCGTGTCCATCCGCACCGCCGGCCTCGACTTCGGCGTGCTGTCCGACAACACCCTGGCCATCCGCATCGAGGTGGAGCCCACGACCGGCGCCATCGTGGAGCGTGACGTCATCCTGATGCGCCAGGGCGACCTCCTCCACGTCATCCGCCTCACCGGGCCCCGGCCGTCGGACAAGGCCCTCCTCGATGGTGCCGTGCGCACCGCGATCGGCCGCCTCGGGCTGCTCCACGCCGACACGACCTGACCCGTCGGGGGGTCAGGTCGCCGAGTCGTCAGGCCGCGCGATCCGCTCCAACAGGTAGCCACGCGATCGCACGGTGCGGATGGCCAGCGCCAGCTCACCGACGCGACGACGAAGGCGCAGCATGTGCACGTCGAGCGCGTTGCGCCCCGGCGCGCCGGCCGGCCACCCCGCCCGAGCCAGCGAGTCGCGTGACACCACCGCGCCGTACCGATCGAGCAGAGCGCCAGTGAGCCGTGCCTCCACCGGGGGCAGGGACACCCACCGACCATCGAGCCGCAGCACTCCGTCGGGGTCGAGCTGCGGGGGTGCGACCGCCTTGACCATGCGGGCCCGCAGCCCGGCCATCCGCGCCTCGAGATCTGCTTCCGGCGCCGGCACGCGGATCCAGTCCTCGGCCCCGAGCTCGGTGGTCGGGGGCGCGACGCCGTCCTCGACCAGGAGCAGCCGAGGCAGGCCGGCCCGCTGCAGCTCATCGCGCCGCTCGTGCTCGAGCGGCCAGCGCACCAGGACGACATCCACCAGCCCGACGGTACGCAGGCGACGTTTCACCTCTGTTTCGCGCTCGTGAAGGGCAAGATGGCGAGCACGGTGGGCACTTTGTCCATATGCTGCGCGCCCATGGCCCGTCAGACACATCTCGACCACCTCGCATCCGTCTCGCTGTTCTCGGCCTGTTCGAAGAAGGAGCTCCAAGCGGTGGCGAAGGCGTCTGACGAAGTCGCCCTCCCCGCCGGACGCCACCTCTGCGAGCAGGGCAGCATCGGACGCGAGGCCTTCATCATCCTGAGCGGCAGCGCCGAGGTGCGCCGAAACGGGCGCAAGGTGGCCACGCTGGGCGCCGGCGACTGCTTCGGTGAGCTGGCCCTGCTCGACCACGGCCCCCGCACCGCCACGGTGACGGCCACCACCGACGTCGACGTCCTGGTGCTGGGCGCTCGTGAGTTCGCGGCGGTGCTCGATGACGTGCCGCCGGTGGCCCACAAGCTGCTGCGCGCCCTCGCCACCCGCATCCGCGAGCTCGACGCCAAGACCTACGGGTGACGACAGCGCCGCCGGTTCGGGCGCTGCGCCCGAGCCGAGGTACGTTCGCGCCGTGAAGTCCCGCCTCAAGCCCCACCAGCTCGCCATCGGCCTGGGCCTGGTGTTCGGCACCATCACGGTCGTCTCTGGCATCACCGCGACCGTCTTCCAGTTCCACGACGACAGCGACGTCCAGCGTCACGTGTTCGGCAACATCCCGAGCGCATGGAAGCTGGTCTTCTACACGGTGTTCCCCGTGCTGATCGTCTACGGCTCGGTGCTGTTCAGCCAGCGCGTCCGGAACTGGGAGCGCGGTGCCCCGGACAACCGCCGCACCACCAAGAAGAACGTCGGCAGGCGCCTCGGCGACTTCCGCGCCGGCGTGTACATGCAGACCTTGCTGCGCGATCCCGCGGCCGGGATCATGCACAGCCTCATCTACTTCAGCTTCCTGATCCTCCTGGCCGTCACGACGGTGCTGGAGATCAACCACCAGATGCCGGAATCGCTGAAGTTCCTGCACGGCGACGTGTACCGGGGCTACGCCGCCGTCGGTGACCTCGGCGGCCTGATGCTCCTCACCGGTGTGGTGTGGGCCATCGTGCGGCGCTACATCCAGCGCCCCTACCGCATCCGGATCAAGAGCAAGCCCGAGCACGCCATCATCCTCGGCACGCTCCTCGCCATCGCGGTGACCGGCTTCGGTGCCGAGGTGTGGCGCATCGCCCTCCAGGGCCGGCCCACCTTCGAGCGGTGGTCGTTCATCGGCTACCCGCTGTCGGGCCTCATCGACGGCCACAGCAACCTGGCCGGGGCGCACCAGATCTGGTGGATCGCCCACGTCGCCAGCTTCTTCGTGTTCGTGGCCATCCTGCCCGTGACGATGTTGCGCCACATCTTCACCTCGCCCTTGAACATGTACCTGAAGGACCGGGACCGGCCGAAGGGCGCCATGCGCCCGATGCCGAACCTGATGGAGACCGAGCTCGAGACCTTCGGCGCCGCCACGGTCTCCGACTTCACCTGGAAGCAGCTGCTCGACACCGACGCCTGCACCATGTGCGGGCGCTGCACGTCCGTCTGCCCCGCCCACGCCACCGGCAAGCCCCTCGACCCGCGCGAGATCGTGCTGAAGACCGGCGAGGTGATGGCCGCCACCGGCAGCCCGCAGGTGTCGCCGCCCATCGGCACGGTGCCCGAGATCACCATCGGGGCCAACTCGCTGTTCGAGCGCATCACCGCCGAAGAGATCTGGGCGTGCACCAGCTGCAAGGCGTGCGACGAGATCTGCCCGGTCAAC
>JBKJIL010000329.1:0-15969 GCA_046598435.1 Acidimicrobiales bacterium
CGACCCCGACGAGGTGATCGACTGATGGCCCTGCTCGAGGTCGACTCGCTCACCGTCGGCTACGGCTTCCCGGTGCTCCACGGCATCTCCTTCGAGGTGGAGGAGGGGGAGACGGCCGTGCTGTTCGGCCTGAACGGCGCCGGCAAGACGACCACCGTCGCCACCATCGCAGGGCTCCTTCGCCCCGACAGCGGCTCGATCCGCCTCGACGGCGAGGAGATCGCGGGGCGGCCCACGGCCAGCCTCGTGGCCGCCGGCGTGTCACTCAGCCCCGAGGGTCGCCGGGTGTTCCCCCGGCTCTCGGTGGCCGACAACCTCCGCATGGGGGCGTGGGTGCGCCGGCGCGAGTCCAAGGTCCTCGGCGAGCAGCGCGAGCTCGTGTACGACTACTTCCCTCGCCTCGCCGAACGGGCCGGGCAGCTGGCGGGCACCTTGTCGGGCGGCGAGCAGCAGATGCTGGCCATCGGGCGCGCCATCATGTCGCGGCCTCGCCTCCTGCTCATCGACGAAGCGTCGCTGGGCCTGAGCCCCACGCTCGCCCGCACCGTCTTCGAGGTGGTGCGCCGCATCAACCGCGACGGCGTGACCGTGCTCATCGTCGAGCAGAACGTCGGCGTGCTGCCGTATGCCGACCGTGCCCTGATCATGGAGAAGGGCACGCTGATCTACACCGGAGTTGGCGACGAGATCCGAAACGCCAACCTACGAGAGACCTATCTGGGAGCCTGAGATGGATCACGACAAGCCCACCCCCAAGCTCCTCTGGAGCCGACTCGGCGGTCAGCTCGGCGTCGGGCTGTGCGCCGTCGGCTTCCTGTTCGTCTTCCTCGGTTGGAACGGTGCCGCCAGCCTCGACCGGCTCCCGAGCCAGTTCCCGTACCTGATCTCCGGCGGGATCGCCGGTCTCTGCTTCGTCGTGCTCGGCGTGGGCATGCTCATCGTGCAGAACCAGCGGGCCGACCGAGCCGCCCTCCAGGCCACCCTGCGCGAGCTGCAGGAGGCCCTCGAGCGGGTCGGGCTGGCCCAAGGAACCGGCGCCGAGCGTCGCGCCTTCGCCAAGCCCGGACCCCGCCCCACACCCACCCAGCTCGTCGCCGAGCCGCTGACCGACGAGTCCGATGACGACCTCGTGGTCGAGGAGCCCTCCCCCGAGCCCACGACCCGAACCCGACGGCGGGCAGCCAAGGGCTAGCCCCGAGTCAGACCTGGCGCAGCGGCGGCAGCCGCTCCGCATCGACCGAGGTCAGGACGATCGTCACGTCGGTGAAGGTGGTGTGCCCCTCGCCGACGATGACCGGGTTGGCGCGCAGGTCGGTGATCTCGGGCACCTCCTCGACGAGGGCGCCGAGGCGCAGCAGCACCGCCTCCAGGCTGCGGCGCGAGGTCTCCGAGAGCAGGGGCGCCAGCCGGGACGCCTCGATGAGGCGACGGGCATCCAGGTCGGTGAGGGGCAAGACCCGCACGTCGACGAGGTGGTCCATGGCCGACGAGACGCCCCCCGGGCCGAGGGAGAGGACCGGGCCGACCTGGGGGTGGTCACTGACCGTGATGGCGACATCGATGCCGCGCTCGACCATGGGCTGGACCACGGCCGAGGTGAGCTGGTCGCCCAGGCCCACCCGCATGCGGTCCCATGCCGAGCGCAGGCTCTGCTCATCGGCCAGGTCGAGCGCGAAGCCCTCCCCGGCTGTCTTGGCCAGCTCGGTGCGGCCGACGGCCTTCAGCACCACGGGGTAGCCCACCACCGCGGCCGCCTCGTGGGCAGCATCGGCGTCGCTGACCGGGTAGGTGGGCGTGCGGCTGATGCCCACCGCGGCCAGCAGGGCGGTGGTCTCCGGCAGCGGGAGCTCGAGCTCGTCATGGGCGAGGGCCGCGCGCACGATCTCCTGGGCCATGACCACGGCGCCGGGATCCAGCTCCAGGCTCGCCCCCTCGGGCAGGGCCAGCCACGCCGCGTAGGTCGCCAAGCGACCGAGCGCCTGGGCGGCGGCGTCGACCGAGTCGTAGATGGGCACCCCACCGGCGTCGGCGCTGCCGTCATGACCCGGGTCCGGACCGTAGAAGCAGGCGACCACCGGCACGTCAGGTTGCCGGGCGTGGGCGGCATCGAGCGCGGCACGCACCTCGGCCGGCGTGCCCCCGAGCGAGGCGGCGTAGAGCATGAGGACAGCGTCGACCCCCGGGTCGGCGGCCACCGCCGCGACGACCTGCTCCACCTCGGCCCCGGTGGCCCGCAAGCCGAGGTCGTGGGGGTTGGGCAGCTGACCTGATCCGTCGGCGCCCAGCGCGCTGACGCTGGCCAGCTCGAGGCCTGCCCGCTGGGCGGCGTCGGCCACGATCATCAGCGACCCGCCGGCATTGCCGAGGATGGCCACCCGACGGCCGGCCGGGAGGGGCTGGCTGACGAGCAACCGCGTGGTGGCCAGCAGGTCCGGGAGCGTGGGCACCTGGATCACGCCGGTCTGGCGAAGCAGTGCCTGCTCCGTGGCATCTGGGGTGGGGCCCGACTTCACCGCCACCACCGGCTTGGCTCGGCTGAGGCGACGAGCGAGGCGGCTGAAGCGCCGGGCGTTGCCGAAGGACTCGATGTACATGCAGACGACGTCGGTGTCGTCGTCGTCCTCCCAGTACTGGAGGAGGTCGTTGCCGGAGACATCAGCCCGGTTGCCGAGGGCCACGAACGACGAGATCCCGATGCCGAGCACCCGGGCCTGGTCGATGATGGCGGCGCCGACCATCCCCGACTCCGACAGCAGCGACACCCGGCCCCGGCGAGGAACCGAGCCGGCGAAGGTGGCGTGGAGCCGGACCGCCGGGTCGGTGTTGATGATGCCAAGGCAGTTCGGGCCCACGACACGGATGCCCCACGAGCGGGCCACGCGCAGCACCTCGGCCTCCAGCGCAGCACCGGCGGCGCCCTCCTCGGCGAAGCCGGCCGAGAGGATCACGACCCCGTAGACCTGCTTGCGGCCGCACTCCTCCACGACCGCCGCCACCGCCTCCGCCGGGACGACGACGATGGCGAGGTCCACCTCCTCGTGGATGTCGAGGATGCTGGCCACCGCACGGATCGAGCCCACGTGATGAGCGCTCGGGTTGACCGGCCAGATCGGCCCCTCGAACCCCGCTCGCTGCATGTTGTGGAGGAGGTCGTGACCGATCGTGCCGGGCGTGCGGCTGGCGCCGATGACGGCCACGCTGTGGGGCGAGAGCAGCCGCCGCACGGCCTGGGAGGCCGCCGCCCGCGCCCGTCGCTCGATGGCCGCCTCGGCCTCTGGGGTCGGCAGCAGGCCGAGGCGGACCTCGACGACGCCGTCCGCGAAGCGGGTGGTGGCCGCGAACCCGGCCTGGGTGAAGACCCCGATCATCTTGCGGTTCTCTGGTAGCACCGACGCCGCGAACCCGCTGATGCCCACCTCTCGGGCGCGCACGGCGAGGTGCTCGAGCAGCACGGTGGCCAGTCCGCGGCCATGGTTGGCGTCGTCGACGAAGAAGGCCACCTCAGCTTCGGACCGGTGGCGCAGACGGTCGTAGCGGGCCACACCCAGCAGCTCGTCGCCGCGCACCGCGACGAGCGCCATCCGGTCGACGAAGTCGACGGTGGTGAGCCGCTCGATCTCGCGCTCCGACAACCGGGGCCGGGGGCTGAAGTACCGGTAGTAGATGCTCTGCGCCGACTGCCGGTCGTGGAACTGGAGCAGGCGCCCCCCGTCATCCGGGCGGATCGGGCGCACGTGCGCGGTGGCCCCGTCGGACAGGACGACGTCGGTCTCGTAGGCCGCCGGGTAGCCGTCGGGAAGGGCCGGCGGCGACGCCACGCTCGCCTCATCCATGGGGCGAACCTACCAGCGGGCGTGGCGGAGCCCTCGCGCTACGTTGACCGCACGCCCGACCACGAAAGGCCTCCTCCTGTGCGCCGCTCGTCCGTCCTTCGCCTCGTCCTCGCGCTCGTCACGACCAGTCTGCTCCTAGCGGCCTGCGCCACCGAGGCCGACGAGAGCCCGCTCGCCGGAGGCACGACCAGCGGAGGCGACGGGTGGGACTTCAGCGACCACCTCGACGACGAGATCGACGAGCCGATCTCCCCGGAGACCGGGCTCGACGGCCAGGACGCCCCGACGTCGGACGCCGTCGTGGAGGCCGCCCTCGTCGACGTGGAGGCCTTCTGGGATCGCAGCTTCAGCGAGGTGTACGGCATCCCCTACGAGCCGATCGCGGGCGGGTTCTGGGCCTACGGTCCCGACAGCGACCCGCCCCCGTGCGGCACGCCGCCCCCCGACTACGCCGACATCGCCGAGAACGCCTTCTACTGCCCTGATGCCGACTTGATCGCGTGGGACAACGTCAACCTCGTGCCCGGGCTGTACGAGGAGTTCGGTGGGTTCACCCTCGGCATCGTGTTCGCCCACGAGCTCGCCCACGCCATCCAGACACGGGCCTCGGTCGCCGGCGACACGATCATGACCGAGCTGCAGGCCGACTGCTTCGCCGGGGCCTGGGCCGCCGATGTGGAGGCCGGCAACTCTGACTACTTCGCCCTCACGCTGAACGACCTCGACAAGGCCGTGAGCGGCTTCCTCACGTTGCGCGACGGCGTGGGCACCTCGGCGGCCGACCTCGCCGCCCACGGCACCGGCTTCGATCGGATCGGCGCCTTCTCGGAGGGCTTCGAGCAGGGCCTCGAACGCTGCGTCGAGTACCCCGACCTCTACGTGCAGGGCCAGCTCGTGATCGTCGAGGTGCCCTTCACCGACCAGGAGGACTTCGATCGGGGTGGCAACCTGCCTCTCGCCGACGCCGTCGATCTGGCCGTCGCCGATCTGGAGGACTTCTGGACGGTGCTCTTCGCCGAACAAGGCGGCGATCCGTGGACGCCCGTGGCCGGCGTGACGCCCGTCGATCCCAGCACCGACATCGTGACCTGCGGCGAGGAGTACTCGGGCGACATCTTGCGGAACGCCGCGTTCTACTGCGCCGACGACAACACGATCTACGTCGACTCGGTGGAGCTCGTGCCGGCGCTCTACGAGATCGGCGATTACGCCGTGGCCACCGAGCTGGCCCGTCAGTACGCCTACGCGGCCCAGGTGCGGATGGGCAACCTCGACACCACACTGGCGTCCAACCTCCAGGCCGACTGCTTCGCCGGCGTCTACGCGTCGAGCGGCTTCCTCGTGAACCGCGAGAACCAGCAGCTCGTCCTGTCGCCTGGGGACCTCGACGAGGCCGTCGTCGCGTTCCTCCTCAACAGCGACTCGAGTGACGACGTCGAGGCGGGGCAGGCCTCCGTGGGGTCGGCCTTCCAGCGCTTCGACGCCTACCGGTCGGGCTTCATGTCCGGGACAGGGGCCTGCGACGCGCTCCTGGCCGAGGGGTAGCCGAGCCGCTCAGCCGAGCCGCTCAGCCGAGGTGCCGGTGCGGGCGCGGCGCGACTGGCGGGTGAGGTGCGCCACGGCACCGGCCATCGCCGCGACGATCACCACCGGCAGCAGCAGCTGCAGCGCTCCCCCACGGTCGCCGGCCTCGGTGGGCTCATGGCCCGAGTTCGCCTTCGGGATGATGTCCCGTGTGGGCATGCCGGTCGACGGCGGCGCGTCTTGGGCGCCGGCCAGCGCGGGGGTGCCGCCCACCACGGCCGAGGCGACGACCAGGCAGACCGCCGCGAGCAGGAAGGCGAGCCGATGGCGCACGGGGTCATCCTGCCATCCGCTGGATGCGCCCGGCGAGGTCAGCGCGAGCGGCGACGGCGGCGGTCCGGACCACCGGCCGTGGCCGCCTTGGCCTCGTCGGCGTCGATCGTCACGGTGCCGTCGAGGTCCCAGAGCCAACGCCCCCCATCGTTGCGCAGACGGCCCAGCGCCACGTCGGGCAGCGCCCGGGCGGTGAAGGCGACCACGTCGAGCCCCGCCGCGGCGCCACGGGCCGCCGCTCGCTCCAGGAACCCCGCCGTGCCCTCCAGGGCACCGGCGGGAGCGCACACCACCGCACCCGCGATGATGTCGCCCTCGAACTCGGCCTGCTCGGTGCCCGCCAGATCCCACTTCACCGATGGATCGGCCACCACCGCCACCTTGACGTCGGGGTGCTGGCGATAGAGGTGCACGAGCGCCTGGTGGAGCTGCGCCAGGGAGAGCGTGGCGCGGCGGAAGCCCGCCACCATCCCGGCGTCGACGAGCACAAGGGTCGAGGTCGTCATGGGTGCTCGACGCTAGTTCCCCGCCCTACCGGTGATGGTCATGGCCGGCGCGGGCGGACGCTACCGTCCCTGCCGATGGAGTCCACCAACGTCTTGCTCCTCGTGCTCGTCGCCACGCTCGTCGTGAGCTTCGGGATCGCCGCGGTCATCGTGCGCGGCACCCGGGCCAAGGCGGCGCGGGCACTCGCGGAGCTGGGCGACGCGCAGCAGACGATGGCCGCCGCCGCCCTGGGCCGCAGCGGCCCAGACCAGGCATCGCTCACCGGCACGGGCACCTTGGTCCTCACCGCCGACGAGGTGGCCTTCGCCCAGTGGCGACCCGAGCGGCTGGTGCGCATCCCCCGCCGCGACCTCGTGCGCGTCGACACCGTGCGCGAGCACCTCGGGAAGTCCATGAAGAGCGACGTGCTGCGCCTCTGCTGGCGATCCGGCGACGCCCCCGAGGAGTCGGTGGCCTTCTTCGTGCGCGACCTCGACCCGTGGCTGCGTGACCTCGGGGGACATCGGGGCAGCCCCGAGGCCTGACTGCCGGTCAGCCGGTCGGGGGATCCCCGAGCAGCACCTGGCCGGCGACGACCGCCGGTGCACACCCCCGCTCCCACGGCAGGAGCCCGGCCGCGTCGGGGAACACCAGCTGCACCATCTGGAAGTCGGTCGCCTCCTGGCCGGCCAGCAGGTGGTGCTCGGTGAGCGACGGGAACAGCTCGGCGGTGGCGGCGGCGTCGACCGGCAGCAGCGCACAGGGCTGGTCGCCGTCGAGGAGCCCGACGAAGGCCGCACCGATCGGCAGCTGAGCACCGCCGGCCACTGCCTCCGCCACCAGGTCGAACAGGCCACGGCACGCCACCGGCGACAGCCCCACCACGCAGAGCTCAGGCACGCCGAAGCGGTCCTCGAACCCGATCGTGAAGGCGTAGCGGGGCAGTGGAGGGTCGGAGTCGGTGCGGGTCGGCACGGCGTCGATGGCCCACCCCTCGCGCTCCAGCATGAACTCGATCTTCTCGCGATGGGCCATGGCGCGGTCAGGGAAGACGTCATCGCCGCTCACCCCGCCAGCCTCGCAGGTCGGCCCGCACTGCACGACACGAGGCCCCCGGAGGAGCCTCGTGTCGTGCAGTGCTTCCCGGTGGGCGATGGGGGACTCGAACCCTCGACCTCCTGCGTGTCGAGCAGGCGCTCTAACCAGACTGAGCTAATCGCCCGTGAGGGCGAGACCATAGCAGGGGCCAGTGGCCGCTCAGAAGCCGGTCAGGAGAGGCTGATGTCGCCGTCGCCGTTGGGCTCGTCGACCCCCAGCCGCTCTCGTTCGGCCATGCGAGCAGCCTCCTGTTCCTTCGACTCCTCCACCAGATCCTGGAGGTCCTTCTCCACGTCCTCACGAAGATCGTCGGGGGTGCTCGTGGTGGTGGCGCTGTCGGTGGGATCGCTCATGCGGGGAGCCTTCCCCCCGGGCGTCGGGCCCAGACGCCCGGCGAGCCCGACGGAGCCCCGTCACCCCTTGATCCGGTTCGTCAGCACGCCGATCCCCTCCACGGCCAAGCAGACCTCGTCACCGAGCCGCAGCCACGGGAAGGCGTCGCGTCCGTGCACGAGACCCAGCTCGAGGATGCAGCCCGTGCCGACCGTGCCCGAGCCCAGCACGTCGCCGGGGCGCAGCCTCGTGCTGCGCGAGGCGTGGGCGACGAGCGCCCCCCACCCATGGTGCAGGTCGGCCAGCTGACCACAGCTCCAGCGGTGCCCGTTGACGGTCGCCGTCATCGTCGCCGCGGGGACGCCCGCCTCGTCGAGCAGCTCGTCCGGGGTGACCAGCACCGGTCCGAGCGAGGTGGCGAAGTCCTTGCCCTTGGCCGGGCCGAGGCCCAGGGACATCTCCTGGCGCTGCAGATCACGGGCCGACCAGTCGTTCATGATCGTGAACCCCGCCACCACGTCCTGCCAGCGATCGGCGGCGACGTCGCGACACTCCACGCCGATCACTGCGGCCACCTCAAGCTCGTAGTCGAGCTCCAGGCTGTCAGCCGGGCCCACGACCGCCTCGTCGGGACCGAGCACGGCCGCCGGGTTCGTGAAGTAGAAGACGGGCAGGTCGTACCAGGTGGGCTCCATCTCGAGGCCCCGGCTGCGCCGGGCGGTGGCCACGTGCGCCTCGAAGGCGTAGAAGTCCCTGATCGAGGGCGGCTCCGGCACCGGGCACAGCAGCGTCACCTCGTCGAGCGGCTCCGGCTCACCGCCCAGCGGGGCGGCCGCTCGGGACATGGCCAGCTCCAGCAGCCGCGCCTGCCCGGTCTGCCCCTCCCCGGATCCCATGGAGGACACGACGACCGCTCCGTCGTCGCCATCGACGAGCACGCCCACGTGGACCTGGCCGTCGCGGGCCGATCGGTAGCGGGCCAGCCTCATGCGTCAGGCCGCCACGAGCGGTCGTAGCCCTCCACATCGAGGTCGTTGGCCGCCCCGCCGGGCAGGAGGGCGTGGCGGGTGTCGATCATGATCGCCACCTCGTCGGCCATGCGTCGTTCCCCGGTCGGGTTGGCCGCTGCCGCCGCGTCTCGGGCGCGGGCGCCGGGCTGCGGACCGTGGTGGAGGCCGTAGGGGTGCCAGGTGAGCATCCCCTCGGCGATGCCGGCCCGGGAGAAGAACTCGCCGCGGTGGTAGAAGATCACCTCGTCGTAGTCGACGTTGCGGTGGAAGAAGGGCAGGCGCAGCGCCTCGGGATCGTCTTCCAGGGGCCGCGGCGCGAACGTGCACACCACGAAGCCGTCGGCCACGAAGGTGGTGTGGGCTGACGGGGGCAGGTGGTAGCGGGCCGAGGTGACCGGGCGGATGTCGTCCACGTTGAGGCGCATCGGGGCGACGTCGCCCTTCCACCCCACGACGTCGCACGGGTGGAACGGGTAGGTGATGCGCGTGTCGTAGCCACCGCGCTTCACCACGACGGTGAACTCCCCTGCCTCGTCGATGGCCTCGGCCTCGGGCACTTCGATGATCGCCGGGTCGAACAGGGCGTGGCGGCCGAGCATGCCGCGGTCGGGCAGGCGGAGCTGCGATTCGATGGCCTCCACCACGAGCAGCTCGGTCAGCGCAGTGGGCTCCAGCCGATAGGTGGTGCCGCGCGGCACGATCAGGTAGTCGCCCACGCGGTAGCGGAGCGGGCCGTACTCGGTGCGCAGCACGCCCTGGCCGGCGTGCACGAAGAGCAGCTGGTCGCCGTCGGCGTCGCGCAGGAACTCCGGGCGGCCGCCGATGGCGGCGCGGAGCCAGGCGATGGACGTCTGCTGGTTGCCGAGCAGCAGCGTGGGCCAGAGGTCGTCGGTGCTCGTGAGCCGCCGGGTGTCATAGGCGTGGTGGGCGGCCGGTCCCTCCACCGTGAGCCAGTCGGTGGGGGCGTGGAGTCGGTAGAGGTGGCTGGCCGGCCCGTAGAAGCCCGAGCGCCCGTGCTCCTCCTCCACTGTGCCCGGGGGCAGTCCCACGTGTGCCTGGCGGCTGGTGACGCCTCTCACCCACTGCGGCACGCCGTCCATCGGCTACAGGTTGCCTCGTCGGGCCTGCGCCCGCTCGATGGACTGGAACAGCGCCTTGAAGTTCCCCTCCCCGAAGCCCCGGGCACCCTCGCGCTGGATGATCTCGAAGAACACGGTGGGGCGGTCGGTCAGCGTCTCGGTGAAGATCTGCAGCAGGTGGCCGTCGTGGTCGCGGTCGACGAGAACCCCGAGCGATGCCAACGTGTCCCACGGGAGGTCGACGTCGCTCAGCCGGGCCTTGGCTTCGTCGTAGTACTCGGCGGGCACGTCCATGAAGCGCACGCCCCGTGCCCGAAGGGCCCTCACGGCGGCGACGATGTCGGGGGTGTGGAGGGCGATGTGCTGCACACCGGGCGAGCCGTAGAAGTCGAGGTACTCCTCGATCTGGCTCTTGCGGCGGCCCGCCGCCGGCTCGTTGATGGGCAGCACCACCTTGTCGTGGTTCCACACCACGGTGGACATCAGCGCCGAGAACTCCGTCGAGATCTGGTCCTCGCTGAAGTGGGTGAGCTGGTCGAACCCGAGGACCTGCTCGTAGTACCCGACCCACTGGTCGAGCTGGCCGCGCTCCACGTTGGCCACGACGTGGTCCAACCGCCTGATCCCGACCTCCGGGCCGACGGGCCGGACCAGGTCGGTGGGGGCGAACTGCGGCGCGAAGGGCCCGGAGTAGGCCGACCGGTCGAGGAAGGTGTGCACCGTGTCCCCGTAGGCGCGGATGGCGGCGTGCTGGATCACCCCATGGGTGTCGCGGTCGCTCGCCGGCGCCCGTTCGCTCGTCGCGCCGCGCGCCAGCGCCGCTGCGTGGGCCGCGTCGACGTCGGCGACGAGGAAGCAGATGTCCCGAATGCCGTCGCCGTGGGTGCGCACGTGGTCGGCGATGGGGCCGTCCGAGCTCAGGCCGCCGGTGACCATGCACCGGACACGACCCTGCTGGAGCAGGTAGCTGACCCGGTCGCGCCGCCCCGTCTCGGGTCCGGCGTAGGCGACGATGTCGAACCCGAAGGCGGAGGCCAGGAACCCCGCGAAGGCGCGAGCGTTGCCCACCCACCACTCGAGGTGGTCGATGCCGCCGAGGACCGGTGCGGGGGGTGGGCCGACGGGGTGCTCGAGTGCCGTCATCGCGTCACGCCGGCGCAGTGATCCGCCCAGAGGCCATCCCAGAAGACGGCCACGCCATCGAGCATGCGGGTGGCCCCGGCGAGGAACCGGTCCTCGTCGAACCACGGCTGTGCGAACGCCGCCACGAGCTCGTCGGCGGTGTGGGCGGCGTGCTGGTCCTCCACCCGGTCGTGCCACGTCCAGAAGGCCAGCGGCAGGCCGGGGCACTCGCGTGCTCGGAAGGCCTCGAGCCCGGCGATGAGCTCCTTCCAGAACCCGGCCGCCGCCCAGTGCTCCACGGCGTAGCTGGCTCCCTCGGCGACGGCCGCGTCCTCGGCGCCGTAGACCTCGAGGAGCTCGTCGCAGAAGAACAAGGTGGGCGCGGTGCCCTGGCGGCGCTTGCCGAGATCAGCGAAGTCGAGATCCAACGGCCGGGCGAAGCGCAGCAGCCACTCGAAGTGGGCGGCCCCGAATCGGAAGCGGCCGCCGTCGATGGTGCCCTCGGTCGCGACCAGTGCGGTGTCTGGATCGTCGGCCCTCCCCGGATCGCTGCCGTTGAACACGACCCCGAGCTCGTTGAGCAGGATCTCCTTGCCGGCCCGATAGGTGCCCAGGTCGGCGGCATTGATCACCTTGCGGAGCTGAGCCTCCACGAAGAGGTGGCTGAACACCGAGAACTGCACGGTGAGGTGCCGCACCTCGTCGCGGTCGGCGGCGCCCGTCGCGAACCACGCGGTGTAGCGGTTGTCGGTGACGACCCGATGGTCGGCCACCACGTCGTCGACTCGCCCTCGTAGAGCCGCTACCTTCTCGTTCGCCGCCGCATCGATCGTGATGGCCATGGCCGATCCCCCTCTGGACGAGACGCCTCGCGTCATCCAGCACAGAGCATCCTGGCAACCAGGTCAAGCAATCCTCGATCCTCTGGTCGATCCGTTCAGAGATTCGGCCAATCTGCTAGACATTCTGTCCATGTTGCCCAGCGGGATCGATGTCCTCGACGCCAAGCTCATCCAGGCCATGTGCCAGACGCCCCGAGCCGGGGTGATGGAGCTGGCCCGCCAGCTGGGGGTGGCCCGGGGCACGGTGCAGGCTCGTCTCGAGAAGCTCCAGAAGCGCGGCATCATCAGCGGGTTCGATCCCGATCTCGATCTGCAGGCCATGGGGTACGAGGTGCTGGCCTTCGTGACGCTGGAGATCGCCCAGGGACGGCTCGAGGACGTGATCGAGCACCTCCGCAGCATCCCCGAGGTGCTCGAAGCGCACGCCACGACCGGCCAGGGCGACCTGCACTGCCGGATCGTCGCCCGGACCAACGCCCATCTCCAGCACGTGCTCGGCCGGGTGCTCGAGGTGCCCGGCATCGCCCGCACCACCACCCAGATCGCGCTCAGCGAGCAGGTTCGCCATCGCGTGCTGCCCCTCGTGGCCCAGGTGATCGGCGAAGCCGACGACCAGCCGGCGCGCCGCAGGAAGTCCACCCGCTAACCGTCTGGGAGAACCGGGCGGGCGGTCGTATCGTCGCTCAGATGGCCGTCAGCGACAGCAACGCCGTCCCCCCGTCCAGCACGCCGCCGCTGCGCCAGCTGTGGCGCCATGCCGGACGCCATCGTCGCAAGGTCGTGCGGGCGACGGTGTTCTCGATCCTGAACAAGATCTGCGACGTGGCCCCCGAGCTGCTCATCGGCGCCGCCGTGGACGTGGTCGTCAGCAGGGGCCAGTCGTTCATCGGGCGCCTGTTCGGGGTGGCCGATCGCTTCGACCAGCTGACGATCCTCGCCCTCGTCACCGTGGCGGTCTGGATCGCCGAATCGATCACCGACTACGTGGCCGACATCACCTGGCGGAACCTGGCGCAGGACATCGAGCACGACATGCGCATGGACAGCTACGAGCACGTGCAGGAGCTCGAGCTGGCCTACTTCGAGGATCGCTCCTCGGGCGGCTTGATGGCCGTGCTCAACGACGACGTGAACCAGCTGGAGCGCTTCCTCGACCTCGGGGCCAACGAGGTCATCCTGACCATCACCAACGTCTTGCTGGTCGGGCTGGCCTTCTTCGTGATCTCACCCGAGGTGGCCTGGCTGGCCTTCCTGCCCATCCGCGTGATCGTGCTCGGCTCGCTGCGGTACCAGCGCTCCCTGGAGAAGCGCTACGACGCCGTCCGGGCGGCGGCCGGACGGATCGCGGACACGCTCACCAACAACCTGGGCGGCATCGCCACCATCAAGGCGTTCACCGCCGAGGGGCGCGAGGTGGAGCGCGTGGCCATCGACAGCCGCGCCTACAGCGCCGCCAACGCCGACGCCATCCGGTACTCCAGCGCCTTCATCCCGCTCATCCGCATGGCCATCCTGGCCGGGTTCACCATGACGCTGCTCGTCGGTGGCCGGGCCACGCTGCGGGGCGACCTCGACGTGGGGCTGTTCACCTCGCTCGTCTACATGACGCAGCGCCTGCTGTGGCCGCTGACCCGTCTGGGCGAGACCCTCGACCTCTACCAACGGGCCATGGCTTCGTGCCGGCGCATCTTCGGGCTGCTCGACGTCGAGCCATCCATCCAGGAGGGCGCCGCGAGCCTCCCGACCCCCGTGCGCGGCGCGGTGCGCTTCGACGCCGTGCGCTTCGGCTATGGCGATGGCGCTGCCGGCGAGGTGGTGCGCGGCCTCGACCTCGACGTCGCGCCCGGTGAGACGCACGCCATCGTGGGTGCCACCGGAGCCGGCAAGAGCACCATCGTCAAGCTGCTGCTGCGCTTCTACGAGCCCACCGGCGGCACCATCCTCCTCGACGGCGTGCCCGTCGGTGCGCTCACCTTCGCCTCGCTGCGGGGCGCCATCGGGTTCGTGAGCCAGGACGTCTTCCTGTTCCAGGGCACGGTGCGCGAGAACCTCACCTACGGCCGTCCGGATGCCACCCATGCCGACGTGGTGCGGGCCGCCACGCTGGCCGAGGCCCACACCTTCATCGAGGCGCTCCCCGACGGATACGACACGATCGTCGGCGAGCGGGGGCAGAAGCTCTCGGGCGGGCAACGCCAGCGCCTCACCATCGCGCGCGCCATCCTGCGCGACCCGGCCGTGCTGGTGCTCGACGAGGCCACCTCGGCCGTCGACAACGAGACCGAGGCGGCCATCCAACGCTCGCTCGCTCGCGTCTCGGCCGACCGGACCACGATCGTGATCGCCCATCGTCTGTCCACGGTGCGCCACGCCCATCGCATCCACGTCCTCGAAGCCGGCGAGGTGACCGAGTCGGGCACCCACGAGGAGCTGGTCGAAGCCGGCGGCCTCTACGCCGCGCTGTGGCGAGTGCAGACCGGCGACGCCAACCTCACCGCCCTGGACTGACGGGCTACTCGGGTGCGAACCCCTGACGCAGGGTGTTCTCCGTGCTCACCCGAGGATCGAGGAAGTGGTGCAGGTAGTCGGGGCCGCCCGCCTTCGAGCCGATGCCGCTCATGCCGTACCCGCCGAAGGGCTGGCGCCCGACGACGGCGCCGGTGATGGCCCGGTTCAAGTAGACGTTGCCGGCCCGCAGCTCCGCCGCCGCTCGTCGCAGGTGCACCGGCGACCGGGAGAAGAGCCCCGCGGTGAGGGCGTAGTCGGTGGCGTTGGCGAGCTCGATGGCATGGTCGAAGTCTCGGGCTCGCAGGACGGTGAGCACGGGCCCGAAGATCTCCTCGGTCGCGACGGGGCTCGACGGGTCGTCGACGGCCACGATCGTCGGGCCCACGAACCAGCCCGTGTCCGGCACGTCGTCGCGCTGCAGCAGCACCTCGCCCTGCGACGGCGCCCGCTCGATGTAGCCGCGTACGCGTGCCTGCGCCTCGGCGTCGATCACCGGACCCACCTGCACGCCCGGCTTGGCCGGGTGGCCGAGGAGCAGCTCGCGCGAGCACCCCACGAGCCGCTCGACGACCGCGTCGTACACCGCGTCGAGCACCACCACCCGCGAGGCCGCCGAGCACTTCTGCCCGGCGTAGCCGAAGGCGGAGTAGGCCGCCGCGGGCACGGCCTGATCGGGGTCAGCGTCGGCGTCGATGATGAGCGCGTTCTTGCCACCCAGCTCGCACACCACCTTCTTGAGGTGGTGCTGCCCGGGCTGTGGGGCCGCCGCCACCTGGTTGAGCTCGAGGCCCACCGCCCGGGAGCCGGTGAAGGCGATGACGGCCACGTCGGGGTGGGCGACGAGCCGAGCGCCCACGTCCTCGCCGAGCCCGGGCAGCAGCTGGAACACGCCGGGCGGGATGCCCGCCGCCACCAGCGCCTCGGCCAGCTGCCAGGCCACCCCCGGGGTCTGCTCGGCCGGCTTGAGGATGACCGGGTTGCCCGCCGCCAGCGCGGCCACGGTCATCCCGGTGGGGATGGCCAGCGGAAAGTTCCACGGGGAGATGACGACGGTGACGCCCTTGCCCTGGTAGGTCAGTCGGTTGGCCTCACCGGGCGGTGATTGCACGAGGGTGGCCGACGCCGCCGCCAGACGCAGGATCTCGCGGCCGTAGTACTCGCAGAAGTCGATGGCCTCGCACACGTCGGCATCGGCTTGATCCCAGGGCTTGCCGGCCTCCATGCACTGCAAGGCGGCCAGGTCGTCGCGCCGGCGTCGCATCCACTCGGCGGCGCGGAACAGCACGCTCGCGCGCTCCTCGACCGGTGTCGCTCGCCAGGCGCGCGCGACGCGCCGAGCGGCGGCCACCGCGGCATCGGCGTCGGCCGCGGTGCACGATGCGGAGGTGGCCACCAGGGCGTCGATCTGTGCCGGGTCGACCGAGGTGATCGTGGCGGCCGTGCGCACCTGGTCGCCGTCGATGAGGGCAGGCACGTTGATGCCCGGCCAGGCGCGGCCACCCGAGGCGGCCACGGATGGGCCGACGCGGTCGAGGGACGCCTGCGCCTTGCCCACGGCCACGGAGAAGGCGGCCCGTGCGGCGCCCCGGCGCCACTCGCGCAGTGGCTCCGGCGCGTACTCGCTCGGGTCCCGAGCATCGCTGGGCGCCACCTTCGGCGTGGCGGTGGGGCCGGGCAGCGCGTCCACGGCAGGCGCCGCGATCAGCTGCTCGAGGGCGCGTCCCTCGGCGAAGCGGTGGCGCACGAAGCTCTCGTTCGACGTGTTCTCGAGGAGACGGCGCACCAGGTACGCCATGCCCGG
>JBKJIL010000191.1:0-14291 GCA_046598435.1 Acidimicrobiales bacterium
CACCGTCGAGCACATCGCGGCCGTCGTCGAGGCCGTCCGCGGCCTCGAGCCGACCCGCCGCGCCCCGCAGCACGAGGACGGTGCCACCTCGATCTACAGCTTCACGCCCTTCGAGCAGGACCTCACCTACCTCTCCATCGGCGAGCGCACCAACGCCAACGGCTCCAAGAAGTTCCGCGAGGCGCTCCTCGACGGCGACTGGGACACCTGCGTGGCCATGGCGCGCGAGCAGGAGCGCGAGGGCGCCCACGTGCTCGACGTCTGCGTCGACTACGTCGGCCGCGACGGCACCGCGGACATGGACGAGATCGCGTCTCGGTTCGCCACCCAGGCCACCGTGCCGCTCATGATCGACTCCACCGAGCCGCAGGTCGTCGAGACGGCGCTGCAGTGGATCGGTGGACGGGCCATCCTCAACTCGGTCAACCTCGAAGACGGCGACGCCCCCGGCACCCGGCTCGACCGCTTCCTCACGCTGGCCCGCGAGTACGGCGCCGCCGTGGTGTGCACCTGCATCGACGAGGAGGGCCAGGCCCGCACGCCCGAGTGGAAGCTGCGGGCCGCGCGTGCGATCCACGACCTCGCCATCGAGCGCTACGGCCTCGAACCTGGCGACCTGTTCTTCGACCCGCTGGCCCTCACCCTCGCCACCGGCATCGAGGAGAGCCGCGGCGACGGCATGTCCACCATCGAGGGCATCCGCCTCATCAAGGAGCACCTGCCCGGCGTCCACACCACGCTCGGGCTGTCCAACATCTCCTTCGGGCTGAACGCCGCTGCCCGTCACGTCCTCAACTCGGTGTTCCTGCACGAGTGCGCCCAGGCCGGCCTCGACTCCGCCATCGTGCACGCGGCGCGCATCACGCCGCTCGCTCGCATCCCGGAGGAGCAGAAGCAGGTCTGCCTCGACCTCATCTACGACCGCCGGCGCGCGGTCGAGCGGGGCGACGCCGACGACTACGACCCCCTGCAGGTGCTGCTCGGCATGTTCGACGGCGTGAAGGCCGGGGCCGTGGAGAAGGAGGACCGCTCCGACTGGCCCGTCGAGCGGCGTCTCTCCACCCGGATCATCGAGGGCGACCGCGACGGGCTGGTGGCCGACCTCGACGAGGCGCTGGCCAAGGGCCACAAGCCGCTCGCCATCATCAACGACGTGCTCCTCGAGGGCATGAAGGTGGTGGGCGACCTGTTCGGCAAGGGGGAGATGCAGCTGCCCTTCGTCCTGCAGTCCGCCGAGACGATGAAGACGGCCGTCGCCTACCTCGAGCCGATGATGGACAAGGTCGACGGCTCGTCCACCAAGGGCCGGATCGTGCTGGCCACGGTGAAGGGCGACGTCCACGACATCGGCAAGAACCTCGTCGACATCATCCTCACCAACAACGGCTACGAGGTGCACAACCTCGGCATCAAGGTGAACATCAGCGACATGGTGGCCAAGGCCGTCGAGGTGAAGGCCGATGCCATCGGCATGAGCGGTCTGCTCGTCAAGAGCACGCTCATCATGCGCGAGAACCTCGAGGAGCTGAACTCGCGTGGCCTGGCCGACGTGCCGGTGCTGCTCGGCGGCGCCGCCCTCACCCGCACCTACGTGGAGCGCGATCTGCGCGAGGTGTACGACGGCCGCCTCTTCTACGGCAAGGACGCCTTCGAGGGCCTGCACGTGATGGACCGCATCGGTGCCGTGAAGCGCGGCGAGCTGGCCGACGACGCCGACTGGGGCACCGTGCCCATCGACTCCACGCTCGAGCTGCGCGGCCGCTTCGCCAAGCCGGGCACCGAGGCCGACGCGCCCGTCGACCTTCCCGACCGCTCCCCCGACGTGGTGGCCGACAACCCGGTGTTCACGCCGCCGTTCCTCGGCACGCGGGTCGTGAAGGGGATCCCCCTCGACGACGTGGCCGGGTTCATCAACGAGACGGCGCTGTTCCGCAACCAGTGGCAGTTCCGTCCCCACAAGGGCGAGTCAGACGAGGACTTCAAGGCCCGCATCCGGCCGCAGCTGCGCGAGGAGCTGGCCAAGGCCAAGGCCGCCGGCGTGCTCGTGCCGCAGGTGGTCTACGGCTACTTCGCCGCCAACGGCGACGGCGACGAGCTGGTCATCTGGACCGACGAGGCGCGCACCGCCGAGCTGGCCCGATTCCGCTACCCGCGCCAGACCAAGGCGCCGTTCATGTGCATCGCCGACTTCTTCCGTCCCGCGGCGGGCGCCGAGGTGGACTACGCCGCCTTCACGATCGCCACCATGGGCTCGGCCGTCTCCGATGCCACCGCCAAGCTGTTCGCCGACGACCGCTACCAGGAGTACCTGCTTCTGCACGGGCTCGGGGTGGAGATGGCCGAGGCACTGGCCGAGCTGTGGCACAAGCGGATCCGCACGGAGTGGGGCTTCGTCGGCGAGGACGGTCCCGCCCTCGCCGGCCTGTTCCGCCAGCAGTACCGCGGCGGCCGCTACTCGTCGGGCTACCCGGCCTGCCCCGACCTCGAGGACAACACCACCATCCTCGAGCTGCTCGACGGCGGCCGCATCGGCCTCGCCTGCTCCGAGGACACCGGCTTCCAGTACCAGCCGGAGCAGACCACCAGCGCGCTGATCTGCCACCACCCCCAGGCCAAGTACTTCGTCGCCCGCTGAGGTTCCCCCCTCTTGGCAAGGTAGTTAGTTTGCCTAACTACTGATAGGCTCCGGGGCATGACCACCGAGGCCGAGACTGCCGCCCGCCTGCGCCTGAGCGCCACGCGGCTGGCTCGGCGGCTCCGGCGGGAGGCCGACAGCGGGTTCACCCCCAGCCAGCTGTCGGCGCTGGCCGTCGTCTACAACCACGGGCCGCTGACGCTGGGCGCGCTGGCGGAGCACGAGCGGGTGGCTCCGCCGTCGATCACCAAGGTGGTGGCCAAGCTGGAGGCCGATGGGCTCCTGGCCCGCACCGCTGACCCCACCGACGGCCGGGTGAGCCGCGTCACCGCCACCGCCACCGGCCGCGCCCTCATCGAGGAGAGCCGTCGTCGCAAGACGACCTGGCTCACCGAGCGGATCCGCCAGCTCGACCCGCAAGCCCAGGCCAAGCTGGCCGACGCCCTCGATGCCCTCGACCAGCTCGTGACGATGGACGACCAGCCATGACGCGACTGCGGCTGGCCACCAACGACACCTTCCGGTCCCTGGGGATCCGGAACTTCCGGCTCTTCTTCGCCGGCCAGCTGATCTCTCAGATCGGCAACTGGCTCACCCTCATCGCCCAGACCCTGCTCGTGCTCGAGCTCACCGGCAGCGGTGTGGCCGTTGGCCTGCTGGCCGCCGCGCAGTTCGGCCCCGTGCTGCTCTTCGGCGCCTTCGCCGGCCTCCTGGCCGACCGATCGGACAAGCGCAAGCTCCTCATCGCCGTCCAGGCCTTCGCCATGGTGCAGTCGTTCGTGCTGGGCGCGCTGGCCTTCATGGACAACCCCCCGGTGTGGGCCATCTACGTCGTGGCGGCGTTCGGGGGGCTGGCCACCGCCTTCGACAACCCGGCCCGGCGATCCTTCGTGGTGGAGATGGTGCCGGACACCGAGGTCACCAACGCCGTCAGCCTCAACAGCGCCCTGATGACCGGAGCGCGCGTGATCGGGCCCGCCCTCGGCGGGCTGCTCATCACCACCGTGGGCTTCGGTTGGGCCTTCTGGGTCGACGGCCTGTCGTACGTCGCCGTCCTCGTGGGCCTACGGCTCATCGACCCCACGAAGCTCCGCAGCGCGCCGGTGCAGCAGCGGGGGAAGGGCCAGATCCGGGCCGGCCTGCGCTACGCGCTCAGCGTGCCCGAGCTGCGGGTGCCGCTGATCATGATGGCGGTGATCGGCACCCTGGCCTTCAACTTCCAGACGGTGCTGCCGCTGTTCGTCACGCGGGACCTCTCTGGCAGCCGACTCACGTTCTCGCTGCTCATGTCGGTGGTGAGCCTCGGATCGCTCGCTGGTGCGCTGGCGGCTGCCCGCCGCACGGACGTCTCCGTGCACCTCGTGAGCGTGACGGCGGCCGCCTTCGGTGCCTCGATGCTGCTCCTCGCAGCTTCGATCAACCAGCCCATGGCCTTCGCCGTCGGCGTGGTGATGGGCGTCACGAGCATCACGTTCATGACGACCTCGACGGCCATCGTGCAGCTGCGCGCCGATCCGATGATGCGGGGGCGGGTGCTGGCGCTGCAGGCCATCGTCTTCCTCGGCAGCACGCCCATCGGGGGCCCGCTCGTGGGTGCCATCTCCGAGCGCTTCGGCGCCCGCTATGCCCTGGCCCTCGGCGGCTTGGCCACCGTGGGGGCCGGGATCTACGGGCTCGTCACCCTCCGGCGGGCCACGGCGCTGGCCATGACCGAGGAGGCCGCGGTCGAAGCGGCCGCGGGCGCCGCCAGCGACCTCGGCGAGGGTCCGGTGCCCGTCCTCCCCGTACTGCCCCAGGCCGCCTCCTCCTAGCCCGCACTGCTTCCGCTGTCACGAGAACGGGGCCATCGACCCGGATCCCGTGACACCGGCTGCACAGCCTCAGGGCACCCGCCAGGCCAGCGCCGCCTCGATGACGAGCGGATCGTGGCGGCGGACGATGCGGGCCATGTCGAGGTTGTGGGCATCTGGCGGCCCGGACTGGGGCTCCACGCAGATGGCGTGCCTCGGGTGGTCGTAGAGCACGACGTGGTCGCAGGTGGAGGTGAGGGTCATCTCGAGCGCTCCCGGCCAGGTCAGGCGCACAGGCCAGGTGACGGCCGTGAAGCAGTCGTCCCACGGGCGGGCGGGCG
Source organism: Acidimicrobiales bacterium (assembly GCA_046598435.1). Taxonomy (GTDB): domain Bacteria; phylum Actinomycetota; class Acidimicrobiia; order Acidimicrobiales; family VFJN01; genus VFJN01. The sequence continues at coordinate 4,767 of JBKJIL010000191.1, forward strand.
GCCGAGGTTCGATGGTGCCGAGGGGAAGGCCGTCGGGCCCCAGCGGGTACCAGCGCGTCGCGTCCAGCTCCACCTCCAGGGCGGCCCCCACCGCGAGCTGGCGGCGGAACCACGGATGCCAGCCTGCGGTAGCGGGGAAGGGCAGCGCGGCGGCGTGGACCTCGAGGCGCAGCTCGAGCTGATCCGCCGACAGGGCCAGCTCCTGGATGGCCCAGCCGTCGAAGGGCCAGCCCGGTCCCAGCTCGCCGCGCAGGCGGAGGTAGCCGTCGTCGGCGTGCTCGATCAGCCACCGGCGGTCGAACACCGTGCCGTGCATCGCGTGGCCGGCATGGTTCGGGGTCAGCTCGTGGACGGAGCCTCCCCAGCGAAAGCGCCCGCCCCGGATGCGCCCGGCGAACGGCACCATCGGATAGCAGCCCCAGGTGAGGGGATCCGATCCGTGATGACCCTCGGGGGCCACGAGCACCTCATGCCCCGAAGCGATCAGCGAGGCCAGCCGGCCACCGTGAGACCTGTCGACGCGCAACGAGGAAGATCCCGCCGTCAGCGTGGGCACCGATCCACGCTACGCGCTGGGACTGCGCGCTGGGGACTGCGCGCTGGGGACTGCGCGCTGGGGGCTACGCGAACACTGGCTCGAGGTGCTCGGTGACCCGGGCGTCGCGACCGAACACCAAGAAGCGGTCGAAGCCACGCAGGAACCACCGGTCGTGGCTCACCACCACGACGGTCCCGGCGTAGGTGTCGAGGGCCTCCTCGAGCGCCTCGGCCGAGGCCAGGTCGAGGTTGTCGGTGGGCTCGTCGAGGAGGAGCAGGGTGCTGCCAGCCAGCTCGAGCAGCAGGATCTGGAGGCGCGCCTGCTGGCCGCCAGAGAGCGTCTCGAAGGGCTGGTCGGCGCATCCGTGGATGCCGTAGCGGCGCAAGGCGGCCATCGCCTTGCCCCGCTCGATCCCCTGCCGCATGACGATGGCCAGCACGGCCGCGCCGCGCAGCTCCGGACGGTCGTGGGTCTGGCTGAAGTAGCCCGGCACCACGCGGGCGCCGAGACGCCACGCCCCGTCATGGCCGACGTCCTCCCCGGCGAGGAGGCGCAGGAAGTGGCTCTTGCCGGTGCCGTTGGGGCCGAGCACGGCGACGCGCTCGCCGTAGGAGATCTCGGCGTCGAAGGGGTCCGTGAGGCCGTGCAGCTCGAGCTGCTCGCAGATGACGACGCGCCGACCGGTGCGCTCGCCCCCGAGGCGCATCGTGACCTGGTGGTCGACGATCCGATCCGGCGGCGGCGCGGACTCGAAGCGCTCGATCTTGGACTTGGTGGCGCGCACCCGGGAGGCGAAGGCATCGCTGCCCATCGAGGCCCGCCGGCGGTACTCGACCAGCGAGGCCTGCATGCGCTTGCGCTCCTCCTGCCAGCGCCGGTGCTCCTCGTCGATCCGAGCCAAGCGGGCCTCACGGGCCTCGTGCCAGGTGGCGAAGGAGCCGCCGTGCACCCAGGCCGTCCCGCCCTCCAGCGCCACGACGCGCTGGGAGAACCCGGCGAGGAGCTGGCGGTCGTGGCTGATGAGCAAGACGGTCTTCGGGCACGCCCCCAGGGCCGCCTCCAGCCACTCCTTGCCGGGCACGTCGAGGTAGTTGTCGGGCTCGTCGAGCAAGAGGACCTCGGCATCGCTGCGCAGGAGCACCTCGAGCGCCAGGCGCTTCTGCTCGCCACCGGACAGCGTGGCCAGCGGCCGGTCGCCAGCCTCGACGTAGGGCTGACGCACCGCCACCGTGCAGCAGGTGTCCCACAGCACCTCGGCCTCCCAGCCACCGGTGTCACCCCACACGGCATGGGCCCTGGCCAGCGCCATCCCGGTGCGCTCCCCCGGGGCCTCCTCGGCCGCCACCTCAGCCGCGGCCAGCTGGCTGGCCGCGGCCTGCACCGGACCCGGTGACAGGTCGAGCAGCATGTCCCGGACGGTGCGTCCCTCCTCCCGCCAGCCGACGAGCTGGCGCATCACCCGCAGCCGACCGTCGACGTGGACGCTGCCGCGGTCGGCCGCCTGGTCGCCGGCGATCACCCGGAACAGGGTGCTCTTGCCGACGCCGTTGGCACCGACGAGCGCCACGTGATCACGGTCCCCGAGCCCGAAGCTGACGTCGCGCAGCAGCTCCACGCCGTCGGGCGTGCGACACGTCACCCCGTTGACGTCGAGCGCCGCCATGGCCAGGACGCTAGCCAGCCGATACCTGAACGACGGTTCGTGTCTGGGCCACGACGGCGGATACGGTCGAGGCCTCGACCAACCGCTGGGGGACAGCACCGATGGAACCAGGGACCCGACCGCTACCGACGTGGTACGACGACGCCAAGCTGGGCATCTTCGTGCACTGGACGGCTGCCGCCGTGCCGGCCTACGCGCCGATCACCGACTCCCCCTTCGACCTCGCCTCGGGGGGCGGCGGGTGGGAGGAGGCCATGCGCTCCTCCCCCTACGTCGAGTGGTACCAGAACTCGATCTCGATCGAGGGCAGCCCGGCCGCCCTCCACCACGCCGAGCACTACGGCGACCAGCCCTACGACGTGTTCGTCGAGCAGTTCCTGGCCGGCCACGCCGGCTGGCAGCCCGAGCCCTGGGCCGACCTGTTCGAGGCGGCCGGCGCCCGCTACGTGGTGCTCGTCACGAAGCACCACGACGGGGTGCTCCTGTGGCCCAGCGACACCCCGAACCCGAACAAGGACCACTGGGCGTCGGAGCGCGACCTCGTCGGCGACCTCGCCGGTGCCGTGCGGGAGCGGGACATGCGCTTCGGCACCTACTACTCGGGCGGGCTCGACTGGACCTTCGGCGGCCTGCCCATGACCGACTTCCAGTCGATGTTCACGGCCATCCCCCAGACGCCCGAGTACATCACCTACGCCGATGCCCACTGGGCCGAGCTCATCGAGCGCTACCAGCCCGACGTGCTCTGGAACGACATCGGCTACCCAGCCGACGCCGACCTCGACGGCCTGTTCGAGCGCTACTACGCGGCCGTGCCCGACGGCGTCGTCAACAACCGCTTCGACTGGATGGCCCAGACGGCCGGGGCCAAGCACTGCGACTTCGTCACGCCGGAGTACTCCACCAAGGGCGATCCCAACCACAAGTGGGAGTCGACCCGCGGCATCGGCACGTCGTTCGGGTTCAACCGGGCGGAGTCGGACGACACCTACCTGGCGCCCGAGGCTCTCGTGCGCATGTTCATCGACATCGTGGCCCACGGTGGCAACCTGCTGCTCAACGTCGGGCCCACCGGCGACGGCGTCATCCCGTGGGCCCAGGCCCAGCGGCTGCTGGCCCTCGGCTGGTGGCTGCGCACGAACGGCGACGCCATCTACGGCAGCCGGCCGTGGATGCGTCAGACCGGCATCACCGGTGAGGGCCACGACGTGCGCTTCACCACCGTGGGCGAGGCGCTCTACGCCATCGTGTGCGAGACCCCATCCAGCGATCAGGTGGAGCTCGACGTCACCCCCGCCTCGGGGACGGTCGTGCACCTGCTCGGCCACGACCACGCCCTCGCCTGGGAGCCCACCGACACCGGGTGCCGGGTGACCCTCCCGGGCCGACCGGCCAACGCTCCCGCCCTCACGCTGCGCCTGTCGCAGGCGCCGAGCGCCTGAGCGAACCTGCGGTCAGAGGGCAGTCAGAGGGCGGCCAGGGCCCGGCGCACCTTCTGCTCGCTGACGCCTCCCTTGGCACCGATGGGCTGCGCGAAGGTCGCCACCCGCAGCTCCTCGAGCAACGTGCGCACCTGGCCGTCGGCATCCCGACTGGCCACGGCGGCGTACGCCTGCTCGACGGCGCGGATGGCCGCGATCTTGGACCGGTCGCGGTCGGGCTGGGTCATGGCCTTGCCCACCCGGTGCTCGATGGCCCGCACGTAGCGGGCCACCTCGGGCAGCCGGTCGGTCCCGGCCACAGTGATCCAGCCGACGCGCAGCAGTCGGTCGAGATGGGCCTGGACGTCGACGACGGTGGCATCGAGGGCGGGGGCCAGCATCGTGGCCAGGCGGGCCTCGACGACGGCCACGGTGGCGAGCACCTCGCCGACGGTCACGACGGCCGCCACCGCAGTCGCCACGAACCGACGCTTGACCGCGGCCAGGAGGGTGGCGAAGGCGGCCTCGTCCCACACGGGGCCCCCGGCCTCGAGCAGGAGCTGGTCGACGGCCGCCGACACGGCCTCGCGGTACACGTCAGCGACGGTGATGCGGCTGGAACCGGCCACGGCCAGCTTGGTGGCGTTGGGGAGGGCGGCGTCGAGCGTGCGCAGCGGTGAGCCGAGCTGGAGCAGGAGGAGCCGTCGGGCGCCGCCCCACATCACCACGCGCTGCTCGCGCTGGGTGGCCAGGACACGCAGGGCCACGGAGTCTCCCTCGTCGGTGAGCGCCGGGTAGGCGGTCAGGCGCTGGCCCTGGTGGCGCACCTCCAGGGCCTGCGGGATCGTCCCGACCGACCACGCCCGTAGGCCGACCACCTCGTCGATGGGCGCCGCCGCGGCCACCGCGGCACGCCGGCGCGCCGCCATGCGCGCCCGCAGGGCGGGGAGGTCCTTGCTCCACGCCAGCGGACGACCGTCGTCGTCGACGGCGCGGAAGGTGACGCGCAGGTGCTCGGGCACCTGATCCAGGTTGGCGCGGCCCAGGTGCACGGGCATCCCACTGCGACGGGACAGCTCGCCGGCCAGCACCTCGAGCAGCGGCCCGTCGACGGGGCCCACCTCGTCGAGCAGCGCCCGCGCCGCGTCGGCCACCGGGGACACGTGGCGGCGAACCTCCTTGGGCAGGGTTCGGACCACGGCGGCGACGAGGTCCTCCCGGAACCCGGGCACCTGCCAGTCGAGGCGCAGGCCGTCGGCGTCGTCGAGGGCCAGGACCGGGATGTCCACGCACACGCCGTCGAGGTCGTGGCCCCGCTCGTCGGTGTACGTGATCGGGAGGTGGTTGCCGCCGAGGGCCACCCACTCGGGGAAGGCCGACTCGTCGATGGGCCCGGCGGCCGGATCGATCAGCGCCTCGGTGGTGTACGTGAGCAGCTCGGGGTGGCGGGTTCGCTCCTTGCGCCACCACCGGTCGAAGCCCCGGCTGCTGGTGACGTCGGCGGGGAGGCGAGCAGCGAAGAAGGCGACCAGGGCCTCGTCGTCCACGAGCAGATCGCGGCGCACGCGGTGCTCGAGGGCGAGGACCTCGATCACGCGCTCGCGGTTGGCGTCGAGAAAGGCGTGCGGGGCGTCCCAGTCGCCGGCCACCAGCGCGTGGCGGATGAACATGTCGCGGGCGTCGTCGGCGTCGATTCGCTCGTAGCCCACCCGGCGCTTGGCCACGATGGGCAGGCCGTACAGCGACACCCGCTCGTGGACCATGGCCGCGCCGCGCTCAGGCTCCCACCAGGGCTCACCGTGGCTCCGCGTCACGAGATGCTCGGCCGCCCGCTCGATGCCCTCCGGCGCGATCGGTGCCACCGTGCGAGCGCGCAGCCGGTTCGTCTCCACCAGCTCGGCCGCCATGATCCACTTCGGCCGCCGCTTGCCGAGGGCGGTGCCGCCGGCCAGGACGAAGCGAGTCTCGCGCGCCCCCCGGTAGTCCTTGCGCTCCTCGTCCCACATCCCGATGTGCGACAGCAGTCCGGCCAGCAACGAGGCATGGACGCCATCGGCGTCGACCTCATCGGCGAGGGGCTGCACCTCGAGGCCGATCCCGCGGGCGATCTGGCGGAGCTGTGCGTGGAGGTCCTGCCACTCCCGCACCCGCAGGTGGTGGAGGTGCTCCGCCTTGCACATGCGACGGAACGCGCTGGAGCCGCGCTCACGCTGCTGGTCGCGGAGGTAGCGCCAAAGCGTCAGGAAGCTGAGGAAGTCGGAGTCGGTGGTGGCGAAGCGCCGGTGCAGCTCCGCGGCCGCCTGCTCGTGCTCACGGGGACGCTCGCGGGGGTCCTGGATGGAGAGGCCCGCGGCGACGACGAGCACCTCGGCCACGCAGCCATGGTGCTCGGCTTCGAGGATCATGCGGCCGAGGCGCGGGTCGACCGGCAGCCGGGCCAACCGTCGGCCCATGGACGTGAGACGCACCTCGGCCCCGTCGCGGGCGGCGCGGTCGAGCGCGCCGAGCTCCTCGAGGAGCAGCACGCCATCGGTGATGGCCCGGGCATCGGGCGGCTCGACGAAGGGGAAGGCGGCCACGTCGCCCAGCCCCAGCGAGGCCATCTGCAAGATGACCGACGCCAGGTTGGTGCGCAGTATCTCGGGCTCCGTGAACGGCGCCCGTCCGTTGAAGTCCTCCTCGCTGTAGAGCCGGATGCAGGTGCCCGGGGCCACCCGCCCACAGCGCCCGGCCCGCTGGTTGGCGGAGGCCTGCGAGATGTCCTCGATGGGGAGGCGCTGCACCTTGGTGCGACGGTTGTAGCGGGAGATCCGAGCGGTGCCAGGGTCGACCACGCCGACGATCCCCGGCACGGTGATCGACGTCTCAGCGACGTTGGTGGCCAGCACCACCCGGCGGCCGGTGTGGGGGGCGAACACCCGGTGCTGCTCAGCGGCCGACAGCCGGGCATAGAGGGGCAGCAGCTCCACGTGCGGCAGGCCGAGACGAGCCAGCGCGTCAGCGGTGTCGCGGATCTCGCGCTCGCCGGACAGGAACACGAGGATGTCGCCCGGGCCCTGCTTGGTGAGCTCCGTCACGGCGTCGCAGACGGCCTGGGTCTGGTCGCGGTCGTCCCCCTCGGCCTCCCCGATGGGCCGGTAGCGCACGTCCACGGGGAACGACCGGCCCGACACCTCGACCACCGGCGCACCGCGGAAGTGGGCCGAGAAGCGGGCGGTGTCGATCGTGGCCGAGGTGATGATGACCTTCAGGTCGGGTCGGCGGGGCAGGAGCTGGTGGAGGTACCCGAGCAGGAAGTCGATGTTGAGGCTGCGTTCGTGGGCCTCGTCGATGATCAGCACCTCGTAGGCCCGCAGCAGGCGGTCACGCTGGATCTCGGCGAGGAGGATGCCGTCGGTCATCACCTTGATGCAGGTGTCGGGACCGACGCGATCGTTGAAGCGCACCGTGTAGCCCACCGCTCCGCCCACGTCCACGCCGAGCTCCTCGGCCACGCGCTCCGACACGGCCCGCGCCGCCAGGCGCCGTGGCTGGGTGTGCCCGATGAGGCCGTCGGCGCCGTAGCCCAGCTCGAGGCAGAGCTTGGGCAGCTGGGTGCTCTTGCCCGAGCCCGTCTCACCCGCCACCACGACCACCTGGTGCTCGCGGATGGCCGCCAGCAGCACCTCGCGGTGGGCGACGACGGGCAGATCGGGATAGCTCGGGACCGGGAGCGTCCTCGTCACGACCGCCGGTCGTGCTCGTCGGGCCGCCGTCCCCCCGTCATGGCCTCGGCGCGCAGGCCGAGGTAGGCATCGAGGCGATCCTGCGTCACCTCGCCGGCTGCGATGGCCAGGGCGATGGCGCAGCCCGGCTCCCCGGTGTGGGCGCAGTTGCTGAAGCGGCACTCTTCGCCGAGCTCGTCGAGGTCGGCGAAGGTGGCGTCGACCGACTCCTCGTCGCCGGCCAGACCCACCTCGCGTATCCCTGGTGAGTCGATCAGCACGCCACCGGCGGGCAGGAGGTGCAGCTGGCGGTTGGTGGTGGTGTGGCGCCCCTTCGAGTCGCCGGCTCGCACGGCGCCGACGATGGCAGCCTCGGTGCCGAGCACGGCGTTGACCAGGCGCGACTTCCCTGCGCCGGACTCGCCCAGCAGCACCGACGTGTGACCGTCGAGCCGGGCCCGGAGCTCGGGGATGCCGAGCTCGCTGGCCGAGCTCGTCACGATCCGCTCGAGGCCCGGGTGGGCACCGTCGACCTCGCCCAAGGTGGCGGTCAGGTCCGTGGCCAGGTCGGCCTTGGTGAGCACGAGGACCGGCCGGGCACCGGCATCCCACGCCAAGGCCTCCCCGCGCTGGATCCGACCCGCCGTCACCGGCCGATCGAGACCGCAGACGAGCAGCACCAGGTCGAGGTTGGCCGCCAGCAGCTGGTGGTCGTCGCTGCCGGCCGCCCGCCGTCGCAGCAGCGACGACCGCTCGAGGAGCGCCACCACCTGCTCGCCGTCGACGACCAGCCAGTCGCCGACGGTGACCGGCTCCACGCCACGACGCAGCTTGATGGTCCGCTCGCCGCTCGGCGTGCGGACCTGCACGGCCACCCCGTCATGGCGCAGCACCCGCCCGGGCTCGGCCTCCTCGCCGTGCACCGCGAGCAGCGCGGCCCAGCGGTCGTTCCAGCCGATGGCGGTGAGGGGTTCAGGCACGACGCGGCGACGGTAACGCCGTCGAGCACGGGCCACCAAGGGCCATCCGGGCGCGGCGAGGCCCCGGGCACAGGACCCGGGGCCTCAGGCACATCGCTCGATCGCCTTACTTCGCGGGGGTGTAGACGCCCTTGTTGAGCTTCGGGGCGAGGCTCGGGGTCATGACGGCATCCTTGAAGCCCTTGAGGGGCGTGATGCGCGCCTTCTTGGAGGCCTTGATCTTGATGGCCTCTCCGGTGGCGGGGTTCCGGCCCATGCGGGCGGCCCGCTCCACCTTCGCGAACTTGGCGAAGCCGGTGATGGCAACGGGCTCGCCCTTGGACACCACGGTGGTGGTGACGTCAGTGAAGCCCTTGAGCACGGCGTCGACGGTCTTCACGTCGACCTCGGTCTGTGCAGCGATGGCCTTGACCAGGTCGCGACGGTTCATCAGTGTCCTCCGTTGGACGATGGGATGTTGTGGGACCCACGAGTCTGCCAAGTGGAGCGGCCGCGCGTGGGGATGGGCCCTGGATTTGCTGGGCTTTCTTCCTACGCGCCGACGACCGGGACGAGCAGGTCGTCGGCGCCGTCCTTGTCGTAGACCGGTTCGGGGAGACCGGCGGTGCCCTCCACATCGAGGTTCGGCAGCAGCCGGTCGAGCCACCCGGGCAGCCACCAGTTGGCGTCGCCCATCAGCCGCATCGACGCCGGCACGAGCACGATCCGCACGATGGTGGCGTCGACGAGCACGGCCGTGGCCAGGCCGATGCCCATCATCTTGACCACCGGGTCGTCGCCGAACACGAAGCCGAGGAACACGCAGATCATGATCAGGGCGGCCGAGGTGATCACCCGGGCCGTCGAGGCGATGCCGATCACGACGGAGCTCGTGTTGTCACGCGAGTGCAGGTACTCCTCGCGCACGCGGGACAGGAGGAACACCTCGTAGTCCATCGAGAGCCCGAAGAGGATGGCGAACATGAACATCGGCACGAACGACACGATGGGCACCGTCTCCTCCAGTCCCACCAGCCCCTTGAGCCAGCCCCACTGGAAGATGGCCACCACGACGCCGTAGGCGGCGCCGATGGAGAGCAGGTTGAGCAGCGCCGCCTTCAGCGGCACCAGCACCGAGCGGAACACCGCCATGAGGAGGAGGAACGACAACCCCACCACCGCCCCGATGAACCAGGGCAGACGGCTCGAGACCTTGTCGGACAGGTCGGTGAACACGGCC
>JBKJIL010000056.1:0-9519 GCA_046598435.1 Acidimicrobiales bacterium
AAGAACCAGGTCGACTCCGACAAGCTCGTCGGCACGCTGCTCGCCGACGGCCTGGTGCGGGCGGACGGGCCGGAGGACGCCGATCTCGTCGTCGTCAACACCTGCGCCTTCATCGAGGAGGCCCGCCAGGAGTCGGTCGACGTCGTGCTGGCCATGGCCGAGCGCAAGCAGGGCCACGCCGAGCTGGTCGTCACCGGGTGCATGGCCGAGCGCTACGGCACCGAGCTGGCCGACGCCCTGCCCGAGGCCGACGTGGTGGCGGGCTTCGGCGTGCCGGTCACCCTCGGCCGCAAGGGCCCCGCGGTGCCCAGCTTCGACCTGCTCAACCTGCCTCGGCCGGCGCCGTCGGCCCCGTGGGCCTACGTGAAGGTGGCCGAGGGCTGCGACAAGGCGTGCGGGTTCTGCGCCATCCCCAGCTTCCGGGGCCCGCAGCGGTCGCGCACGATCGACCAGATCCGCACCGAGGTCGAGCAGCTCGTCGACGGCGGGGTGCGCGAGGTGGTGCTGGTCGCCCAGGACCTCGCCAGCTACGGCCGCGACCAAGGCGTGGGCAACAAGGACATCGTGCCCCTCGTCGAGGCGGTGGCCACGATGGTGGATCGGGTGCGGCTCCTCTACCTCTACCCGTCAGATCTCACTGATGGCCTCATCGACGCCATCGTGGGCACGGGCGTGCCGTACTTCGACCTGTCGCTGCAGCACGTGTCGGCGCCCCTCGTGCGTCGCATGCGCCGCTGGGGCGACGGCGCCAAGTTCCTCAGCCGCATCGCCGACATCCGGCGTCGGGCCCCGGAGGCGGCGTTCCGCTCCAACTTCATCGTGGGGTATCCCGGCGAGACAGAAGACGACCACGACCGCCTGCTGGAGTTCGTGACCGAGGCCCAGGTCGACTGGTGCGGCTTCTTCGCCTACTCCCGCGAAGCGGGCACCTACGCCGCCGACCTCGACGGCACCGTGCCGCGCGGGCTCATGGACGATCGGCTGGCCGAGCTGCGCGAGTTGCAGGACGCCATCACCGTGGCGCGCCGGGATGCGTTGATCGGTGACGTGCTGGAGGTGCTCGTCGACGCCCCGGGCGTGGCCCGCAGCCACCGCGAGGCCCCCGAGATCGACGGCATCATCACCGTGCCCACCCACCTCCCCGTCGGCTCCATGCAGTCGGTGCGGGTCACCGGTGCCGAGGGCCCGGACCTCGAGGCTGAGGCGCTCGTCGCCGTCGCCAGCCAGGCCCAGCCATGACCGACCAGTTCGGCCCCTCGGCGCTGGCCACCCCGGCCAACCTGGTGACCGTGGGTCGCCTCGTGCTCACCGTGCCCCTGCTCGCCATGATCGTGGACACCGGCGCCACGTGGCCCGCCGCCACCATGTGGTTCGCGCTCTGCGTCACCGATGGCATCGACGGCCACATCGCCCGCCGGCAGGGAACGACGCGCTCGGGTGCCTTCCTCGACCCCCTGGCCGACAAGGTGCTCGTGTTGGGCGGGATGGCGGCGCTGGTCGCCAACGACACGTTCTGGCTGCTGCCCGTGGCGATCATCGCCGTGCGCGAGCTCGGGATCCAGGCCTTCCGCTCCTACTGGGGCAAGAAGGGCCTGGCCGTCCCGGCAACCGCCATGGCCAAGGCCAAGACGGTCGCCCAAGAGGTGGCGGTGGGCTTCGGGCTGCTGCCGCTCACCGCATCCGACGCCACGTGGGTCGCCAACTCGGTGCTCTGGGCCGCGGTCGTGCTCACCGTCATCACTGGGGTGCAGTACCTCCATGCTGGGAGTCGCTTCGCGACGACGGCGGGCTCTCGTTCGAGCGGGGCTGATGCGCACTGAGGTGGTGGCCGTCGGCACAGAGCTGCTGCTCGGTCAGATCGTCGACACGAACTCGTCCTGGATGGGCGAGCAGCTCGCCCTGCGCGGCATCGAGCACCTCCGCCAGACGAAGGTGGGCGACAACCAGGCCCGCATCGTCGCGGTCCTCCGTGAGGCGCTGGAGCGGGCCGACGCGGTGATCGTCTGCGGTGGCCTGGGCCCCACGCAGGACGACATCACCCGGGAGGCGATCGCCGAGGTGATGGGCGTGGCGTTGGAGCGCCAGGACCACCTGGTCACGTTCATCCGAGAGCTGTTCTCCCGGCGCGGTCGCTCCATGCCCGAGAACAACCTGCGCCAGGCCGATGTGCCGGTCGGCGCGGTCCCCATCGAGCAGCGCACCGGTACGGCGCCCGGCCTCATCTGCCCGGTCGGCGACAAGGTCGTCTACGCGGTGCCGGGTGTGCCGTACGAGATGCGCGAGATGCTCGAGCGGGCGGTGCTCCCGGACATCGAGCGGCGGGCCGGCGTGCGCCAGATCTTCGTCAGCCGCACCCTGCGCACGTGGGGCGAGAGCGAGTCTCGCATCGCCGAGCTGCTTGGTCCCCGCATCGAGGCCCTCGACGAAGCGGGCAACCCCACCCTCGCCTTCCTCGCCAGTGGCATCGAGGGCATCAAGGTCCGCCTCACGGCCCGGGGCGATGATGCCCTGGCCGCGAACGCACTCCTCGACGCAGAAGAGGCCGAGGTGCGTGCGATCCTCGGGTCGCTGGTCTTCTCCGGGGCCGACGAGCCGATGGAGGCGGTCGTGGGGCGGCTGCTCGTCGAGCGCAGGCTCACCCTCGCAGTGGCCGAGTCGCTCACCGGCGGCATGGTCGCCTCGCGGATCGTGGCCGTGCCCGGGTCGAGCGAGTGGTTCCGCGGCGGCGTGGTGGCCTATGCCGGCGAGGTGAAGTTCGACGTGCTGGGCGTGCCCGAGGGACCCGTCGTGTCCGAGGCGGCAGCCATGGCGATGGCTGATGGCGTGCGCCGCCTCCTCGGGGCCGACGTGGGGCTCTCCACCACCGGCGTCGCTGGTCCCACCGAGCAGGAGGGCCACCCCCCGGGCACCGTCTGGTTGGGCCTGGCCATCGCCGACGACGTCGACGCGGTGCAGATCACGCTGCCCGGCGACCGCGACCGCGTCCGCCAGATGAGTGTGATCTCGCTGATGGAGCGCCTGCGGCGCCGGCTGTCGTGAGCATCGCTAGGCGCTGAGCGCCTCGAAGCGGGCCGTGAAGTGGCGCAGGGCCCGGGGCTCCTCCACGATCCGGTAGCCCCGCAGGTCGACGGCTCGGGAGGCCACCTCGGCGCACACCTCGATCACGTAGTCGATGTGGCTCTGGGTGTAGGTGCGGCGGGGGACGGCCAGTCGGACGAGGTCGAGGCTGGCCGGGCGCTCGGTGCCGTCGGGCTGACGACCGAACATCACGGTGCCGATCTCGCAGGAGCGGATCCCGCCCGCTTCGTAGAGGGCGATGGCCAGCGACTGGCCGGGGTACTGCAACGGCGGTATGTGGGGAAGGAGGGAGCGGGCGTCGAGGTACACGGCGTGGCCGCCGATGGGCTGCACGACGGGGATGCCGGCGCCGGCCAGGCCGTCGCCCAGGTAGCCCGTGGAGCGGATCCGGTACTCCAGGTAGTCGTGCTGCACGACCTCACGCAGACCCTGGGCGATGGCCTCGAGGTCGCGGCCGGCCAGGCCGCCGTAGGTGGGGAACCCCTCGGTGAGGATCAGCAGGTTGCGGCACTGCTCGGCCAGATCGGGATCGCGCATGGCCAGCCAGCCGCCGATGTTGGCCAGGCCGTCCTTCTTGGCGCTCATCGTCATGCCGTCGGCCAGCGCCGCCATGTCCCGCACGATGTCGGCGACGTCGCGCTCGCCCTGGCCCGCCTCGCGCTCGTGGATGAACCACGCGTTCTCGGCGAAGCGGCAGGCGTCGAGGAACAGCGGCACGGAGAAGCGGTCGCACAGCGCCCGCACGCCGCGGAGGTTGGCCAGCGACACCGGCTGACCGCCCCCGGAGTTGTTGGTGATGGTCACGAACACCGCCGGCACGTCCGCCGCCCGTGTGGTCAGCAGCGCGTCGAGCCGAACGAGGTCCATGTTGCCCTTGAACGGGTGCTGTGCCGCCGGGTCGAGGCCCTCTGCGACCACGAGGTCGACGGCCTCCGCCCCGCTGGCCTCGACGTTGGCGCGCGTCGTGTCGAAGTGGGTGTTGTTCGGGATGACCTTGCCGGGGCCGCCGATCACGCTGAAGAGGATCTTCTCGGCCGCCCGACCCTGGTGCGTGGGGATGACCTCGGGGAACGGGAACAGCTCCTGCACGGCCTCCAGGAAGCGGAACCACGACGGCGAGCCGGCGTAGCTCTCGTCGCCCCGCTGGATCCCGGCCCACTGGTCGCGCGACATGGCCCCGGTACCCGAGTCGGTCAGCAGGTCGATGAGCACATCGTCGGCGTGCAGTCCGAAGAGGTTGCCGCCTGCCGCTCGCAAGGCGGCCCGCCGTTCATCGACCGTGGTGACCCGCAGCGGCTCCACCGAGTGGATCCGGAACGGCTCGATGATGGTGGAGAAGGCCATGGGGCATCATGCTCCGCGGGACCCGACGGTGTAGGTGGCACCACCTCGTGGAGAGGTGGCCCCATCCTGGTCCTCGTGGACGTTCTGGGCCACGCTTGGCTCCATGGGGCGGGCGCTGGGCTACCGACTTCGGGCCGACCTCCGTCGCAGCCTGCCCTCGGTCGTCGCCCTCGTGGTGCTCGTCGCCGTGCTCGGTGGCATGACGCTGGCCACGCTCGCCGGTGCTCGTCGCACCTCGACCGCCTACGACCGCTTCGTCGAGGAGGCCAATCCGCCCGAGCTGCTCGTCTCGCCACCGGGTGCTCCTGGAGCCGACCCCACGCCGTTCTACGCGGCGGTGGCCGACCTGCCCGGGGTGCGGGGTGTGCGCCTCCTGGCCGGCGTGCCCCTGGTGGCCCAGGAGGGCACCACGTCTGAGCGGCTGGTAGGCCCCCTGGCCGGGATAGGCCTGCTTGCGGCCCTCGACGCCAACAGCGATCAGGAGGGCATCGGCCGACCACGGATGGTGGCTGGACGGCTGCCCGACCCCGCCCGGGCGGAAGAAGTCCTTGTCAGCGAGCGCTTTGCGACGGCGGCCGGGCTCGAGGTGGGGGATCGGATCGACGCCGTCCTGGTGACATCGGCGCAGACCGAGACCTTGGAGCTCGCGTCGCCGGACGACGGCCAGGCGCTGCGGCTCGTGGTGACCGGCATCGGGGTGCTCTACGACGAGGTCATCCCCTTCAGCGACCTGAACTCGCTCGGCTCGATGATGGGCACTGCCGCGCTCGCCGCGATGAGCGCGGACCGAATGGATTGGAACTTCGAGGCGGCACAGGTAGACGTTGATCCGCATCACGACCTGGCCGCGCTCACCGCCTCGGTCGATGAGCTCGCGCTCCGGCCCGAGATGGGCACCGGCGGTCCGGTGTTCATCTCCGACCAGCGGGCCAGCGTCGAGCAGGTGAGCGACGCGCTGCAGCCGCTGTCGGTGGGCCTGCTCGTGGCCGCCGGCGCCATCGCCGTCGTTGCCGTGGTCGTCGTCGGCCAAGCGGTGGGCCGCGTCACCCGAGTCGGACAGGAGGAGGTGGTGGCGCATCGCGCCATCGGCCTGCGGCCCGTCGATCGCGTTGCCTTTGCCCTGGCCCGGGCCGCCTGCATCGGATCGCTCGGCGCTCTGGGTGCGGTGACGGTGGCCACCCTGGGGTCGGCGCTGTTCCCCATCGGCGTGGCCCGGCCGGCTGAGCCCCATCCCGGCTTGCGGGTCGACGTGCCGGTGCTGCTCGTGGGCGGGGTCGTGCTGGCGCTCATCACCGCCCTCAGCGCGCTGCCCGCGTCGCTCCTCGGCCTGCGTTCACGGGTCCGCTCCGCCCGGACATCCCGGCTGAACAGCGTGGCGTCGAGCGGCGGCCTGTCGCCGGCGGCTGCGCAGGGCGTGCGGTTCGCGCTGCTCGGCGGAGGCGCTCGCTCGATCCCCCTGCGCAGCACCCTGGCGGCGGTGACCTTCGCCACCACTGCGGTCCTCGCCACAGCGGCCTTCGGGGCAAGCCTCACCGCCCTCATCGAGACGCCGGAGCGCTATGGGCAGGGGTGGGACCGCATGATCGACGGTCAGTTCGGACCCGCCCCGGCAGGTCGGATCGTTGAGCGCATGCGCAACGTTGACGAGGTGCGAGGCATCGCCGGAGGGACCTACGGAGACGTGTTGGTCGACGGCGTGTCGGTGCCCGGGTTCGACCTCGAGGTGCTGGAAGGCGCGGTGTCGGTGGGGATCGTGGAGGGACGCCAAGCGCGCCGGACGGGTGAGATCGTGCTGGGTGAGGAGACGATGGACGCCATCGGGCTGTCCGTCGGCGACACCGCCCAGGTCGACGTCGGGTCGGGACCGACGGCCATGCAGGTGACGGGGCGCGGCGTCTTCCCCCACATGCAACAGGGGTCCTTCAGCAGGACCGGCCTCGGCGTCGGCGCTCAGCTGCCGGGCGGCACCCTCGAGCTCTTCGCCGACATCGAGGTGCCGTCGGACTACCTCCACGACGGCCGCCTCTACACCTTCGTCATGATCGACGCGGGCGGCGACACTGCTGCCCTCGATGTGGCCGTCGACGACCTGCGTGCGTCGGTCGAGGCCGACGGCGTCTTCACCGTCGTGCGCCAGGACCAGCAACCGACCCGCATCCGCGACCTGGACCGGGTGCGGGTGGTGCCCGGCACCATGGCCGGCGTGCTGGCCGTGGTGGCGGTGGCCGCCCTGGCCCACCTCCTCGTCACCTCCGTGAGGGCGCGGCGCGCCGAGCTGGCCCTCCTGCGGGCCCTCGGGTTCTCCCGGCGTCAGCTCCGCGCGGCCGTCGCGTGGCAGGCGTCGGTCGTCGCCATCGTTGCCGCTGCCCTCGGGGTGCCCTTCGGCATCGCGCTGGGCCGGCTCGTCTGGGGCTGGTTCGAGGCGGGGCTCCACGCTGCGGCGCCGGCCGAGACGCCCTGGTCCTGGGCGGTGCTGACCGTGCCGGGCATGCTCCTCGTGGCCAACGTTGTGGCGGCCATCCCAGGCCGGGCGGCCGCGCGCACGAGCCCAGCCACCTTCCTGCGCAACGACTGACTGCACCCCGTCTCCGCCGCCCGTCCTCGGTGCGCGGCCGGCGGGGTCCTCGCCGCCAGCGCCCAGCGCCGATGGCGGCTCGCCTCTCGGTGATCGGACTCTGGTCGGCGGCGGCGTTACGAGTCGCTCCTGGAGTCATAGAGCCAGCAATGACGGCGAGGAATCGTCGCGATGGGGCTTGCGCCCGAACGTCAGTTCGCCTATGATGATGGGGTTCCCTTCGGGACCGAGGTGACGGTCCTCATCCAGTTCGATCGACTGTGCGGCCCTGCTGTCGGTGGCGCACCGGACCCGGAGGAGGACCCGCCATGAGCGTCGATGTGGCTGCCGTGCTCGACCGGGCCCGTGCTGCGCTGGACGAGCTCCGCTCGCTGGACCTCGACGGTGCCGGCGACGACGTGCTGACGGACGCGGTGCTGGGGTTGCAGCGCCTGCGGGGCGGCCTGGACGTGGCCGAGGCGCGGGTGCTGGCCCGCTGGGAGGCGCAAGGCGGCTGGCGTCCGTCAGGAGCCAAGACGGCGGCGGCGTGGCTGGCATGGAAGGAGCACCTCCCGATCAGCGTGGCCCGCCAACGGCTCCGTCACGCCCGCGCCCTGCGCACCCTGCCAGCCGTGGAGGATGCCTGGGCCCAGGGGGAGATCGACCGATCGCAGCTCACCACACTGCTCGCAGCGCGCACACCGCGCAGCGCCGAAGTGTTCGACCGCGAGCACAAGGCGCTCCTCGATGTGGCACGGGAACGCTCCTTCACCGACCTCAAGCGCGCCTGCGAGCTCTTCACCCAGATCGTCGACCCTGACGGGGCCGAGCAGCACGCCGAGCAGGATCGCGCCGGGCGGGAGCTGCACCTCGCGGAGAGCTTCGACGGCATGTGGTTCGGACGCATGACGCTGGACCCCGTGTCCGGGGAGATCGTGGCCACCACCCTGCGGCTCATCGAACGCGAGCTCTTCGCCGCCGACTGGGCTGCCGCCAAGCAGCGCCTGGGCCACGACCCGCTCATCGTCGACCTGGACCGCACCCCCGCCCAGCGGCGGGCCGACGCGCTGGTGGAGATGTCCACCCGGGCCCGCACCGCCCCCGCCGACGGCCGCCGCCCCGCGCCCCTGTTCACCGTCGTGGTCGGACTCGAGACCCTGACAGGCCGGGTGCTCGAGCTGTTCAACCAGACCGTCATCACCCCCGGCACCGCGGCACCCTGGCTCACCGACGCCTACGTGGAACGGGTCGTGTTCGACAGCCCCTCGAGGGTCATCGACGTCGGCGCCCAGCGTCGCTTCTTCCGCGGTGCGCTACGCCGGGCCATCGAGGTGCGCGACCGCACCTGCTGCCACCCCTCCTGCGACGAACCCGCCGAACGCCTCGAGATCGACCACATCCACGAGCACGCCAAGGGCGGCCCCACCACCCAACAGAACGGGCGACCCGCCTGCCGCTTCCACAACCTCCTCCGCAACAAGCACCCCGACGACTCCGACGACCCCGACGACTGAGGCCCTGTGTACGAGGTCGCTCGGTGCGATGGGGCCATGAGCAGGGTGGTCGACAACGCCGCTGAAGATCCGGGAATCGGCGCGTCCCTGCCGGCACCTATGCCCGCGGTTGCACGGGTGATGTGCCTCGGCGCCTGACGGGACGCGCGCGGACGAGGGTCCTTGATCGAACTACTGTTCGTAACTACAGTCATGTCGTTCGCACCCGCCGGGTTGTCACACCCCCTGCGTAGGGTCGACGGCATCCCCCAGATCGAGATCGCACGCACGCAGAGGAGACGCCAGGTGGAACAGGACAAGAACAAGCTGAAGGCCCTCGAGCTCAGCCTTGCCGGCATCGAGAAGCAGTTCGGCAAGGGCTCGGTCATGAAGATGCGCGAGAAGGGCACGATGGCCATCGGCACGGTGCCCACCGGTGCCCTGGCCCTCGATCTCGCCCTCGGCATCGGGGGTCTGCCCCGTGGCCGCGTCGTGGAGATCTACGGCCCGGAGTCCTCGGGCAAGTCCACCCTCGCCATGCACGCGGTGGCCGAGGCCCAGCGCACCGGTGGCATCTGCGCCTACATCGATGCTGAGCACGCCATGGACCCGATCTACGCCCGCGCCATCGGCGTCGACGTCGACGAGCTGCTCATCTCGCAGCCCGACACGGGGGAGCAGGCCCTCGAGATCTGCGACATGCTCGTGCGCTCCGGCGCCATCGACGTCGTCGTGATCGACTCGGTCGCCGCGCTGACGCCTCGGGCCGAGATCGAAGGCGAGATGGGTGACCACCACGTCGGCCTGCAGGCGCGGCTGATGTCCCAGGCGCTGCGCAAGCTCACCGCCAACCTCAACAAGACCGACACGATCTGCATCTTCATCAACCAGCTGCGGGAGAAGATCGGCGTGATGTTCGGCTCGCCGGAGACCACCCCCGGTGGCCGGGCGCTGAAGTTCTACAGCTCGGTCCGGCTCGACATCCGTCGCATCGAGTCCATCAAGGACGGCGTTGAGGTGGTCGGCAACCGCACTCGGGTGAAGGTCGTG
>JBKJIL010000068.1:0-8474 GCA_046598435.1 Acidimicrobiales bacterium
TGCGAGTCTCTGAGGAAGTGGAGCACAACGGCCTCGACCTGGCCGAGCACGCAGAGACCGCCTACAGCTCCGGCAGCGCAAGCTTGGCCGGGCACTGATCGGAGGAGTGAGTTGAAGCTCATCACAGCAGTCATCAAGCCGTTCAAGCTCGACGAGGTGAAGGAAGCGCTGAAGGCCGCCGGGGTCAACGGCATGACCGTGAGCGAGGTGCAGGGCTTCGGCCGCCAGTCGGGTCACACCGAGGTGTACCGAGGCGCTGAGTACACGGTCGACTTCGTGCCCAAGATGAAGATCGAGATCCTCGCCGACGATGCCGCCGCCGCCGGCATCGCCGACGCCCTCGCCGGGGCCGCCCGCACCGAGAAGATCGGCGACGGCAAGATCTGGATCACCGACGTGACCGCCGTGCAGCGCATCCGCACCGGCGAGCGCGACACCGACGCCATCTAGCACCTGCGACGGGTGCCGATCGACGCCGGGCTCGGGGCTGCAAGGCCCTCGAGTCCGGCGTCGTCGCGCCACCCCAGGGGACCCGGCGGGCGGGGCGGTAGCCTCGGGGGCCATGACGACCCCTGTGACCGACGCCGCGGCCGACCCAGACGGCCCGGCGTGGCACATCGAGCCGAGCGGCCCGCTGCGCGGCGACGTCGAGGTGGCCGGGTCCAAGAACGCCGTCACCAAGCACATGGTGGCGGCCCTGATGGGCGACTCCCCCTCCACCATCTCCAACGCCCCCAACGTCGGTGACGTCGGCATCACCGCCGACATCCTCCGCTCGATCGGCCTCGGCGTGGACATCGACGGCGACACCATCACCGTCGACCCCACGCCTGAACCCAACCCGCGGGTGCCGCTCGAGTTCTCCGGTCTCAACCGGATCCCCATCCTGCTCCTGGGGCCCCTCCTGCACCGCGCCCACGAGGCCTTCGTGCCCCTCGTGGGGGGCGACAAGATCGGGCGACGACCGGTCGACTTCCACGTGTCGGCCCTGCAGCAGATGGGCGCCGAGATCGAGGTGCAGCCCCACGGCATCACGGCTCGCATGGTGGGCCGCCTCAAGGGCTCCCGCATCACCCTCCCGTACCCGAGCGTCGGGGCCACCGAGACCGTCATGCTCTCCGCCGTGCTGGCCGAGGGCCGCACCGTGATCCACAACGCGGCCACCGAGCCCGAAGTCGTCGAGCTGGCCCTGTTCCTCCAGCGGATGGGGGCGCACATCGCACAACGGCCCGACCGGCGCTTCGTCATCGAGGGCGTCGAGTCGCTGAGCGGGGCCGAGGTGCGACTGTCCGGCGATCGCCTCGAGGCGTTCAGCTACCTGGTGGCCGGGCTGATGACCGGCGGGCGCGTGCGCGTCGGCGGCTGCAGCCAGGACCGTCTCGTCACGGCCATCAACACGCTGCAGCGCATGGGCGCCCGGCTCGAGATCACCGACCGCTGGATCAGCGCCAGCGCCAGCAAGCTGCGGCCCGCCGCCGTCCAGACCGACACCCATCCGGGGTTCATGACGGACTGGCAGCCGCCGTTGATCGTCCTGATGACCCAGGCCGACGGCATGTCGGTGCTGCACGAGACCGTCTACGAGGACCGCCTCGGCTACGTCGATGCCCTCAAGGCCATGGGGGGCGAGATCGAGCTGTTCGACACCTGCCTGGGCGGCCCGGCCTGCCGGTTCCACGACTCCTCGGCCCTCCACTCGGCCATCGTGCGCGGCGTGTCGAAGCTCCAGGGCGCCGACGTGACCATCCCCGACGTGCGGGCCGGGTTCTCGTCGGTGATCGCGGCGGCCGCGGCAGAGGGCGCCTCCACGCTGCACGGCATCCACCACCTCGAGCGGGGCTACAACCAGCCCTTCGAGACCCTGGTGTCGTTGGGTCTGCGCCTCAACCGAGTCTGACACCCCCCGCCGGTTCGAGCCGGCGGGCTCAGCTCTGGGCCAGGCTGGCCAGCGCCCACACCGCGCCCACCAGGCCGACTGCGGCAAAGGCCAGGCTACGAGCCAGCGGCGCCCGTTCCAGGTCGCCCTCGGACCGCGAGGCAGGAGGGCGCACGAGGGCGAGGAGGCTGCCCACGGCCATGGCCCCACCGATGGCCAGCACGAGGTAGGCGAGGAGGTCTTCTCCCAGGAACATCGGCCCAGGCTAGCCATGGCCCTCCGAGCACGGTCTGTGGCAGAGAAAACCACTCAAGGTGAGCATCGCCTGGGCCGATGGACCTAGAGACCGGTGGAAATCGCCCCCATCGGTCACCAACGGGAACGGGACGAGGGTTGCGACTCCCTCCAACCGCATCGCAACCGAGGTCCGCCTCGGTGAACATGCCGTAGCCCTCGTCCCCCCGCTGTGGACCCGGCGCTCATGGGGTGAGGTCGGCGGCGGAGACGTCGGTGCGGATCGCGGTCACGGCGACGGTCTCGACGATCCCCCCCTCATGGCGGACCCGGCTGCCAGCCGGCGCGCCGGTGGCGGCGTCGAAGCAGAACGAGGCCGCCACCCCGAACGGGGCCCGGGGATCGACGCGCAGCAGCTCCAGGTGGAAGCAGCCCGGGCGCGTCTGGCGCACCCGGTAGAGCGGGTCGCGCCCCTGCAACAGGGAGCGCAGGCCGGCCACCTCGTTGGCCACCGACTCCGCGTAGGACCGAGGCCCGGGCGCACCCAGGCGACACGGGGCTGGCTCGTCGTCGCCGGGGGGAGGGGCCGGACAGAGGACCAGTCGATCATCGACCCGGCCCTCCACGCCGCCGAGCTGGCGATGGAGACGTCGGGGCGGCCGCTGGGCCAGAACGTCCTCTGATGCGATGGAGGCGCCCGTGGTGGGACTTCGGCGGGCATAGGTGCCCGTGGCCACGAAGGTGGCCTGACGGCTGCGCTCCCAGGCCTGGATGAACGGCTCTGCGGCGTCCCGGGAGGGGTCGACGGCCTGGGAGCCATCGGTGGGATGGCGGCCGTCCTGGATGCTGACGATCGTCACGGCCGCCAGCAGGCCGGCGTACAGGGCGACGACCATCCACCCCAGCACCTGCCCCCGACGTGCTCGCATGGTGGGCGACCGTACGCGATGCTCCCCCCGCCGTCTCCCTGAAGGACCCCATGCGTCGCCCCCTTGCCTCCGCCGTGCTCATCCTCACGCTGCTGCTCCCCGTCACGGCCGCGTGCGGCGGCCGCGATGAGGAGCCGCAGGCGACCACGACCACCACGACCACGCCCGCCACGACCACTGGTGACCCGTCCACCACGCTGCCGAGCGACGCCGCGCTGGCCGAGCTCACGCTGGAGGCCGCTGACCTCCCGGCGGGGTTCGCCGACTCCCCAGACGTCGACGACACCATCACCGCCTTCTGCGCCAACGAAGACGCGGCCGCCGGCCTGCAGGCGACGGCACGGGAGGTGCGCGGCTTCTCCCGGGCCGGGGGCGGCGCCTCGGTGATCCAGCTGGTCTTCCGCTTCCGAGACGGCGACGCGGCGCGGTTCGTGGGCCAGGCCGGCGAGATCCTCGATCGCTGCAGCGCCGTGCCCGACAGCACCGGGCTGGCCTTCGAGTACGAGGCGCTCACCCCTGGCGTCGACACCGCGATCGTCGAGGCCAGCGATGCCAGCGTGAGCCGACACGGCACCTCGGTAGGGTCGGGCAACCTCACCATCGACCTGGTGGTGTTCCAGCACGGCGACATCGCCCAGCTGGTTGCCGTGCTCGGCCTCGACCTGGCGCGCGCCGACCTCGACGCCGTCGCCGAGGCGGCCTTCGAGGCGGTCGCTGACAAGATCTGACGTCACCTCGGCGACTCAGAGGGCGGTGTGCGAGCAGAGCCCCAGCTGCGCGGCCAAGCGGTCGCCATCGACAGGTCGACCGAGCAGATGGCCCTGGCCGAAGGGGCAGCCCAGCTCGAGCAGCCCGTCGAGCTCGACCTGCTCCTCGATGCCCTCGGCGATCACGCTGCGACCGAGGGTGCGGGCCAGATCCAGGATGGTGCGCACGAGCGTCGTGGACGGCGTCTCGTGGCGCAGCGCCGACACGAAGGCCCGGTCCACCTTCAGGATGTCGCAGGGAACGCGCTGGAGATAGCCGAGTGACGAGTAGCCGGTGCCGAAGTCGTCGATGGCGATCCGCACACCCAGGTCCTTCAGCTGGTGCAGCCGCCGCAGCACACGATCGCTGTCCGCCAGCAGCACCGTCTCCGTGAGCTCGAGGATGAGACAGCCAGGGTCGACCCCCGTTCGCTCCAGCGCCTCGCGCACCATCGGTCCGAGCTCGGGTGCCAGCACCTGCCGAGCCGAGAGGTTCACGCTCATCTGCCACTCGGCATCGGGGTTCCCGGCCTGCCACTCCGCCAGCTGGGAGCATGCCTGCTCCAGGACCTGCCGGCCGAGGGCCAGGATGGCGCCGTTCTCCTCGGCGATGGGCACGAACTCCACGGGCGACACCACCCCGCGCTCCGGGTGCGTCCAGCGGGCCAGGGCCTCGAAGCCCACCACCTCACCGTCGGCGAGGCGCACGATGGGCTGGTAGGCGACCTCGATGTCGCCGCGGTCGACGGCGCCCGCCAGGTCGTCTCGCAGGGCCATCCGGTCGACCACGCCTTGGTGCATGCCCGGCTCGAAGAGCTCGATGCATCCCTTCCCGTTGGCCTTGGCCGCGTACATGGCGAGATCGGCGTTGCGGAGCAGCTCGTCAGGCGTCGTGGATGCGCCTCGACGCATGGCCACACCGATGCTGGCCCGTACCGAGACCTCCCGGCCCTCGATCTCCATGGGGCTGTGCAGCGCGTCGAGGATCCGTTCCGCCACCTCGATCACCGCGGCCTTGTCGGGCGCGTCCTCGAGCAGCACGGCGAACTCGTCCCCGCCGAGCCGGGCTGGAGTGTCACCCGAGCGCAAGCAGACCCGCAGGCGATCGGCGACCACGCGCAGGAGCTCGTCGCCTGCCCCGTGGCCGAGGCTGTCGTTCACCATCTTGAAGTCGTCGAGATCGATGTAGGCGACCGCCGGTGTGGGCACGTCATCGCGGCGGGAGCGGTTGAGCGCGTGCTCGACCCGGTCCACGAAGAGGGCTCGGTTCGAGAGCCCCGTGAGCGGATCGTGGAAGGCGCGATGACGAAGCTGGTCCTCCAGGGTGCGCCGACCCGAGATGTCACGGATGGTCAGCACCACACCGCCCACGTCGAGGTCGTCCAGCAGGTTGAGGCCGATGATCTCGGCGTGGATGACCGAGTCGTCGGCTCGCAGCAGCTGCGCTTCTGTGGTGCGCATCGACTCAGCCGGCGCGTGGACGAGCTGGTCGATGAAGCCATGCAGGTGGTGGTGCTCGTCGGGCGGGACGATGCGCTGCAGGAGCGCGCCGTCGAGGTCCACGGTGAGATAGCCCAGAACGCGGATCACCGACGGCGTCTGGTACCGGATCCGGCCGTCTCGGCCCACGATGAGCACGGCGTCGCTGCTGTAGCGAACGAGCTGCCGGAAGCGGGCTTCGCTGCGCTTGTCCTGCAGCTCGCTGGTCTGCAGGAGGGCATCGAGGGCGGCGGCGCACTGGGTCGCCAGGATGGTCAGGCTCTCGTCGATCTCGTCGGGGACCCGGCTCACTGCCGCCACCGCGATCGCCGACCGGCCGGGCAGGCGGCTCGGGATCGGCGCCACGACGATCTCGGTCCGCGTGCTGTCCAGCACGCGTACCGGCTGGTCGACCATGCCAGCCAGCCGCACCAGCGCGTCGTCGATGCCTGCCTCGACGCGGTCGATGGGTCCGCGGGGCCCGAGGACCTCGAGCGGCGACGCTGCGCCCCGCTCGTTGACCACCACCCAGGCCACGTAGCGCAGGCCCCCGCCGAGCAGTCCCGCAGCCGCGCCGAGCACAGCGGCACGGATCGTCGTGGCGTCGTGCGCCGCGCTGATGGCTCGGACCGCATCGCGGATCGTTGCCTCGCGGGCCGCCTGCTGCTGCCCTGCCCACACCACCACCTGCATCCGACCCGCCAGCAGGAGCACCAGCAGCGCGGTGGCCGTGCCCAGCAGCAGGCTGTCGACCGGGTCCCCCCGCAGGTGCTCGACGACGAGGACCAGCGGACCGCTCGCCACGCTCACGACCAGCAGCAGCAGCCGCTGCGGGGACAGGACGTGGGCCGGGCGGTGCTCGCGATCGGCGAGCCCCCGGGCCGAGGGGTGGACGGCAGCGGCGGCCAGCAGCAGGCTGCCGGTGGCGGTCAGGCTGAGCCCCATCCGGTCGAAGCGCGCCCCTGAGACCTCGAGCTGGGCCGAGCGCAGCGCCGCCGCCCCCGCCACCAGGGCCAGCATGCCGGCCACCAAGAAGCGGCCCGAAGGCAGGCGAGTGCCCCCGGCGAAGGCAAACCGCACGGTGGCCGCCACCAGGCACGTCAGCACGACGAGCGCACCGGCCACGACGGCGATCCCCTCGCCACTCAGATGGGCGTCGGCGGCCTCCGGCCAGAGGACCACGGTGAGGCCGACCGCCACCGCCAGCCCCACCATGGTTGCGTCGATCCGTGCCAGCCAGTCGGCCCGGGCGGCGCGGGCCACGGCCATGGCCAGCAGGCCGACGCCGAGCACCACGAGGCCGACGAGCCGGGGCCCATCGGTCAGGTTGGGCAAGGGGGCCGCCGACACGCCCTCGGCGAACGCTCCGGCGGCACCGAGCACCCCCGCCGCCCACACCAGCATGCCGATCCCCATCAGGCGCCACGGGGGTGCCGCACGCCCCTGGTGGGGAGCCATCGCCAGCACCACCAGCGCCGAGCCGACGGCCACGGCCGCCTGGACCCATGCCGCCCACGACAGGCTCCCGATCCGCCCGACGCCCGTCGCGACCACGGCAGCCACCACCAACCCCGCCGCGAGCGCTCGACGGCGGGCCACGGCGCCTGTCGTCGATCGCGTCGGGGAGCTCATCTGGATCCCGCTCTCTCCTTGGCGTCCCGGGCACGAACGCCTCCGCCGGGGGCCGCTCCGGTCGCCGCAACCCAGAGTAGGGCGAAAAGGCGCACGGTGACACCACCCTCCGCGTCACTCTGACCGCGGAGACCGAGTCTCAGCCCTCGGGGTCGATGCGGCGCCGATCCACCTTGCGGCCCCCCTGGCGCCGCTTGGCGTCGAGGCGACGGCGCACGCTGGCCTTGGTGGGGCGGGTGGCACGGCGGGGGGCCTCGATCCGCAGACCGTCGGCGAGGCGGTCGGCCAGCCGTTCGAGGGCCAGGGCCCGGTTGCGGGCCTGCGATCGCTCGTCGGCCGCCACGACGCGGACCTCCGGGCCCAAGCGCTCGAGGAGGCGCGCTCGCTGGCGGGGACCCAGTGACGGCGAAGCAACGACGTCGAAGCGCACCTCCGCCCGGGTGTCGGAGGTGTTGGCGTGCTGGCCGCCGGGCCCGCCTGACCGGCTGAAGCGCCAGCTCAGCTCGCTCAGCGGGATCGAGAGGCTGCCCGACACCCGAAGCATGCGCGGATCAGCTCCCATCGCCCCACGGTAGGTTCGGCCGATGCCCGACGATGCGACCCTCAACGGTGCCGAGTGGATCGCCGCGTTCGCGGCGCGCCTCGGCGTCGCCGCGCCCGACGACGAGACCGTGGCCACCCTGCTGGAGCTGGCTGGCGTGGCCGCTCACAGCTCGGAGCGCCTGGCCGCCCCGATCGCCTGCTGGCTCGTGGGTCGGGCCGGAGCCTCGCCTGCGGAGGCGCTGGCGGTGGCTCGCACCATCGCCTCGTGACGAGCCCGCGCCCGAAGGTGCGGGCCCGGCACGTCAGGCGATGAACTCGCTGAGCTCCTCCAAGAGCTGACCCTTGCCCTTCGCGCCAACCATGCGCTTGGCGGGCTGGCCGTTCTGGAACACGATGAGCGTGGGGATGCTCATCACGTCGAAGCGCCGAGCGATGTCGGGGTTGTCATCCACGTTGAGCTTGGCGATCTTGATCTTGCCCGCCTGCTCAGTGGCGATCTGGTCGAGGATCGGAGCGATCGTCTTGCACGGTCCGCACCACTCGGCCCAGAAGTCGACGAGGACGGGCTCGGTGGCGCCGGCGATCTCCTCATCGAAGGTTGCATCGGTCAGGGTGGTGGGCATGTCGAGGGTCCTCCTAGGGCCGCACAGAGCGGTGTGGTGTGTACGGATGGTCCAACCGGTTCTCCCGGGCGGGCATTCCCCCAGCCTGATGGGCAGCCGAGGGTCAGGCGTGCTGGGCCTCGAGCCATCGCTCGGCGTCGATGGCGGCTTGGCAGCCTGACCCAGCGGCGGTGATGGCCTGGCGGTAGGTGTGGTCTTGGACGTCGCCGCAGGCGAAGACGCCCTCGACGTTGGTGGTCGAGGCGCCCCCCCACTGGCCCGTTACGAGGTAGCCGTTGTCCTCGAGTTCGAGTTGACCCTTGACGAGGTCAGTGTTGGGCTGGTGGCCGATGGCGACGAACAGCCCGGTGACGGGCAGGTCGGCGGTGTCGCCGGTGAGAACGTCCTGGACGACGATGTGATCCAGCTTGGT
>JBKJIL010000109.1:0-3178 GCA_046598435.1 Acidimicrobiales bacterium
TCGGCCAACCTCGGCGTGAACCCCTCGCTCACCATCACCGCCCAGGCCGAGCGGGCGGCATCGTTCTGGCCCAACAAGGGCGACGACGACCCGAGACCGCCCGCGGGCGCCCCCTACGAGCGGTTGACTCCCATCGCGCCCCGCGCCCCCGTCGTCCCCGCCGACGCCCCCGGTGCCCTGCGCCTCCAGCCGGTGGAGACGCCGACGCGACGGCCATCCCCGCCCTGAATCAGACGGCTCGGTGCACGGGGGTGAGGGCGACGTGGCCCGAAGGGCTCGCCCGCGCCATGACCGGAACCGCAGACCGCCGGCGATCGGCTAGGAACTGCCCATCGGAGCGGAACGAGAGCCGGTGGCCTGGGGGCCGGTGCTGGGCGTGGCCGGAGCCGTGACGCTCCTGCTGCTCGCCGTCGCGCCCCGCTACGGCTGGCACCGCGACGAGCTCTACTTCCTCGAAGCGGGTCGCCACCTCGCGTGGGGCTACATCGACCAGCCCCCCTTCACCCCGGCCGTGGCCCGCCTGGCGTGGGCCCTCGCGCCGGCCAACCTGGTCGTGCTGCGGCTCCTCCCGGCGCTCGCCACCGCCACGACGATCTGCTTTGGCGCGCTCGTGGTGCGCGAGCTCGGGGGCCGTCGCCAGGCCCAGGTGGCGGGCGCGGCGGCGGTGGCCAGCGGGGGGTTCGTGCTCGGCGCCGGCCATCTCTTGTCGACGGCGGTGTTCGACCTCACGGCGTGGACCGCGCTGCTGTGGGTGGTGGCCCGCCTCCTGCGTCGATCCGATGCCCGGTGGTGGCTCGCCTTCGGGGCCATCGCCGGTCTCTCGATGCTCAACAAGAACCTCCTCGTACTCCTCGGAGCGGCCCTGCTCGGCGGACTCCTGCTCGATCGCCGCTGGGACGTGCTCGCCACCCCGTGGCTGGTGGCCGGTGCGGCGCTGGCCCTGGTCCTGGCCTCACCGAACCTGCTGTGGCAGGCGGACCACGGTTGGCCGCAGGTCGACATGGCCCGGGCGCTGTCCGAGCGGCTGGCGGGCGAGAACCGTGTGACGCTGCTCCCCCTGCAGGTGCTCTTCGTGGGTCCTCTCTTCGTCGGGGTGGTCTGGCGCGGCGCCCGCTGGCTGGCGACCGACGCCGACGCCCGCCCCGTTCGGCCCCTGCTCTGGGCCTGGCCGATCGGCATCGTGGCCGTGTTCGCCACCGGTGGTCGCCCCTACTACGTCGTTCCCCTGACGACCGTCGTGCTGCTCGCCGGCGTCGTCGCCCGCGAACGGCAGGATCGTGCAGCCGGACTCGGTCGACTGATCGTGCTCAACGCTCTCGTCAGCGTGGTGTTCGCGCTCCCGATCCTCCCGCTCGCCACCACGAAGGTGACGGCCGAGCTCAACGAGGCCGTCGCCGAGACGGTGGGCTGGCCGCAGCTCGCGCAGCAGGTGCGCGCGGTCGTCGACGACCTCCCCGCGCCGGAGCGCGCCAGCGTCATCCTGCTGACCGGGAGCTACGGCGAGGCCGGAGCGCTGGACCGGTTCGGCCCCGCGCTCGGCCTGCCGCGGGCCCACTCACCCCACAACAGCTACGCCGACTTCCGCCGTCCGTCCGACGCCACGGCCACGGTGGTCGCCGTGCGCTTCCGCCCCGATCACGTGGCGCCGCACTTCGATGAGTGCGAGCAGGTGGCGGTCGTCGACAACGGCGTCGACATCGCCACCGAGGTGCAGGGCACCCCGATCCTCGTCTGCCGGGGCCTGCGCGGCACCTGGCCGCAGGTCTGGGACCAGCTCCGCTTCCTGTCCTGAGCCCGAGATCCTGCGCGCTCGGGAGGTGGGTTCATCCCTGGCAGGGCGAACGCGGCTGTGGCGGTGGTGGATCCCGCCACACCCCGCGTTCTGTGCACATCGAGCCCCGGATGGCGGACCTCCGTGTGCACAGATGGCGACAGGGTCAGCCGCCGAAGCCGAGGCCGCCGAGCGACAGACCCCCGGGCCCGTAGGCCGCCTCGGGCGCGGCGCGCACCGCCTCGTCGAGCTTGTGGGCATCGTCCCCGACGAGGATGCGCCACTGGCCGGCTCGCACCCCGTCGAGGATCACGGTGGCGGCCTGGGCCGCCGTCATCGGCGCGCTGTCGCGGAACAGCTGGCCGAACATCTCGACCATCGAGCGCACGGCGTCGTCGTCCATGGACTCCACGGGCACGCCTCGGTCGGCCATCTGCCCGCGCGCGGCGGCCACTCCGGCATCGTCGAGCGGCGCATCGCCGCCGTGGACCTTGCGGCTGTTCGTGACGATGTCGGTGCCGATGTGCCCGGGCATGACGACGGCCACCCGCACGTGAGGAGCATTGATGCGGAAGTCCTCGAGGAGGGCCTCGGAGAAGCCCTTCACCGCGAACTTGGCCGAGCTGTAGGCGGTGTGGGGCACGCCCGGCCCGAGCGAGGCCCAGAACCCGTTCACGCTGCTGGTGTTGACGAGGTACCCGGCGTCGCTGGCCACGAGCAGCGGCACGAAGGCCCGGCTGCAGTTGTAGACGCCACCCCAGCAGATCCCGAAGGTGCGGTCCCACTCGGCCTGGTCTCCGGTGAGGAAGCTCCCGCCACCGCCGACCCCCGCGTTGTTGAACAGGAGGTTGATGTGGTCGGTGGCATGCTCGGCCACCACCTCGTCGCGGAAGCGGGCCACTGCCCCGACATCCGAGACGTCACAGAGGTGCGTGCTGATGCGGGTGCCGGCAGGGGCATCCTTCTCGGCCAGCCGGGCCGTCTCCGCAACGGCGTCGTCGTTGACGTCGCAGGTGGCCACCGAGCACCCGGCCGCTGCCAGCTGCACCACGAGCTCGCGGCCCATGCCGCTCCCGCCACCCGTCACCACTGCCAACCGACCGTCGAAGCGCTCCATGGCTCCCCCTTTCCCCTGGTCCGCGGACCCTACGCGGCCCACCCGAGCTCAGACGATTCGGTACGTCTGCACGCCGTGGGCCACCACGTTGCCCTCGGCGTCGGTAGCCCTGATCTCCGTGAACGTGAGCTCCTTGCCCCGACGCACGACCCGGGCGTGGCAGAGCAGGTCGGAGCGCTTGCAGGCCCCGACGTACTGCACCGACATCGCCACCGTGGCCGCCCGCGCCCCCTTGTCGAAGTCGTGGTTCGACCATGCGGCGGCGGCCCCAGCGGTGTCGATCACGGCCG
>JBKJIL010000185.1:0-7199 GCA_046598435.1 Acidimicrobiales bacterium
CTGCCCGCCATCGACCCGGCCACCGCGTTGTACATCGTGTTCTGCAGGTTGGCGATCATGCTGCGGTGGGTGGAGATGGCGCCCTTGGGTCGACCCGTGGTGCCCGACGTGTAGAAGATCACCGCCGGGTCGTCCTCGGCGATGTCCTCCTCGACGAAGGCCGGGGTCGGCGCCTGGACCAGCTCGGAGAACTGGTGGATCCGCGGATCGTCGGCCAGGCCGAGATCGGCCGCTGTGCAATCGATGAGGAACACGTGCTCGAGGTCGGGGGCGGCATCGAGCGAGCCGGCGATGCGCTCGAAGCGCTTGCGGTCGGCCACGAGCACCTTGGCTCCGGAGTCCTGCAAGCCGTACTCGATCTCGTCGGTGGTCCACCAGCCGTTGAGGCCGACGAGCACGGCGCCCTGGGACACGGTGGCCCAGAAGGCGAGGCACCACTCCGGGTTGTTCTGGGACAGCACGGCCACCCGGTCGCCCTTGGCCAGCCCGAAGCGGTCGCGCAGCACGTGGGCCACGCTGTTCGAGGTCTCCACGAAGGTGCCGAACCCGTAGGTGCGCTCGCCGTACACGATGAAGGTCTGGGCGTCGCCCCGCAGGAGGCCCACCTCGGCCACCGAGCGCAATGAGGGCATGCGGTTGGCGTAGACCTCCATCGGGCGGCCGAGCACGTCGGCCGTGGTCAGCTCGAACATCCCTCCGGGTCCGGTGAGCTGGGCGCGCACCTCGGCACTGGTCGGCATGACGTCTCCTCGGTTGCGGGTCGCAGCGAACCTAGTGCTCGCTGCGCGACCCGAAGACCGGCTGGACCGCCTCGAGAATGGCGTCCATGCGCTCGAGCCGTCGGGGTCCCTTGCCGAGGGCGAAGTCCGGGACGATCACCTCATCGAGCCCGACGGCCTGCCACGCCGCCACTGCCTCGAGCACGTCGTCGGTGGTGCCGGCCACCGCGGCCCGTCCCCCGGTGCTCGTCAGGAACGCCTCGGCCTCGGCGCGATCGTCGGTCAAGCGCACGAGGGCCTGAGCCGAGCGGCGGATCTGGGCCGGATCTCGGCCGGCCATCTCGCAGCGGCGCTCCAGCACTGCGGACCGCTCGGCGATGGCGTCGGCCAAGCCCCACATGTTCCATTCGTCGGCGTGGCGAGCCACCACGCCCAGCATGCGGTCGCCCTTGCCCCCGATGAGCAGTGGAAGCGGGCGCTGCAGCGGCTTGGGCTCGGCGACAGCGTCGGTGAGGTCGTAGTGGGCCCCACCGATGGTGGTGCGCTCCTCGCGGAGCAGGCCGAGCAGCACCCGGCACGCCTCCTCGAAGCGCTCGACGCGCCGACCGGGCGGCGGCAGCTCGATCCCGTACTGCTCGTGCTCGTTCTCCTGCCATCCGGCGCCCATCCCGAGCAGCAGCCGGCCGCCGCTCACGTGGTCGACCGTGGCCGCCCAGTTGGCCACCACCGCAGGATGGCGGTACGTGTTGCCGAGGACGAGCGTGGCCAGCCGCATCCGGGTGGTCGCCATGGCGAGGGCGGCCAGCACGGCGGTCGCCTCCAGGTTGGGCGTCGTGTCAGCACCCCACTCGCCCCGCCCGCCCATGAAGTGATCAGCGACGTACACGCCGTCCCAGCCGGTCGCCTCCGCGTGGGTGGCGACCTCCAGCACGTCGGCCCAGGGCTGCGTGAGGGTCGGCCAGATCGAGAACCGCATCTGGCCGACCCTAGGTGCCGGGCGCGTCGTCTAGGACGCGCAGCTCAGGCAGCGCCGGTTGTGCGTGTGCCCATCCTGCTCGTGGGGCCCATCGCCGCCACCGGGGGGGTTGTCGCTCACCGCGATGGCCCCGTTCAGGTCGAACGGACGGGGTTCGGTGGTGGGCCACTGACCGACCTGGTAGCGGCGTCCGCCGTTGGCCTTCATGACCATCCCGCTGCCCTGGTTGCCGCGCTCGTCAGGGCCTGTGGCGTCGACGGCGTAGAACACCTCGACGAAGTCCTTGATCTCCGTGGGGTTCTGCCTGGTCACGAACACCAGCGGCGCGGCGGGCTTGCCGCCCGTCTTCGGGTAGCTGAGCAGGCCCTGGACGAACGTGTCGTTCGTGAGGCGCGGCCCGGCCATGTGGATCCCTCGGAAGAGGGTCTGCACCCCGGCTCGGTAGATGTTGACGAGCACGCCCTCGTCACCGGGCGGGGTCCCGGGCGCACCGTGGTGGTACTCGCGGGCGCCGGTGGACCTGGCGACGGTGGCCCACGTCACCCACAGCGGCGAGATGCCGAAGGCGTGGCGCCACTGGTTCTGGTCGTAGAGGCGGCCGGCCGACGTGGTGTCGGAGAGCCCCGTGCCCACCATGAACCACTCCGGGAAGTAGAGCTGGTTGGACGCCTCCTTCGTGATGAGGATCGGGTAGAGCGGGTCCCAGATCGGGATGATCGTGGTGACGCCCTCGTTCTTCATCTTGGCGATCAAGGCGGTGACGTCGGCCTGGTTCCGGCCCGGGTCGTAGATGTAGCTCACCTGCGACGAGCGGGGGATGTTCACGCCGTACTTGGCCAGCTCCCGCAGCATGACCTCGGCGCCCCGCCGGCCTTCGGGGTCGACCTTGCCGCGGGTGCCCTCGATGTAGATCAAGCCGAACTTGCGGGGCTTGGTGCGGAACCCCTGCGAGGGGTTCAGCTCGTCGCCCGCGTACTTGGCCGGCTTGCCGGCCAGGCGCTTGCCGATGTACTCGGCGGTCTGGCGGGCGTACATGTTGATCGTCGGCAGCGAGCCCCAGAGCATCGGCGGCAGCGAGCCGTAGAACTCCTCCGAGAGCGAGACGCTGCACATGCAGAGGATGTTGCGCTGGGCCAGGTCGCGGAACAGCACCGTGGGCATCGGGGCGGCGGCGTCGCCGACGATCACGGCGAAGGGGTTCTTGGCCGCGATGTTGATGGCGTCGCGCTTCATGGCCTCCTCGTTCTCCGAGGGGCCGCTGGCCGCGTAGTCGACGAACACGACCTCGCGCCCGTAGGTCTGGTAGTGCTGGTTGGAGTAGCGGCGCAGCGTGTCCATGATCTGTGCGACCTTGGCCGGATCGTCGGAGAGCTGCGCGCCGCGCAGGATCGCTCGGGTGGCCGGATCGACCTGGCCGACCCAGCGCACCACGACGACCTTCTCGGCGGTGACGCCCTTGGCCGTGGTGCCGCCGTTGTCGCCGCCGCCCCACTGCACGCACGGCGGCATGTACTGGCTGATGCCCTTCTGGCGAGCGTCGGGTCCGCAGTCCGGGCCAGCCCCGAAGGTGACGCCCCCGCCACCGGGTGCCCCCGGCGCTGTGCCATCCGTCGTGCCCCCCGCGCCTCCACCGCTGGTGCCCCCGTCGGTGCCGCCGGTGCCCCCGGAGGGGTCGGTGATCCCGGTGGTGAGGCCATCGGCGCCGTCCTCGTAGGCCAGGCCGTCGGTGCCCCCGTTGTCAGTGCTCGACTGGCCCGGCCCCAGGCCGTCGGTGCCGCCGGCTGCCAACCGCGAGTCGGTGGCATTGCCCGGAAGTGCGGCGATCAGCACCACCAGCGCAACGATCACCCCCAACGCCACGCCGTACCGCTCGGTGAACTGACGCAAGGTCACTGCTGGTTCCCCCCAGAGCTCAGATCGCGATTTCCCCAATTGCCGCGATCTGGGGCACTGTAGGACTACTGGGGGTAACGCGCACATCGGGGGGATGGCTTGACGCGACAGGACACACGGTTCGCAGTGGGGTCGGCGGTGGGGGCCCTGGGCTTCTTGGTCTTCGTGTTCGTGCTCTATCCCGTGCCTGTCTCCTCGCTCGTCGTGGGGCTGTTCACGGGGTCGTTGAGCGCGCTGATCGCCATCGGTCTGGTGCTCGTCTACCGGGCCAACCGCATCGTGAACTTCGCCCAGGGGGAGCTCGGTGGGCTGGCCGCCGTCCTGGCCGCCTCGTTGATCGTCGGTCCGGGCTGGGGGTTCTTCCCGGCCATGGTCGTGGGCCTCGGGGCGGCCCTGATCCTCGGTGCACTGATCGAGATCCTCGTGGTGCGACGCTTCGCCAAGGCCCCGCGGCTGCTCCTCACGGTGGCCACCATCGGCATTGGTCAGCTGCTGTCCTTCGGCACCCTGGCCCTGCCCAAGCTCTTCGACTACGACACCGCGCCCCAGCCTCCTCGCCCCTTCGGTTCCGTGCGCATCGAGTGGTTCCCCAACACCTTCACCGGTGGCCACCTCATGATCGCCCTCGTGGTGCCTGCGGTGTGCATCGCGCTGGCCCTCTTCCTGCGCCGCAGCCGGTTCGGCATCGCGGTGCGGGCCAGCGCCGAGTCGTCTGACCGGGCCTCGCTCCTGGGCATCCCCGTGAGCCGGCTCAACACGCTCGTGTGGGTGCTGGCCGCCGGGCTGTCGGGTCTGGCCGTGCTCCTCCGCATGCCCATCCAGGGCGTCGCCATCGGTGAGACCCTCGGCCTGTCCCTGCTGTTGCGGGCACTCGCCGCGGCAGTGATCGGCCGCATGGAGAGCCTGCCCGTCACCTTCGCAGCCGCCCTCGGCCTCGGCGTGCTCGAGCAGGCCGTGTTCTTCGAGACCGGGCGCACCGTGGTGGTCGACGGCGTGCTGTTCGGCGTCATCATCGTGGCCCTGCTGGCGCAGCGCCGCGGCGGGGTGGAGCGGGCTCGTGACCTCGGCGCCTCCACCTGGCAGGCCCTGCGCGAGGTGCGACCGGTGCCCCGGGAGCTGGCTCGCCTGCGCGAGGTGCGCCTGGCCAAGGTCGTGGGGGCCGCCCTCTTGGTGGCCGGCCTCGTGCTCTACCCGCTGCGGATGGCCCCCGGCGACGTGTTCACGCTCAGCGTCGGCCTGCTGTTCGGGATGCTGATGCTGTCCCTCGTGATCCTCACCGGCTGGGCCGGCCAGATCAGCCTGGGCCAGCTGGCCATCGCCGCCATCGGCGCCGCCGCGTCGGCCACCCTGCACTTCCAGGGCAAGGACTTCTTCTTCTGCATCGCGGTGGCGGGCCTCCTGGGCGCCGCCTTGGCCGTGGCCCTCGGCGTGCCCGCCCTGCGCATCCAGGGGCCGTTCCTCGCCGTCACCACCATGGCCTTCGCCCTGGCCACGGGCACCTACTTCTTGAACCGGGAGTTCTTCCCGTGGCTGGTCCCCGACCCGAACCGGCTCTTCGTGCGGCCCGTCATCTTCAACAAGTTCGACTTGGAGTCGGAGCACAGCTTCTACTTCGTGGCGCTCGCGGCGCTGCTGTTCACGGTGGCGTCGGTGAGCCGCATCCAGCGCTCGCGCACGGGTCGGGCGCTGGTGGCCAACCGGGACAACACCCGCAGCGCGCAGTCCTACGGCATCAACCCGGTCCGCACGCAGATCAGCGCCTTCGGGTTGGCGGGGGCCGTGGCCGGTCTGGCCGGCGGCCTCTACGCCTTCGCCTTCCGCGGCATCTCCGGCACTGTGGTGACCCCTGAGTCGAACGTGCTCCTGCTGGCCATCGGCGTGATCGGCGGGCTCAGCTCGGTGCCCGGTGCCATGCTGGCCGGCGTCTACATGACCTTCGTGAAGTTCTCGCCCCTCACCCGCTCTGACCTCACGCAGTTCCTGGCCAGCGGCGTGGGGCTGCTGGCCGTGCTGCTGCTCGCGCCCGGCGGCTTGGGTGGCCTGCTCTACGACCAGCGTGATCGTGTCTTGCGTCGGCTGGCTCGACGCAAGGGCATCCACGTCCCGAGCCTCGTCGCCGACATGCGACTCGGCGGCGAGGCCGACACCCTCAACGACCCCACCATCGAGCTCGATCTCACCTCGACCGCTGCGCCGAGGCGCGAGCCGGTGATCGTGCCCGACGACGCGCTGCTCGTCGTGCGCGACCTCGAGGTGTCCTACGGCAAGACCCAGGTGCTCTTCGGTGTGGACTTCCACGTCGGACGGGGCGAGATGGTGGCCCTCCTCGGCACGAACGGCGCGGGCAAGTCGACCCTGCTGTCGGCCATCTGCGGCCTCGTGCGTCCCGGCGCCGGCACCATCGACTTCGACGGCCAGGACATCGCCGGCCAACCGGCCCAGGCCACCGTGGCGGCCGGTGTGGTGCTCATGCCCGGCGGCAAGGGCGTGTTCCCCACGCTGACCGTGGCCGAGAACCTGCAGCTGGCGGGCTGGCTCTTCCAGGACGACCCGGAGCACGTGCGCTCCGCCACCGACCAGGTGCTGGGCTTCTTCCCGGTGCTCCGCGAGCGCTGGAACCAGAAGGCCGGCAACCTCTCCGGTGGCGAGCAGCAGATGCTCACCCTGGGCCAGGCCTTCATCGCTCGCCCCCGACTGCTGCTCATCGACGAGCTGAGCCTGGGCCTGGCGCCGATCGTGGTGGAGCAGCTGCTCGGGATCGTGCGAGCCATCCACGCCAACGGCACCACCGTGGTGCTCGTGGAGCAGTCGGTGAACGTGGCCATCACCCTGGCTGATCGTGCCGTGTTCCTCGAGAAGGGCGAGGTTCGCTTCGACGGGGCCACTGCCGATCTCCTGAACCAGCCCGACATCCTGCGGGCCGTGTTCCTCGAGGGGGCGGGGAGCACCAGCCGACCGGCGTCGTCCAACGGGGCGACCGCCGCCGACCACCGAGCCTTCACGCCGCACTGCGACCAGTGCGGGCATGACCACCCGATCGCCCTGCGGCTCGACGACGTGTCCACCTCCTTCGGCGGGGTGCGAGCTGTCAACGGCGTGAACCTCGAGGTCCACCAGGGCCAGATCCTCGGGATCATCGGCCCCAACGGCGCCGGCAAGACGACCGTGCTCGACCTGATCTCCGGCTTCGTGGCGCCCACCGGCGGACGCGTGCACCTGCAGGGCGTCGACGTCACGGATCTGGTCGCCTCCGACCGGGCCTCCCAGGGCCTCGGCCGGTCGTTCCAGGACGCCCGCCTCTTCCCGTCCATGACGGTGCGCCAGACGATCGCCACGGCCTGCGAGCGCCACCTGGAGGTGCGCGATCCGATCTCGCCCTTCGTGCTCTCGCCGGCGGTGAGCGCGTCCGAGCGTGCGGTGGCCGAGGAGGTCGACGCCCTCATCGAGCTGATGCGCCTCGAGGCCTACGCCGACAAGTTCGTGGGTGAGCTGTCCACCGGCACTCGGCGAGTGGTCGACCTGGCCTGCACCCTCGCCCATCGACCGTCGGTGCTGCTGCTGGACGAGCCGTCCTCGGGCATCGCGCAGCGCGAGACCGAGGCCCTCGGGCC
>JBKJIL010000053.1:0-8283 GCA_046598435.1 Acidimicrobiales bacterium
CGGCTCTTCGCCTTGAAGATGTCAGCCATGCGCTCCTTCATGGCCGGCCACTCGCCCTTGTCGTGCTGCCACGGCAGGTCCTCGCCCTCGAGCCCGGTGAGCCGCAGCAGCTCCTTGTAGAACTGCGGCTCGATCGAGCCGATCGACACGTACTTGGCATCCGCGGTCTCGTACACGTCGTAGAAGTGGGCACCGGTGTCGAGCAGGTTGGTGCCCCGCTCGTCCTCCCAGATCCCCATGGCCCGGAAGGCGTGGAACATGGTGGTGAGCACGGCGGCGCCGTCCACCATCGCAGCGTCGACCACCTGGCCTTCGCCGGTGCGCTGCGCGTTGAGCAGCCCGCACACGAGGCCGTAGGCGAGGAGCATGCCGCCACCGCCGAAGTCGCCGACCAGGTTGAGCGGCGGCACCGGTGCCTCACCACGTCGGCCGATGGGGTCGAGCGCTCCGGCCAGCGCGATGTAGTTGATGTCGTGGCCGGCGGTGGGTGCGTAGGGACCGTCCTGGCCCCATCCGGTCATGCGGCCGTAGACGAGCTTCGGGTTGCGGGCCAGGGCCACGTCCGGTCCGAGGCCCAGGCGCTCCATGACACCGGGCCGGAAGCCCTCGATGAGACCGTCGGCCGATTCGATGAGGGAGAGCACCGCCTCCACCCCATCGGGGTTCTTGAGGTCCACGCCGATCGAGCGGCGGCCCCGGTTGAGCACGTCGGCGGGAGGCGTGGCGGGGTCGCCGCCCATGACGTTCTGGGAGCGATCGACGCGGATGACATCCGCGCCCATGTCGGCCAGCATCATGGCGCAGAAGGGACCGGGGCCGATGCCCGCGATCTCGAGGATCCTGAGACCGGCAAGGGGTCCGGGCATGGTGATGTCCTCCGTGGTGCGTTCGGTTGGGGGGTGGGGTCAGGAGCCCGCGGCGCGGGCCGCGAGCGTGGTGATGGCCTCGACGATGGGGCCGAGGTAGGCAGGGGGCATGTCGTGTCCCATGCCCTCGAGGATGAGGAGCTCGGCACCGGAGACCAGCTCGGCCGTGCGATGACCGCCGCTGGGCGTGACCAGAGGATCGACATCGCCGTGGATGACGAGCGTGGGCACCTCGACCTTGCGCAGGCCGTCGGCTCGGTCGCCGGAGGCGGCGATGGCGAGCAGGTGCCGGGCCGTGCCGGCTGGGTTCCAGCCCCGGTCGTAGGCCACCGTCGAGATGCGCCTCACGTAGTCCTCGTCGAAGGCGTCGGGGCTCCCGATCAGCTTGCGGGTGGCCACGCCGCTCTCGATGGCGGCGGCCCGGTCGGTTGCCACCGGCTGCATGATCCCGGCCAGGGCCTCAGCGGTGGGCTGGCCCACCTCGCGCTCGCCGGTGGTCGACATGATCGAGGTGAGCGTGCGCACCCGGCTGGGGTGCTCGATGGCGACGGTCTGGGCGATCATCCCGCCCATCGACGCACCGACGATGTGGGCCGACGACACGTCGAGTGCGTCGAGCAGTCCCACCGCGTCGGCCGCCATGTCGGTGAGGCGGTAGGGCACCTCGGCCGGCTCACCTTGGGCGAGGGCGACGAAGGTGGTGAGGAAGTCGCCCCCCACGTCGGCGAAGGTCGTCGACAGGCCCGTGTCGCGGTTGTCATACCGGATCACGAAGAACCCGCGGTCGGCGAGGCCCTCGCACAGCTCGACGGGCCAGTAGACGAGCTGGCTGCCCAGGCCCATCACCAGCAGGAGCGGCTCGCCGTCGGGGTCGCCGAACGTCTCGTAGCAGATGTCGATGCCATTGGCCTTGGCGATCAGCGGTGCAGTGGGCATCGAGCCATCCTGACGGTCCCTTGACCGCCCGGTCAAGGCCCGGTCGGGGCCCGGCCGAGTCCCGTCTGCTTGGTCTGCTCGGGTCCGATACGGTCGGCCCGGATGCCGCCGCCCGTGTGCGCTGTCGCCCCGGGGCGGGTGAACCTGATCGGCGACCACACCGATCACACCGGCGGGCTCGTGCTGCCGATGGCCATCGACCTGGCCACCACGGTGGAGGGGACCTCTGGCGGTGACACCGTCGAGCTGCGCTCCGACTGGACCGACGCGGTGGCCAGGATCCCCCTCGACGTGCAGGACCCCAACGCCCTGGAGCCAGGGTGGGCCCGGTACGTGGCCGGGGTGGTGGCGCAGCTCCGGCCGTCCATCGGCTTCGTCGGCACGGTGTCCACCACCTTGCCGGTGGGCGCGGGGCTGTCGTCATCGGCCGCGCTGGAGGTGGCGGTGGCCCTGGCCCTCGGCTTCGAGGGCCCACCGCTGGCGCTGGCCCGCCTGTGCCAGGCCGCTGAGCACGCGGCGTCGGGCGTGCCGTGCGGGATCATGGATCAGCTGGCCAGCGCGGCGGGGATGGCAGGCCATGCGCTCCGGATCGACTGCCACACCTCGGTCGTCACGCCGGTGGCCCTGCCCGAGGACCTCGAGATCATGGTGGTCCACTCCGGAGAGGAGCGATCGTTGGCGGGCTCCGCCTACGCGGATCGGGTCGCCGCGGTCCGGGCCGCCGAGCAGATCGTGGGGCCGCTGCCCCTGGCCAACGCCGTGCAGCTGTCGGCCATCGACGACGCGGTGATGCGGCGCCGGGCCCACCACGTCGTCACCGAGAACCAGCGCGTGGACGAGCTGATCGACGCCGTGGCGCAGCGGGACCGGGCGGCCATCGGTCGTGTCCTGGCCGCCAGCCATGCCAGCCTGCGTGACGACTTCGCGGTGTCCACGGCACGGCTCGACGACCTGGTGGCGGAGCTGACCAGGACCCCCGGGGTGCTGGGGGCCCGGCTCACCGGTGCCGGGTTCGGTGGGTGCGTCGTGGCCGTGGTCGACGCCGGCACGCCGCTCCCGGCCAACCGCCAGGCGTGGCGGGTGCGGGCTGCGACGGGCGCCCGGCGCATCCGCTGATCACATGCGACCGAGCAGCTCCGCCTTCTTGGCCTGGAACTCGGCGTCGGTGAGCACGCCCTGCTGACGAAGGGCGTCGAGCTGCTGGATCTGCTCCGGCACCGATGAGGCCGCCGCCGCGGGAGCGGCCGCACGGTCGAACTTGCGGTTCTCGTTGGCCTCCATCTGGCGGTAGATCTCGTTCTGGACCGCCGAGGGCCGGCGCACGTTGGAGAAGTTCTGACGGCCCATCTCACCCGCCGACTCGATGACCAGATCGCCGGACCGGAGCATGCGCTCCAGCAGCGACTGGCTGAAGAACACCGTGTTGACGCGCTCGAGCGGGATCTCGATGCCGTGCTTGGACAGCACGCCGTGGCGATAGATGAGGCGATCGGTGGTGACCACGAAGTTGGTGGTGGTCCACTTGGCGTAGGTGATCCCGAACCAGACGAGGGCGGCCAGCACGAGCACCCCCGCCAGCCCGGAGAGGGCTGCCGGCGGATCGGTGATCCCCACGATCACGAACAGCCCGAAGCCGACGGCCGCCACGAGGGCGGCAGTCGACTTGATGAAGAACTCCCAATGGGGGTGGAGATCGAGGGCGATGTCCTCGCCGTCGTTCAGCAGCTTGCGAGAGAAGGGCACGGCGGGAGCGTAACGCTCACGCCCATCCCAGCTCGCGGAGCCGGTCGTCGTCGATCCCGAAGTGGTGGCCGACCTCGTGGATCACCGTCACCCGCACCTGGCGCACCACCTGGGCCTCCGTCGTGCACATGCGCAGGATCGGGAGGCGGAAGATCGTGATCCGATCGGGCATCACCATCCCCTCGTAGCCACGGTCGCGCTTGGTGAGGGGGATGCCCTGGTAGAGGCCGAGCAGCCCGGATGTGCTGGTGCCGTCCTGCACGAAGACGGCCACGTTGTCCATCAAGCGCCCGAGCTCGGGCGGGATGCCGTCCAACGCCTCGGCGACCAGCTCCTCGAACCGCTCCAACGGGACCTCGACCACGACGGGAAGCCTAAGGTCGGTGGCGATGGATCCCGAGGCCTTGCTCGAGGGGCTCGATGACGCCCAGCGATTGGCCGTCACGTCTCGGGCCATGCCACTGGTGGTGCTGGCCCCGGCCGGCTCTGGCAAGACGCGGGTGCTCACCCGACGGATCGCGCACCGCGTGGCCACCGGGGAGTCCGACCCGCGGCACGTCCTGGCCCTCACCTTCACCCGCAAGGCAGCCGGCGAGCTCACCCAGCGGCTCGGCAAGCTGGGTCTGAGGGGCGATGCCACTGCCGGCACCTTCCACGCCGTGGCGTGGGGCGTGATCCGGGCGCGCTCGAGCGATCAGCGCCGCGAGCCCCCGACCTTGCTCGATCGCAAGGGCCGCCTGCTGGCGGAGGTCGCGCCGAAGGTGCCGGGCCGAGAGCCGCGCCTCCTGGTGGCCGATCTGGCCACCGAGATCGAGTGGGCCAAGGCTCGGATGATCACGCCGGACACCTACGCCGATGCCGTGGTGGCGGCGAGCCGCAAGCCGGGCGTGCGCGCCGAGGTGGTGGCCGAGGCCTACGCCGCCTACGAGACCCGCAAGCGGCGGAGCAACCTCGTGGACTTCGACGATCTCCTCGCCCTGTGCGCGCGGGCCATCGAGGACGATGCCACCTTCGCGGCCACGCAGCGGTGGCGGTTCCGTCACCTGTACGTGGACGAGCTGCAGGACGTGAACCCCCTCCAGTTCCGGCTGCTCGAGGCCTGGCGGGGCGACCGCTACGACGTGACCGCGGTCGGCGACCCCCAGCAGGCCATCTACGGGTGGAACGGCGCCGACGCCAGCTTCCTGCTCGACATCCACCGTCACTGGCCGCCCGCC
Organism: Acidimicrobiales bacterium; assembly: GCA_046598435.1. Taxonomy (GTDB): domain Bacteria; phylum Actinomycetota; class Acidimicrobiia; order Acidimicrobiales; family VFJN01; genus VFJN01. The sequence continues at coordinate 4,763 of JBKJIL010000053.1, forward strand.
GAGGTGGTGCAGCTGGTGCGCAGCTACCGGTCGACGCCCCAGATCCTCGACAGCGCCGCCGTCGTCCTGCGGGGCGCCCGGCAGCCGGCTCAGCAGGTGCAGGCGATCCGCGCCGACGGTCCGCCACCTCACCTGCGGGCCCACCCCACCGATCGAGCGGAGGCGGTGGCCGTGGCGCGGGCCGTTCGACTGGCCCACGCGCCCGGGCGGCCATGGGCGGACCAGGCTGTGCTGGTGCGCACCCACGCCCAGACCGTGCTGCTGGCCGAGGCGTTCCGCGAGTCGGGCATCCCACACCGGCTGCGGGGCGGCGCCGCCTTCCTCGACCGACCCGAGGTGCGTCGGACGCTCCGCGAGCTGCGGGGCGCCACCGAGCCCCTGGGCACGGCCCTGGCCGACCTGGAGCTGCGCCTGCTGCTGCCGGAGGAGTCGTCGTTCGACGAACCTGACGACGACACCGAGGTGGTGAGCCTGGCCCGCGAGCGCCGCATGGAGGAGACCGAGGCCGTGGCCGCGCTCCTGCGCATGGGGCAGGACTACCTGCGCCTCGACCCGATGGGGCGCGCCGACTCCTTTGCCCGCTGGCTCACGGCCACCGTGCAGTCCGAGGGAGACGGCCCCGGAGGAGGCGACGCCATCGACGTGGCCACCTTCCACGCCGCCAAGGGCCTCGAGTGGACGGTCGTCCATTTGGCGGGGATCGAGGAGGGCTACGTGCCCATCTCCCATGCCCGCACCGCGAGTGCCCGCGCCGAGGAAGCCCGCCTCCTGTACGTCGCCATGACCCGGGCCCAACGCGAGCTCCGGATCACCTGGGCCGAGCAGCGCACGTTCGCGTCGAAGGTGGTGGAGCGTCGCCCATCGCCGCTGCTCGAGCCGCTGCTCGCTCGCCGGCGCCTCGCGCCGGCATCGGTCGAGCCGGCCGGCCCGATCACTCCCCCCGTGGACGACTGGGCCGCCCAGGTCGCCCGGCAGCGGGCCGCCCTCGCCGCCTCGAGCCGTACCGGCACGCCCGGTCTCGAGGCGCTCCACCGGTGGCGCGACGACGCCGCCCGGGCGGCCCGCGTGGAGCCCGACGCGGTGCTCCCCGACCACGTCCTCGCTCGAGTGGCGTCGACTCGCCCCGACGACCTGGCCGAGCTCGGTGCCATCCGCGGCGTGGGCGCCATCATGGCCAGTCGGTTCGGCCAGGCCATGCTCGACGCGCTGGCGCAGCCGGCCGAGACCTCAGGAGGACAGGCGTGAAGTTCACGGTCGATCAGCGGTTCACGGCGTCACCACAGGCCGTCGCCCGGGCCTACGCCGACCCGGCGCTCTACCTCGCCTTCCAGGACCTGCCCAAGATGTCGCGCCCCGAGATCCTGAGCCACACCGAAGACGGCAGCGTGGTCAGCATGCAGATCCGACACCGCTTCAGCGGGGACCTCTCGCCGGCCGCTCGCGCCGTGCTCGACCCGGCCCGTCTCACCTGGGTGGAGCACGCCACCCACGACCTCGATGCCTGCACCACCACGTTCACGATGGTGGCCGACCACTACGGCGATCGGTTCCGGTGCTCGGGGTCGTACCGGTTCCTCGGCGACGAGGCGGGCGGCACGGTGCGGCACTGCGAGGGCGAGATCCGCGTGAAGGCGCTTCTGGTGGGTGGCGCCGTGGAAGGAGCCATCGTGTCCGGGCTGCGCGAGCACCTCGAGGACGAGGTGCCGGTGGTGGACGCGTTCCTCGTCGGCCGCTAGCCGGCCTCGTCCTGGGCGCGCTGGCGCTCCTCGCGCCGCTCCCGGAGCTCGGCGAACTTGGCGAAGTCGATGGAGATGAACAGGCCCTCGGCCTCGGCACAGAGCACGTCGCCCGCCCACAAGGTGCCCTTGGTGAGGATCTTGCGGCCGGTGACGCTCTCGAGCGTGCCCTCGAAGCGCAGCGCCGCGTGCAGCGGCGTCGGCGAGCGGTAGTGCACGGTGAGGCGGCCGGTCATTCCCGGAGCCCCGGAGAGGGATTGCGTGGAGCCGAGCACCTCGTCGAAGGCGGCCGCGATGAACCCGCCGTGCACGCACCCCGGCGGGCCCTCGTAGGCCGCGCCGAAGGTGGCCCGGCCGATCATGCGGCCGTCGACGAGCTCGAGCTCGATGGGCGGGGCCAACGGGTTGGCTCGGCCGAGCATCGGACTGTGGTCGAAGAAGGCGAAGGGCTCCCCCGCGTTGGCGGACTCGGCGAACCCCTCGTAGGTGGGTGCCCGGTGGTGCTCGGCAAGGAGCCCCGCCACCACCTCGACGCCGTCCGCCGCCTCGGCGATCAGCGCCACCGGAGCGCTGGTCTGCACCAACCGGTGCAGCACGTCGCGCACGGCCTCGGACAGCCGGATCAGCTCCGCCCGGCGGGGGGACGGGTCGAGCTTGTTCAGCTCGCGCAGGCGGCTGGCCCACTCGGGAGAGCCCGGCGCGAGATGCTCGAGCGGGTCGGCGTCGGTCATGAGCGGGCCACCACCGCCGTCTGCACGATCACCGGGGCGTGATCTGAGGGTTGCTTGCCCTTGCGGGCGTTGCGATCGATGAGGGCCCATTCCACGCGGTCGGCCAGCGACGGCGACCCGAGGATGAGATCGATCCGCATCCCGATCCCCTTGTGGAAGTTGCCGGCCCGGTAGTCCCACCAGGAGTAGAGGCGCTCGGTGCCGGGGAAGCGGTCGCGGAAGACGTCGGTGAGCCCCCAGTCGAGCAGCCGCTGCAGTGCCTTGCGCTCCGGCTCGCTCACGTGGGTGGCGTCGACGAGCGCGGCCGGGTCCCACACGTCGATGTCCTCGGGGGCGATGTTGAAGTCGCCGCACACCGCCGTCGGCTTGGCCGGGTCCGCCGTGCGGTCGAGGTGCCCGACGAGCCGATCGAGCCACTGCAGCTTGTACTGGTAGTGGTCCTGGTCCAGCGCCCTGCCGTTCGGCACGTAGACGCTCATCACCCGCACGCCGTCGCAGGTGGCCGTGATGAGACGGGCTTCAGGGTCCGGCGCATCGTCGTCGGCGAAGCCCATCACGACATCGTCGATGCCGACGCGGCTCAAGATGGCGACGCCGTTCCACTGGCCCTGGCCGTGGTGCGCGCTCTCGTAGCCCAGCGCCTCGAAGGCCATGGCGGGGAAGGCCGTGTCGGCCAGCTTGGTCTCCTGTAGGCAGACGACGTCGGGCTGGCACTCGGCCAGCCACTGCTCCACTCGCTCGAGGCGAGCCTTGAGCGAGTTCACGTTCCAGGTCACGAGGCGCACCCCCGGAACCTACCGCTGCCGTGTCACCCTGCCGCACCGGTGGGGAGATCCGGGGCGCCGCAGCGCACACCGGATCCACCCCTCGGTACGGGCGGCAACCCCAGCTCCCAGCGGGAGTGAGGTCAGCGCTTCTTGGCGGCCTTCTTGGCCGGAGCCTTCTTCGCTGCAGCCTTCTTGGCCGGAGCCTTCTTGGCCGGAGCCTTCTTCGCTGCAGCCTTCTTGGCCGGAGCCTTCTTCGCTGCAGCCTTCTTGGCCGGAGCCTTCTTCGC
>JBKJIL010000128.1:0-5913 GCA_046598435.1 Acidimicrobiales bacterium
TGTCGGCGAACGAGAAGCCACCGTCGACGAGGGCGCCGAGGCGGGGGTCGAGGGGCGTGGACGGGTCCGGGCCCACCATCCACGGGCGGGCACCCAGCGGGTCGGTGGGGTCGCTGAAGTTCGTCGTGGCCCGCACCGTCCGCTCCGCCGCCTGCGGCAGCGCCTGGCGCAGCTCGGCCAGGACGGCGCCGTCGGGCAGGGCCACCTCCGACGTCTCGCCGGTCTGCTCGTCGTAGGCGTTCTGCCAGAGGAGGACGGCGTCGTCGGGGAGGGTCAGGCCGTCGGTGTTGCTGGCCGTGGCACCCAGCACCAGGGCGCCGGCGGCCACGGCCAGCGCACCCGAGGCGGCCACGGCGGACACCACCGCGCCGGTGCGGGCCCGGTTGCGGGCCAGGCTGCGGGCGCCGAGGCGCAGCGAGCCCCGCAGGCGGTGGGCCAGCGGCTCGAGGCGAGCCACGATGGCGGGGGCGATGGCGCAGGCCCCGAGGAGCTCGGTGACGCCGCCCAGGACGGCGACGGCGGCCCACAGGTCCCCGCTGCCTCCACTGCCCCGGCTGCCCACCACGGCCAGGCCGAGGAGGCTGAGCCCGCCGGCCACGGCCACGAACCCGGCCGCGACGAGCCGGCCCGACACCGGCGCCAGCGGTCGCCGCCCGGCCAGCGCGGCGAGGGTGGGGACGCGTGCTGCGGTGCGGGCCGGGATCAGCGCCGCGACGGTGGCCGCCGCCACGCCGATCGACGCCGCCATGACCACGTCGCTCATCTGGACGGCGTAGGAATGGATGCGCTCGTCGAGCAGCCGCTCGAACAGGCCCCGGCCCAGGGCCAGGGTGACCGCCGCGATCCCGAGGCCGAGCACAGCGCCCACGGCCCCGGTGACCGTGCCCTGGAGCACGAGTGCGGACCGCACCACGCCTGGCGAGGCGCCGCTGGCCGAGAGCTGGCCGAGGGTGACCAGCTGGCGGCGAGCGCCGACGGCGAAGGCAGCGGAGATGACGATGCCCACCACGGTCAGGGCGATGGCACCGAGCACGAGGCTCCAACGCACGGCCCGGGCATCGTCCGGGCCGCCTTGGGTCCGCTGGCCGTAGGTGCTGCGCTGCTCGAGGCCCAACATGTCGAACGCCTGCTGCTCGCGCGCGTCGAGCGTGGGCAGGTCGATCAGGTCGATCGTCGTGCTGCCATAGCGCTCGATGACCGGCCCCGGCAGCGTGCCGGGCGCAACGACGGCGTAGGGACAGCTGAGGCAGCCGACGGGATCGATGATCCCCACCACCGTGGTCTCGATCCCGGGGCGAGTGAGCACGAGCTCGTCGCCCACGCCGACCTGCAGGCGGCGGGCCACGCCGCGCGACAGCGCCATCTCGCCGCTCGTGGTGGGAGCCCGGCCGACGGTCAGCTCGTGGATCCCGACGGTGAGGGGATCGAGGAGCGGCAGGTCCGACAGCTCGATGTCGCTGCGCCGACCGTCGGCCGTGCGGGCCCGGAAGTAGGAGCTCACCGCGGTGACGACCCGTGACCCCTCCGGCAGGGCCACCTCGAGCGCAGGGGCGGCCACGTCGGGGCGACCGATGGCGTCGGCCTGGCCGTAGCTGCGCTGCCAGTCCTCGTCGGCGGTGTGGCTGCCGGTGTGGATGAGCGCGGTCGACACCACCATGGCGGCGACGGGCAGGGCCACGAGCAGGGCGACGAGGGATGTGCGGCCGGGCCGGCGGCGCACCTCACGGCGGGCCAGGCGCAGGGGCAGGCGCATGACGCTCATCGCGGACTGCCTGCGGATGCCGCCGACGGGAAGGTCGACGGCGCCACGGAGGCCTCGTCGACGATGCGGCCGTCGCGCATGAACACCACCCGGTCGGCCCAGGCGGCGTAGCGCGGCTCGTGGGTGACGAGGACGACGGCGGCGCCGGTGGCGGCGGGAAGGCCGGCCATCAGCTCGATGACGGCGTCGCCGGTGAGCGTGTCGAGGGCGCCGGTGGGCTCGTCGGCCAGGATCAGCTTGCGGGTGCCCACCACCGCCCGGGCGACGGCGATGCGCTGCTGCTGGCCGCCGGAGAAGTCGTCGGGGAAGCGGTCGAGCTGCTCGACGATGCCCACTGACACCAGCGCGGCACGGGCCCGCTCCCGAGCCTCTCGGGCCCTGACCCCTTCCAGCTCGAGGGGGAGCATCACGTTCTCCATGGCCGTGAGCGACGGCACCAGGTTGAGGCGCTGGAACACGAACCCGACATCGCTGCGCCGCAGGGCAGCGCGCTTCGTGGGCGACAAGGTGGAGAGGTCGCGGCCCCCGACGAGGATCTGGCCGGCGTCGGGGTCCTCCAGAGCGCCGGCCAGGTGCAGCATGGTGGACTTCCCGCAGCCACTCGGGCCCATGACGGCCACCAGCTCGCCCGGTGCCACCGCCAACGAGACGTCGGTGAGGGCGCGCACCTCGGTGGGGCCTGTGCCGTAGCGCTTCACGACGGTGCGCAGCTCGAGGGCCGGCACGCCCTGTGAGTCGGTGCGCCTCTGGGCATCAGCCATGTGAGCTCTCCGTTCGAGCGGTGGTGGTGCGGGCCCGCAGGAGACGGGCCTCGCAGAGGTCGAGCCAGCGCAGGTCGGCCTCGGCCCGCGTGGCGAGGGCGTCGGCGACGAGGGCAGCCGGCAGGTCGGTGGCGACGCCGGGCCGGGTGGCGCGACGGTGGGTCTGCAACAGCTCGGTGAGGGCGGTGCGGTGCCGGGTGATGACCTCGAGGGCATGGTCGGGCCCCTCCTCCACGGCGAGGAGCACCTTCAGGAGCAGCTCGTCGCGCGGCGGGGGCGCGTCGACCGGCCCGGCTTGCCACCAGGCCCCGAGCTCCTCGCGACCGGCCGCCGTGAGCGAGTACTGCTTCTGCTCAGCGGTCTCGTCGACGTGCACGAAGCCGTCGCGGGCCAGGCGATCGAGGGTGGTGTACACCTGCCCGACGTTGAGCGACCACACGCCGCCGGTGGCCGCCTCGAAGGCCGTCTTGAGCTGGTACCCGTGGCGGGGTCCCTCGCGCAGCAGGGCCAGGAGCCCCTCTCGTACGGCCATAGTTACGCAGTATGCATACTCAGTATCAGCAGGTCAAGGGTCGATCCGAGCCGATGCCAGGGGCCGTCTACCCTCCCCCCATGCGCACCTCTCGCGGCCTTGCTGCCCTCCTCCTGGTCGCCTCGCTCGTGGCCGCCGCCTGTGCCGCCGAAGCCGACAGCAACCCGCTGGGCGCCGAGCGCACCACCACGACCGGCGACGGGGGCACGCCGTCCACCACCGCCGGCGAGGGGCCCGACGGGTTCACCCCCGACCCCATCGAGTGGTCGGACTGCAGCTCCGGCGAGTGCGCCCGACCCAAGGTGCCGCTCGACTACGCCAACCCCGGCGGCGAGACGATCACCCTGTCGGTGGCCCGGGCGCCCGCCACCGGCGACCGCATCGGTGCGCTGTTCGTCAACCCCGGCGGCCCCGGCGCCAGCGCCACCGACTTCGCCGCCACCCTCGCCTTCCTGCTGCCCAGCGAGATCAACGAGCGCTTCGACATCGTCGGCATCGACCCCCGCGGGGTGGGCGACAGCACCCCCGTGGACTGTGGGGTCGACGCCACCGAGCTGTACGGCGTGGACGCCACCATCGAAGACGACGCCGACCGCCAGACGCTGCTCGACGTGAGCAAGGCCTACGTGGACGACTGCGCGGCCAAGTTCGGCGACGAGCTCCCCTTCGTGGGCACCCGCGACGTCGCCAAGGACATGGACGCCGTGCGCGCCGCCATGGGCGACGAGCAGCTCAGCTACCTCGGCTTCAGCTACGGCACGGCCATCGGGCAGGTGTACGCCGACCTGTTCCCCGAGCGCGTGCGCTCGATGATCCTCGACGGGGTGCTCGAGCTCGGCCCCAGCGGCCTCGAGCTGGCGGCCGAGCAGGCGGCCGGCTTCGAGACAGCGCTGCAGCGCTACGTCACCTTCTGCGATGCCGCCGAGGGGTGCGAGACGGCCGGCAACGCGCTGGGTGCCGTCGAACAGGCGCTGGCCCTCGCCGAGCAGCCCGGCGGCATCCCGGCGCCGTCGGCCGACCGCCCGGCCGGCCCCGGCGAGGCCAACCTGGGCATCAGCCTGGCGCTGTACTCCCAGTCCCTCTGGACGGACCTCGACAGCGCGCTGGCGGCGGCCCTGGGCGGCGACGGCAGCGGCCTCGTCGACCTGGCCGATCAGTACATCGGCATCGGCGACTTCGAGATCTACTTCGCGGTGAACTGCATGGACTTCGCGTGGCCCACCGGCGACGCCCAGGCCTTCCTCGACGCCGGCAAGGCCACCGCCGTGGCGTCACCACACTTCGGGGAGGCGCTCGTGAACGACTACGTGCGCTGCGCCGACTGGCCCGTGGCGCCGACGCCGCTGCAGCCGGTGACGGCGCCCGGTGCGCCGCCCATCCTCGTGGTGAGCACGACCGGCGACCCCGCCACACCGTATGAGGGCGGGGTCACCGTCGCGGAGCGCTTGGAGACCGGTGTGCTCATCACCAACGAGGGCGACGGGCACACCGTGGTGGCCGACGGCAAGCCGTGCATCGACGACCTGGTGGTGGCCTACCTCATCGACGGCGCTGTGCCCGCCGACGGCACGACCTGCCGCTGAGCCACGAGCCGACGGATCAGAAGGCGGCGACGCCCGTGTCCCACATGACGGGGAAGAAGGCCAGGGCCAGGCCGAGGGGCAGCAGCGTGAGCGACGGCTTCATGCCGGCCCGGGTGCGGTTGCCGTAGCGCCAGCCCTCACCCATCGCAGCCAGGGCGAAGCAGATGACGGCAGCCAGATAGAAGAAGAACGAGACTTCGGGATCCACTGGGCTTCTCCTCTCAGGTGAGCAACAGGACGAGGATCAGGATGACCACGAGTGTTCCAACGCCGATGTACATGACCGGCTCCGTTCGTTGAGGGCCAGGGGCCGCGGATAGCGCTGGTCTCCTGCCCGTCGACGGGGGGCGGCAAACCTCGCTCAGCCGACGGTGCCCTCGGCGACGAGGCGGTCGAGCATCAGCTCCGGGTGGTCGCTCTCGACCCGGGCCAACCAGTAGGGCGACTCGAACAGGGCATATCGGGTGCCGTCGGCGCGGGCGTACACGGCCACGCCGTGCATGCTGCGCAAGGCCGGCGTGGATGCTTCGTCGGTCTTGCGGGCGATGCGCCACGAGGTGACGTTGAGCTCGGCGGGGGCCCCGAACTCGTGCTCGAGGCGGTGGGCGGCCACCTCGAACTGCATCGGGCCGACGGCGGCCAGCATCGGGGCCTGGTCGCCGAGGTCCTGGTCGCGCAGCACCTGCACCACGCCCTCTTCGTCGAGCTGGGCGATGCCGCGCCGGAACTGCTTGAAGCGTCCGGTGTCCTTCACCCGGGCCACCACGAAGTGCTCGGGGGCGAACTCGGGGAGCCGGGGGAACTCCACCGGCACGCCGAAGTAGAGGGCGTCGCCGACGGTGACGTCGGTGGCGTTGACGAGCCCGATCACGTCGCCCGGCCAGGCCTCCTCGATCGTGTCGCGCTCCTGGCCGAACACCGAGTGGGCGTACTTGGTGGCGAAGGGCTTGCCGGTGGGGCCATGGGTGACGACCATGCCGCGCTCGAAGCGCCCGGAGCACACCCGCACGAAGGCGATGCGGTCGCGGTGCGACGGGTCCATGTTGGCCTGCACCTTGAAGGCGAAGGCCGAGAACGGCGCGTCGAGCGGGCGGGGCTCGCCGTGCACGTCGTCGCGCGGCAGCGGCGACGGGGCCAGGTCGATGACGGCATCGAGGAGCAGGCGCACGCCGAAGTTGGTAAGGGCGGACCCGAAGAACACCGGGGTGACCTCGCCCTTGCCAACTTCGGCGTGCGCCTGCTCCTCGATGCCGTCATCGACCTGGCCCCGTCGCC
>JBKJIL010000286.1:0-12231 GCA_046598435.1 Acidimicrobiales bacterium
ATGCCCAGCACCGCGCGCACGCTGGCGATGATCTCGGCGTCGATGGCTTCCACGTCGGCGGCGGTGCGTGACGGGTCGGCGGCCACCCGGTACAGGTTCAGCTCGAGCGCGTCAGCCCCGGCGTCGGCAAGGAGGGCGGCGTAGGTGGACCAGCTGCCGGTGCTCGATGCGTTGAGGCTGGCGATCACGGGCACAGAGGTCTGGGCCTTGATGGCCTCCAGGCGGGCGAGGTACCGGTCGCTCACGTTGGGGTAGGCCTCGATGGCAGGGAAGTAGCCGAGCGCCTCAGCGACGTGGCCGGTCCCCGCGTCGAGGACCCGGCTCATCTCCACCTCCTCGTGAAGGAGCTCCTCCTCGAACAGCGATGGCAAGACGATGGCGGCGGCACCGGCCTCCTCCACCACGCGGGCGCTGTCGGGCTCGGCGTTGAGCGGGGAGGCCGATGCGACGATGGGCGACCGCAGCTCGAGCCCGAGGTACGACGTGCGGAGATCGATCACGAGGGCTCCTCATGGGCACCGAGTGCCGGGTCGTGGAGGTGGGCGACGGTGCGGTGCATGGCGGCGAGCTGCTCGTAGTAGCGCCAGCGCTCGTCGGCGTCGGCTTGGAGCAGCTCGGCCAGCTCTGCCGCGCGCGTTGGATCGGAGCGCTCGAGGATGGCGAAGCGGGCCTCGGTGGCCACGAAGTCGCGGACGGGGATCGTCGGCGGGTGCGAGTCGAGCGTGAAGGGCTGGCCGTCGTCGCCCTCGCTGGGGTGGAACCGGTAGAGCGGCCAGTACCCGCTGCGCACCGCGTCGCGCTGATGGGACATGGAGGTGGACATGTCGATCCCATGTGCGATGCACGTGCTGTAGGCGATCACCAGCGACGGGCCCGGCCAGGCGTCGGCTTCCAGCAGCGCCTTGGTGGTCTGGAGCTCGTTGGCCCCCATGGCGATCTGGGCGACGTACACGTTCCCGTAGGCCCGGGCGATGGCGCCGAGGTCCTTCTTGCCGGTGCTCTTGCCGGCGGCCGCGAACTTGGCCACCGCGCCGCGGGGCGTGGCCTTCGACGCCTGCCCGCCGGTGTTGGAGTACACCTCGGTGTCGAGCACGAGGATGTTGACGTTGCGGCCGCACGAGAGCACGTGGTCGAGCCCGCCGAAGCCGATGTCGTAGGCCCAGCCGTCGCCGCCGATGAGCCACACCCCCTGGCGCACGAGGTTGCCGGCGATGCCGGCCAGGCGCTGGGCCCGCTCGTCGTCGAGCCCCGAGCGGTGGTGCAGGATCGCCTGCAGCTCGCCGACGAGCACCCGCTGGCGGGCCACGTCGACCTCGGAGGACTGCTCGTTGTGCAGCAGCTCGTCCACCAGCCGGTCGCCCAGCACGGGGGCGAGGTCGGCCAGCAGCGCCCGCGCATGACGCTCCTGCACGTCGAGGCCGAGGCGCATGCCGAGACCGAACTCGGCGTTGTCCTCGAACAGCGAGTTCGCCCACGCCGGACCTCTGCCCTGGGCGTTGGTGCTCCAGGGGGTGGTGGGCAGGTTGGCTCCGTAGATCGAGGAGCACCCGGTGGCGTTGGCCACGAGCATCCGGTCGCCGAAGAGCTGGGAGACGAGCTTGAGGTAGGGGGTCTCGCCGCACCCCGCGCAGGCCCCGGAGAACTCGAACAGGGGCTCGAGCACCTGCGAGCCCTTCACGGAGTCGTGGGCCAGCAGGGATCGGTCCAACGGCGGGATCGTGAGGTAGTGCGTCCAACGACGTCGCTCCTGGTCCCGGTGCTCGCTGGCCGGTTCCATGTTGATGGCCTTGCGGCTGATGTCGGTCTTGCGCTTGGCGGGGCACACGTCGACGCACACCCCACAGCCGGTGCAGTCGTCGGGAGCCACCTGGATGGTGAGCTGGTGACCGGCGAGGTCCCTGGAGCGGAACGGCTTGCTCAGGAACTCATCGGGTGGCGGTGCGGGGAGGGAGGGCGAGTCGAACACCTGCATGCGGATGGCCGCGTGGGGGCAGACGATGGCGCACTTGCCGCAGTCGATGCAGATCTCCGGATCCCAGATGGGGATCGTCTGGGCGATGCTGCGGCGCTCGTAGGCGGCGGTGCCGGTCGGGAAGGTGCCGTCCACGGGCAGCGCGCTCACCGGGAGGCGATCGCCTTGGCCGGCGAGGAGCATGGCCGTCACCCTCGTCACGAAGTCGGGAGCGTCGTCCGGCACCGTGGCCACCATCGTGCCCTCGCCGCGGGCCACCGCCGGCACCTCGACGCGGTGCAGCTCGGCCAAGGCGGCGTCGATGGCGGCGAAGTTGCGCTCCACCACGGTGCGGCCGCGTCGGCCGTAGGTCGTCTCGACCGAGGCCTTGATGTGGGCCAGGGCCGCCTCCGGGGGGAGGACGCCCGCCAGCTGGAAGAAGCAGGGCTGCATCACCGTGTTGATGCGACCTCCCATGCCGACGTCGCCGGCCACCCGGTAGGCATCGATCACCCACAGGTCGATGCGCTTGTCGATCAGCTGGTCCTGCACCGCCCGCGGCAGCTCGTCCCACACGTCGTCGGCCCCGAACGGGCTGTTGAGCAGGAACGTCGCGCCCGGGCGGGCGAGGTCGAGCACGGGCATGCGCTCGAGGAAGCCGAACTGGTGGCAGGCCACGAAGTCGGCCGAGTCGATGAGGTAGGTGGAGCGGATCGGCTCCGGACCGAAGCGCAGGTGTGACACCGTCACGGAGCCCGACTTCTTCGAGTCGTACACGAAGTACCCCTGGGCGAAGAGGTCGGTGGACTCGCCGATGATCTTCACGGACTCCTTGTTGGCGCCCACCGTGCCGTCGGCGCCGAGGCCGTAGAAGACGGCCTGCACCTCCCCGGCGGGCCGGGGGTGACGAAAGGTCGCGTCGATCGGGAGGCTGAGGTGGGTGACGTCGTCGTAGATGCCGATCGTCACGTGGCGCCTCGGCCGGGCTTCGGCGAGCTCGTCGAACACCGGCTTCAGCATCGAGGGCGTCACCTCCTTGGATGCCAGCCCGTAGCGCCCGCCCATGATCCGAGGCATGACCGTGAACGGTGGCTCGTCGACATCCATGGCCTCGCTGAGCGCGGCCACGACCGACAGGTACAGGGGTTCGCCCACCGCTCCCGGCTCCTTGGTGCGGTCGAGCACGGCGATGGACCGCACCGTCGGGGGCAGGGCCGCTACCATGGCGTCGACAGGGAAGGGCTGGAACAGCCGAACCTGGAGCAGGCCCACGTGCTCGCCGGTGGCGACGAGGTCGTCGACGGTCTCCTCGGCTGCACCGGCGGCAGAGCCCATCAGCACGATCACGCGGTCGGCGTCCGGGGCGCCGTGGTAGTCCACCAAGCCGTAGTGCCGGCCCGTGCGCTCGGCCAGCTCGTCCATCACCTGTTGCACGATGTCGGGGGTGGCCAGGTGGAACGGGTTGCAGGCCTCCCGGGCTTGGAAGAACACGTCAGGGTTCTGGGCCGTCCCCCGCACCACCGGCGCCTCGGGCGTCAACCCGCGGGCGCGGAACGCGGCGACGTCCTCGTCGCGCACCAGCGCGGCGAGGTCGCTGTCGTCGAGCAGGGCGATCTTGTCGATCTCATGGGATGTGCGGAACCCGTCGAAGAAGTGGAGGAACGGCACCCGCGAGCGCAGCGTGGCGGCATGGGCGACGAGGGCGAAGTCATGCGCTTCCTGCACCGACCCCGCTGCGAGCATCGCCCAGCCGGTGCTGCGGGCGTGCATCACGTCGCTGTGATCGCCGAAGATCGACAGGGCGTGCGTGGCGATGGTGCGGGCGGCCACGTGGATCACCGCTGGGGTGAGCTCCCCAGCGATCTTGAACATGTTGGGGATCATCAGCAGGAGGCCCTGCGAGGCGGTGAACGTGGTGGCCAGGGCTCCTTGCTGGAGTGCGCCGTGGAGCGCCCCAGCGGCGCCGGCCTCGGACTGCATCTCCACGATGTCGGGGACGATGCCCCAGCGGTTCGGCCGCCCCGCGGCAGCCCAGTCGTCGGCGTGCTCGCCCATCGGGGAGGCGGGCGTGATGGGGTAGAGAGCGATGACTTCGCTCAGCGGGTAAGCGACGCGCGCGGCAGCCTCGTTGCCGTCGAGGCAGGCCCATTCAGTCTCCGCGTGTGCCACCTGTTGAGGATCAACCCCGAGGGAACCGACCTCCTAGAGGCCAAGGTCCCCTGCACTGGTCCGGGGGTCACTGCGCCCAGTTCCCACGAGGCAATAGGTTCCGCCGAGCGACTCCTGAGGCAATTGGTTCCGCATGCGGAACCAATTGCCTCAGGCTCGCCGGACCGGAACCTATTGCCTCGCGGGGTTCGCCAGTCGGCTCACCAGTGCGCGCTGCCCGCTCCGCCCTTGAACGGTCCGACGATGTCGCGGGTGATCCAGCCGCCGTAGAAGGTGCCGGCGTTGGCCACCACCCGCTCGTCGTCCATGAAGCACTCGAGCTGCTGGGCGTAGAACGCCACGTGACCCCGGATGGCTTCGAAGGCAGGGGTGGGGTCGAGGTAGGTCCATGCCGCCTGGTCGGCCCGGGCTTCCGGCACCACCACGTCGTAGTACGACGCCAAGCCCTTCCACTCGCAGAAGGTGTGGTGGGTGCTCGGCGTGAGGAGGTGCATCTGCACGTCGGCTGGGTCCACGTAGTACGCCGGCGGTTGGCTGGTCTCGAGGACCCGGTGCGCTCGCTGGCTCGACGCCACCACCAGCCCGGCCAGCTCAACCCGCACGAGCCGATCGGTGCGCTCCAGGCGGGGCGGACGGGGGTAGTCCCACACCGACTCCTCGCCCGGGCCGGGCACCACGCGGTCGATCGTCATGGGCCCAGCATGGACGATCGGCGGCCTCCATGGCCCGCGCCTCGCGGGAGCAGCAGGTCGCCGACGACCAGCAGGCGCTGGCGCTCCCACACGCTGGTTCGGCTGCCGCGGTGGGCATCGGCCACGATGAGTCCGTGACGACCGACCCGGGCCTGCTCGACGATCCAGAGGACGCCGCCGCGCTGGTCCGCCACGCCGCGGCGCTCGCCGATGCCATCGATGTCGCACTGGTGGGCTGGGTGGAACGGTGCGTGGGCGATCGCTGGGTGGCGTGGTCGGCACAGCCCCTCCCGCCCGATGTGGCGGCGGCTGCAGCAGCGGCCGGAGCCCGGGCCCTCGCTCAGACCGGTCCTGCGCTGCGGGCCCTGCTGGCCACGGACGTCGACGCCCAGCGAGCCAATCCACTGGCGATCATCCGTGAGGCCGTCGTGCACCCGACTGAGGTGCTGGTGGAGGCTGGGGTTCCCCCCGTGGCCCGTGATCCCCAGGCCGAGCGCCTGTTCCCCGAGGACGTGTACGACCTGAGCCCGGCCTCCTTCGCCGACCTGCACCCGTCGGTGCACGAGCCCGGCCTGGTGTGGGGGGCAGCCAAGGCCCACGTGATCCTCAGGCGGCGTCGAGCAGGTCGCTGAGCGGACGACGCCGGTCGGATCAGTCCGCCGGGGGGTCGTCGTCGGGGCGATCGAAGCGCTGCCATCCGGCGTCGGTGATGGAGCGCGACTCGAAGAACAGGCAGTGGTCGGGACAGGCGAACGGGGCGATCTCGGCCATGTCGACCCGGCACCGCTGCACGATGTCGCCTGAGGGCATCGTGCGGGTGGAGTAGTGGCGACAGTCTTCCCGCACAGCCATGGCGGCCAGTCTCGCGCGAGCCCCCCGGTAGCCTGCCAGCCGATGGCAGATCGACTGGTGGTGATCGGAGGCGATGGCGCCGGCATGGCGGCCGCCATGCAGGCTCGCCGACGACAGCCGTACCTCGAGATCGTGGCCCTGGAGAAGGGCAGCTGGACGAGCTACTCGGCGTGTGGGATCCCCTACCTCGTCGGCGGAGAGATCGGCTCCCTGCACGACCTCGTGGCCCGCTCGCCGCAGGAGTTCCGCGAGAAGCATCGCATCGATGTGCGGCTGCAGCACGAGGCGCTCGAGATCGACCACGCCAACCGGCGGGTCGAGGTGCGCGATCACCTCCACCAGCGCACCATCCAGGTGGGCTACGACCAGCTGCACGTGGCCACTGGCGCCCGTCCCACCCGACCCGAGCTCCCCGGCATCGATGGTGGACAGGTCTGGGGCGTCCAGACGCTCGACGACGCGAAGGTGCTGCTCGACGAGGTGCGCACCGCCAGGTGCGGCTCGGTGACCGTGGTGGGGGGCGGGTACATCGGCCTCGAGATGGCGGAGGCCTTCGTGCGGCGCGGTGCGTCGGTCACCCTGCTCGAGGGCGGGGACCAGCTGATGCGGACGCTCGACGCCGACATGGCACACCGTCTGGTCGCCCCCATGACGGGCATGGGGATCGACGTGCGCCTCGACGCCAAGGTGGCCGGCTTCGAACCAGGGCGCGTGCTGCTCGACGGCGGCTCGTCGGTCGCCGCCGACCTGGTCGTGCTCGGCCTCGGGGTGACCCCGAACGCGGAGCTGGCCGCGGCGGCGGGTGTGGCGACGGGGGTGCGCAGCGCCCTCGCCGTCGACCGGCGGCAGCGCACGAACCTCGACGGCGTCTACGCGGCGGGGGACTGCTGCGAGGCATGGCACCTGGTGTCGGGCCGGCCCGTGCACGTGGCGCTGGGCACGGTGGCCAACAAGCAGGGCCGGGTGGCCGGCATCAACCTCGGGGGCGGCTACGCCACCTTCCCTGGCGTGGTGGGGACGGCCATCACCAAGGTCTGCTCGCTCGAGGTGGCCCGCACCGGGCTCACCGAGGTGGAGGCTGAAGCGTCCGCCATCAACGCCGTGGCGGTGGTGATCGAGGCGACCACCCACGCGGCCTACCTGCCAGACGCCGAGCCGATGGTGGTGAAGCTCGTCGCCGAGCGCGGCACGGGACGGCTCCTGGGCGGACAGATCGTGGGCGGTCCGGGCGCCGCCAAGCGGATCGACACCATCGCCACGGCGCTCCACGCCCGGATGCGCGTCGACGAGGTCATCGACCTCGATCTGGCCTACGCCCCGCCGTTCTCGAGCGTGTGGGACCCCATCGCGGTGGCCGCCCGCTCCCTCGTCGACGAGGTCTGATCGCCACCTGACAGACTGCGCCGATGGAGCTCGGTCCGGCGCGGGACGCGTTGCGACAGGACACGTCGTTGGTGGGCGGCGCGCTCTGTCGGCGCTACAGCGACCTCGTCGACACCTGGCTGGCCGAGCTGCTGGCCAGCGCCCAGCAGGCGCACGGAACGGACGGCGTGGCCCTCGTCGCGGTGGGCGGCTACGGACGGGCCGAGCTGAGCCTGCAGTCCGACATCGACGTCGTGCTGCTCCACGCCGGCCGATCGGACATCGGTGCCATGGCCGACAAGGTCTGGTACCCGATCTGGGATGAGGGCCTGAAGCTCGGGCATGCCGTGCGCACCACCCGCGAGGCGTTGGCCCTCGCCGCCGACGACCTCGACACGGCGACCTCGCTGCTCCAGGTGCGCCACCTCGGTGGCGACCCCACGCTGACCGCCGACCTGGCTCGCCGTGCCCTCCACCAGTGGCAGAAGCGTTCGAAGCGGTGGCTCGGGGAGCTGGCCCGCCGCGTCCGCGACCGCCACGAGCGGGCCGGGGAGGTGGCGTTCCTGCTCGAGCCCGACCTCAAGGAAGGTCGGGGGGGTCTGCGCGACGTGCACGCCCTGCGCTGGGCGGAGGCGGCCGGCACGCTGCTCTGGGAAGGTGACGATCCGGCGCTGATGGATGCCTACGAGACGCTCCTCGCCGCCCGGGTCGAGCTGCATCGCCGCACCAGACGCCCTGGTGATCGGCTGCTGCTCGAGGAGCAGGACTCGGTGGCCGACGCGCTGGGCGCCGAGTCGGCCGACGCGCTCATGCACTCGGTGGCAGCAGCCGCCCGCACGATCGCGTGGCGCAGCGACGATGCGTGGCAGCGCATCGATGCGTCGTTGAGTGGCCCGGCCGGCTGGCGGTCCCGCCGCGACAAGGCGATCGGGCCGGGTCTGGTGCTGCGCGACGCGGAGGTGCACGTCCTCGCCGACGCCGACATCGCGTCGGATCCCACGCTCGTGCTGCGCGCCGCGGCGGCAGCCGCGGCCGCCGACACCCACATCCACCGCGCGTCGCTCGATCGCCTCGTCGCGCACAGCGTCGCGCCCCCCGAGCCGTGGCCGGTCGACGTGCGGGCTGCCTTCGTCGATCTCCTCCTGGCGGCCCATCGCGCCATCCCGGTGATCGAGGCGCTCGACCAGCTCGGCCTCTGGGTGCACGTCCTACCGGAGTGGGCGGCCGTGCGCAGCAAGCCGCAGCGCAACGCCTACCACCGCTTCACCGTCGACCGACACCTCATGGAGACGGCAGCCAACGCCGCGCTGCTGGTGGCCCGCACGGACCGCCCCGACCTGTTGGTCGTGGGCGCGCTGCTCCACGACAGCGGCAAGGGGTTCCCGGGCGACCACACCACCGTCGGGATCGAGCTGCTGGCCGCCATCGGGTCCCGCCTCGGGTTCCCGGCAGCCGACGTGGTGGTGCTCCAGGCACTTGTGCGCCACCACCTGCTGCTCCCCGATGCCGCCACCCGGCGGGACCTCGACGATCCCGCCACCATCGAGCAGGTGGCCGCCGCAGTGGGCGACCACCGCACCCTGGGGCTCCTGGCCGCGCTCACCGAGGCCGACAGCCTGGCCACCGGCCCGGCCGCGTGGGGGCGCTGGAAGGCCGAGCTGGTGCGCGACCTCGTCGGCCGGGTGAGCCACGTGCTCGGCGGGGGCGCCGCCGACGAGGTGCGGGAGGACTTCCCGAATGCCGAGCAGCTGGCCCTCCTGCGGGCCGGCGAGCTCGTGCTGCGGGGCGCCGGGGACCAGCTCATGGTCGTGGCCACCGACCGGCCCGGCCTGTTCAGCAGCGTCACCGGCGTGCTCGCCCTGCACGGCCTCGGCGTGCTCGATGCGGCGGTCACGACGCTCGACGGGATCGCCCTCGAGGTGCTCCGGGTGGAATCGAGCTTCGGCCCCACCATCACCTGGGACAAGGTCGTCGATG
Organism: Acidimicrobiales bacterium; assembly: GCA_046598435.1. Classification (GTDB taxonomy): domain Bacteria; phylum Actinomycetota; class Acidimicrobiia; order Acidimicrobiales; family VFJN01; genus VFJN01. The sequence goes on from JBKJIL010000286.1 coordinate 9,004, forward strand.
ACCTCCACAAGCTCCTGGAGGGGCGCCTCGCCCTGCAAGCCCGCTTGGCCGAGCGGGCCAAGGTCTACGGCGGACGGGGGCCGCGGGGGCCCATCCAGGAGCCGCCGAGGGTGTACATCGACAACACGGCGTCTCGGACGGCCACCGTCGTGGAGGTGCACGCTCCCGACTCGATCGGCGTGCTCTACCGGATCACGCGGGCCCTCGCCGAGCTCCAGCTCGACATCGTGTCGGCCAAGGTGCAGACGCTCGGCGAGCGCGTGGTGGACGCCTTCTACGTCCGCACGGGGGCGGGCGCCAAGGTCGAGGACCCGGCGCTCATGGTCGAGGTCGAGCGCGCCCTCCTCCACGAGCTCGCCGGCTGACCGGAACGGGGAGCCCCAACCGCTGATGACCGAGCAACCACAGCACCCACAGCACAGAAAGCACCGCCTGCCACCCACCCACAGCGATCTGGCCCGTTGGTCGGAGGCCCTGGCGGGGGTGGCCCGCACGGGCCTCGGGTTCACCGAGAGCCTCTACGAACGGGAGCGCTTCGAGGAGGTGCTCCACATCGCCGGCGACATCCGGGCCGCGCTGGCCGCCGACGAGGCGCTCGACGTGGAGGACTACGTCGCGGAGTGGATGCGCAGCGTCGGTCAGGGGGTTGCCGGCTACGTCACCCCGAAGGCGGCCGTGGGCGCCGTGGTGCACGATGCCGAGGGACGGATCCTGCTCGTGCAGCGGGCCGACACCGGGGTGTGGCTCTATCCGACGGGCTGGGCCGATGTCGGCTACTCGGCCAGCGAGGTGGCGGTGAAGGAGGTTCTGGAGGAGACCGGCATCACCTGCGAGCCCGAGCGGGTGATCGCCGTGCTCGACGGCATGCGCATGGGGTTCACCCGCATCCCGCTCTACTCGATCGTGTTCTTGTGCCGGGCCACCGGCGGTTCGCTGCAAGCCCACCCGCTGGAGACGGCCGACGTCGGCTGGTTCGCCGAGGGGGAGCTGCCCGCCATGACGGTGGGCCTCTCGCAGTGGGGTGCTCACGCCTTCGCCGCCATCCGGGGTGAGCCGGTCGATGTGCTCTACGACGAGCCCCGTGCCCACCCGTGGCACCGCCCCGACGACCCGCCGCAGTCGACGTCGCCGTAGCCGCTGGTTGGTCGGCCGCTACTGGTCCCGGAGGAAGCGCTCCACCTCTTCGGCGATCGATTCGGCCGACGGGAGCACACCCGGGGTGTCATCGTGGTGCTCTTCGAGCGACGCGACGTAGGTGGCCGTCTCCTCGTCGGCGTCGACGAGCTCGCTGACCTGACGCTCGTAGGAGGCTGACGCGATCTCGAGGTCGGTGGTGACCACGAAGGTCTCGAGCATGGCGGCCAGCCGCTCCACCAGGGCGAGGGCGGCCTTGGGTGACGGTGCTCCGGGCACGTAGGAGGGGACGGTGGCCCAGAGCGATGCCGCCCGCAGCCCGGCCTGCCTCCATGCGTCGTGGAGGACCCCCACGATCCCGGTCGGCCCCTCGTAGCCCGACGGCTGGAGCTGCACCCCGGCGATGACGTCGGGCTCATAGGCCGTGCCCACGATCGGCGTGGGCCGTGTGTGGGGCACCTCGGCGAGGAGGGCGCCGAGCGTGACGCAGAGCTGGGCGCCGCTCGACTGCGCCACCTGGGTGAGCTCGTCGCAGTAGGTGCGCCAGCGCAGCTGTGGCTCGGTGCCGACGACGATGAGCACGTCGCGTCCCACCCCCGGGATGGAGCCGGCGTACAGCTCGGTGCTCGGCCAGTCGATGTGGCGCTGGGCGTCCTCGTCCAGGCGCACCTGGGGACGGGTCGATGTGAAGTCGTAGAACTCCTCGGGATCGACCTCGGCCACCAGCTCCACGTCCCACTGGTCGATGAGGTAGCGCGCGGCCGTCGTGGCGGCGTCCCCGGCGTCGTTCCAGCCCTCGAAGGCGGCGATCACGACCGGATCGTGCAGGTCGGGACGAGCCGTCCAGCGCACGTGCTCCATCGCCCCACCGTACCGTCGGTTCGGCACCCGTCGGTGGCTCGGGAACCAGCCGAGCCCGAGCGACGACCACCTGCGCATGATCCGCCGACTGCTCGTCCTGACCGCGCTGGCGCTCTTCGGGGTGGTGCTGTTCGCCACCGTCGCTTCTGCCCACGTGGACCTGGATCCTGGCCAGGCCGTAGCCGCGTCGACCACCACGGCCAGCCCGACGACGGCGGCACCGACGTCCTCGACGTCCACGACCGAGCGGGCCTTGCCGGGCACGACGCTCGAAGCTGACGAACGGGACGACGGCACCACGTCGGCGGCGCCGTGGGTCATCGGCTCCGGCCTGGCCGCGATCGTCGTCGTGGGCGTCGGCGGCGTCGTGCTGAAGCGTCGGATGAGCTGATGTGGGATGAGCTGATCAGCCCGACCGGTGGAGCTGGTCGAGCCCGACCGAGGCGGCCGCGGCGGGGGGGCCCACGACCACCTCGGTCAGGTCGTGCACGGCCAGGCGGTGGGTGAGGGAGGCGACGAGCCAGTCCTCTCGCTGGCGGGCATCGAGGGCGGTGCGAACGTTCTGGACCGCCCCGTCGTTGCCGAGCGATCGCAAGAGAGCCATGAGCGAGGGCATGGAGGAAGCGTCGCGCCGGGGCGTGACGTCCCCGCCACGCCCCGGTGACGGTCGCGTCGCGGTCAGATGAACACTTCCTGAGCGGCCCGGCGACGATCGTCCTCGGGCGGCGTCGGTAGGATCAGAGCCATGCCCACGCCTGCCACCACCCGCACGGTCGCGGAGGTCATGACCAGCCCTGCCGTCACCGCCCGCGCGTCCGAGACCATCGCCGAGGTGTCGGCTCGCATGGAGGAGCGCAAGAAGGGCTCCGCCATCGTGGTCGACGGCGAGCGGCCCATCGGGATCCTCACCGAGCGGGATCTCGTGCGCTTCAACGCCACGGGCGCCTCACCGGCCGTCACCAAGGTGAGCGAGTGGATGACCCAGCCGGTCGACTGCGCGGCCCCCGATCTGTCGGTGCAGGAGGCCTTCGCGGCCTTCGCCGAGCACCGCTACCGCCACCTTCCGGTGGTGGAGGACGACAAGCTCGTCGGCGTCGTCTCGCTGCGGTCCCTCATGGAGTTCGCCCAGGTGCAGCCGGTGGTGCACCCCTCGACCATCGAGGCGCCCCCCGGGCTCGAGGGCGTGATCGTCGCGGAGACTGAGGTCGGCGACGTGCGAGGCCTCGAGGGCTT
>JBKJIL010000025.1:0-2637 GCA_046598435.1 Acidimicrobiales bacterium
CCGACCGACCCGAGCCGCTCAGCGATCCCCGGGCGATCGCGGTGAGAGCCTCGGCTGCGGCCGGCCGGCTCACCAGCGACGAGGGCTCTCCGGCACGCCCGGGGATCGCTGAGCGGCTCGGGTCGGTCGGCGCCCCACCCTGGGCCGCTCTGGGTGCGAGCTACGCACTGGGTCGCGGGCGTGGCCCACGCGTGCCCGCCCGCAGCGCGCTGGTCGGTGTCATGGTCGGCACCGCCGGTGGGCTGGCCGTGCTGCTGTTCGGCGTGGGGGTGAGCCGGGCCAGCACGGATCCTCGCGTGTACGGGTGGGGCACCTGGGACGCCTTCGTGTACACGGACGACGACGAGGCGACGCCCGACGCGGACGCGACCGAGGTCCTGCTCGGCGACCGAGACGTCGCCACGGTGGCGCTCGTCCAGATCCGCTTCAAGCTGGAGCTCGACGGCGAGGTGACCAATGGCGTGCCTGTCGAGAACCTGCGCGGCGCCTCTGGGCCGACGGTGGTGGACGGGCGGCTTCCTGTCGGGCCGTCGGAGATCGCACTCGGCAGCGACACTGCCGATGCCCTCCGTGTCGACATCGGATCCTCGATCGACGCCGAAGGTCCCAGCGGGACCGCACCGCTCGAGGTGGTCGGCATCGTTGCGTTCGTGGGGTTCGACGGGGACCCGCTCGCGTCGGGTTGGACCGCCGATCGGGCGGCGGTCGACGCCCTCGGCTGGCCTCCGGGCTGCAACGACGAGGCGGAGTGCTTCCAGACCATCGTGGCCGGTTGGCGCGACGGCACCGACGACGACCCCCTGCTTCGCCGCCTCTCCGCCGCCGGTCTCTCGGTCGACCTGCCCCATCCCGGCGGGGAGGTGCTCCTCATCGCGGAGGCCGACAGCCTGCCGGGGGTGGCTGCGGGTGTCGTGGCGCTGGTCGCCGCCGTGGGGCTCGCGCACACCTTGACCGTCACGGCCGCCCGGCGCCGCCGCGAGCTGGCCGTCGTGCGCTCCCTCGGGTTCGATCGGGTTCAGGTGCGACGAGTCCTGCACACCGAGGGTCTGGTCCTCGGCGTGGTCGGCGGGCTGGTGGGCTGCGTCGCGGGCGTGGTGGTCGGTGGGCTGGCGTGGCGAACTGCCGCCCGGGCCATCGGCATCGGCCCTCAGCTGCCGTCCGTGGCGGGCCTTGTCGGTGCGGTCTTCGCCGTGGTCGTGGCGCTCGGGCTCGTGCTGTCGATCATCCCGGCGCGCCGCGCATCGCGCACCTCACCGGCGGAGGGACTTCGAGACCCGTGAACACCCAACAACCCAACCATCAGGAGAACCCCATGCTTCGCCAACCACGCAAGACCTACGCCGTTCTGGTGCCATCGCTCGTCGTGGCCTTCCGCGTGTCCTCCATCGGCAGCGACAGAACCCCGAGCGACGCGTAGCGCCCCCCCCCGCTACGGAGGCCATTCGACCCAGACAGGGCGCCCTAGGTCAGCGCAGCGCCCCCGCCAGCGCAGCCTCCGCCGCGTTGGCGCCGCACATGCCGTGCACCCCGCCGCCGGGGGGCGTGGACGACGAGCACAGGAACAGGCGAGGGTTGGGCGTGCGGTAGGGATGCACACCTGGCCGCGGGCGCAGCACCTGCTGCAGGCCGGCGAAGGACCCGCCGTTGATGTCGCCGCCGATGAGGTTGGCGTTGTGGGCCTCGTACCAGGCGTTGTCAGCGACGTGGCGGGCGAGCACCACATCCCGGAAGCCGGGGGCGAAGCGCTCGATCTGTCGCTCGATGGCCTCGGTCATGTCAACGGTAGAGCCGTTGGGCACGTGGCAGTAAGTCCACAGCGTGTGCTTGCCTTCGGGGGCACGAGACGGGTCGGCGAGGCTCTGCTGGCCCACGAGCACGAACGGCCGGTCGGGATGCCGGCCTGCCGCGACATCGGCCTCGGCGGCGGCCACCTCGGGCAGCGTGCCCCCCAGGTGGAGCGACCCGGCCTGTCGGCAGTGGTCGTTCGTCCACGGCACCGGCTCGGACAGCGCGTAGTCGACCTTGAACACGCCGGGCCCGTAGCGGAACCGGCCGAGCCGGCGCCGGTAGCTCGATGGCAGCGCGTCGCCGCAGATGGACAGCAGCTGGCGTGGCGTGACGTCGAACAGCACGGCCTTCGAGGGTGGGATGTCGTCCATGGACCGCACCGGACGCTCGGTCTCGATGGTGCCGCCGAGCTCGGCGAGCCTCGCGGCCATCGCATCGACGATGGCCTGCGAGCCGCCCTTGGCCACCGGCCACCCCGCCACGTGGCCCGACGCCAGCAGCATCATCCCCATCGCCGTGGTGAGGAGATGGCCCAACGGAAGGAAGGCGTGCGCGGCGGCGCCTCCGAAGATCCCGCGCGCCTCGTCAGTGCTGAACGCGCGCCCGGCGGCCGTGGCCGGCAGCAGTCCTCGCGCGCCGAACGCGGCCATCGTGAACGGGTGTCTCGGCACCCGCAGGACGGGCCCGAGGAGGGCCGGCGCCAGCGCCTCCCACCGTCGTACCGCCCAGCCGATGTGCCGGTCCCAGGCACGCCCATCGGCGCCCATCCCCACGATCGTGTCATCGAGCGAACGATGGAGCACGCCCGCCCGGCCGCCGTCGAGGGGGTGCGCCAACGCGACGGGGGCG
>JBKJIL010000044.1:0-15666 GCA_046598435.1 Acidimicrobiales bacterium
CGTGGTCATGTCCCGCATGGCGGACCAGATCGGTCGCGTGCTCAGCGGGCGGTATCGGCTCATCGCTCCGCTCGGCACGGGCGCATCGGCCCAGGTCTACCTGGCCGATGACGTCCGGCTCCGTCGTCGAGTCGCGGTGAAGCTGTTGCACGCTGCGCTGGCCGACGACGAGAGCTTCCTGCGTCGCTTCCGGGCGGAGGCCCAGGCTGCCGCGGCCCTGAGCCACCCGAACATCCTCGCCGTGTACGACTGGGGCGACGACGACGGCACGCCCTACCTGATCACCGAGCACCTCGGCGGCGGCAGCCTGCGCAGCATCCTCGACGAGAGCGGCCGGCTGAGCCCGTCGCAGGCGCTGCTGGTCGGTCTCGAGGCCACCCGAGCGCTCGACTACGCCCACCGGCGCGGCTTCGTCCACCGAGACGTCAAGCCCGCCAACCTCCTCTTCGGCGACGACGGGCGCCTGCGGGTGGCCGACTTCGGTCTGGCCCGGGCGCTGGCCGAAGCCGCCTGGACGGAGCCCCAGGGCGCCGTCATGGGCACGGCGCGCTATGCCTCACCCGAGCAGGCCCAGGGCGAGTCGGTCGACGGTCGAGCCGACGTGTACTCCCTGGCCCTCGTGCTGGTCGAGGCCGTCACCGGTTCCGTGCCGTTCACGGCTGACACCACGATCGCCACGCTCATGGCCCGCGTGGGCAAGCCCATGCCCGTGCCGGAGTCGCTCGGCCCGCTCCAGCGACCGCTCCAGCGGGCCGGGCAGCCCCTGCCCGCCGATCGGCCCGACGCCGGCGAGCTGTCGATCGCCCTCATGGCCTGCGCCGAGGACCTGCCCCGGCCCGAGCCGATCCGCCTGCAGACGGCGGCGCCCATCGTCGATCTCACGGCCGGTCCGGGGGGCAAGGACGCCACCATGCTCGGTGGGTCGGTGCACGTCCCGCCGACGCCGGCCGACTCGGTCGGCGATGCCGCCACGGTGACGATGGCAGCCACCGGGGTCGCCGCGGTGGTCTCCGAAGACGACGTCGATCCCGACGTCGATCCGGGCGCCCTCGAGCTCGTCGTCGACGACGAGCCCCGTCGCCGGCGGTGGCCGACGGTGCTGCTCACGGTCGTGCTGGCGAGCCTGCTCGGCATCGGTGCGGCCTGGGCTGCGATCGAGGCCCGCACCCCGCGCTACGAGGTGCCGGTGCTGGTGGGCAACACCGAGGAGGCAGCCCGCAAGGCAGTGGACGGCTACGGCTGGTCCATCGACCGTCGCACCGAGCGCAAGGACGGCAGCGTCCCCGGCACCGTGCTGCGCACGGACCCCGCCCCCGGCGATCAGCTGAAGAAGGGCGACACCCTCGTGCTGGTCGTGTCGCTCGGCAACGAGCTGGCGGCCGTGCCCGGCGATCTCGTGGGCACCTCGCTCGAGGATGCCACCGCCGCACTGGAGGCGGCCGGGGGGTTCGTCCCGAAGGTGACCGAGGAGTTCAGCGAGGAGCAGAGCAAGGGCATCGTGCTGGCGGTCGCGCCTGAGTCGGCCGGCGAGCAGCCCAAGGGCAGCGAGATCTCGCTCACGGTGTCGAAGGGCCCCGAGCCCCGCACCGTGCCCTCGGGCCTGGCCGGCGGCACCTACGACGACGCCGTCTCCGCGCTCGCCGAGGTGCAGCTCGGTGCCACCAAGGTCGAGGAGTTCAGCGACGGCGTGGAGAAGGGCCGGGTCATCGAGCTGCGGCCCGGGGAGGGCCAGCCGGCGGCGCGGGACAGCGACGTCGAGGTGGTGGTGTCCAAGGGCCCCGACCTCGTCGTCGTCCCCGACATCGACGGCACCGACCTCGACGGGGCCATCGCCCGGCTCGAAGCCGCGGGGTTCGTCGTCGGCGACGTGTCAGGCCCGGCACGCGGGCGCCCGTACGTCACCGACCCGCCGGCCGGCACGAAGGCCAAGCGCGGCACCACGGTCGACATCTACCTCCGCCGCTGAGCCCACCAGCGGCTGGCGTCCGGAGGGCTTCGCGTCCGCTTGTACAGTGCCGGCGCGGCCCGACCGGGGTCGTTGGGTGGGGAGTCGGGGAGGACGTGCCGTGGGGTCACTCGAAGGTCGTGTCGCCATCATCACCGGTGCCGGCAGGGGGCTCGGCCGCGAGCACGCGCTCCTGTTCGCGGCAGAGGGGGCCAAGGTCGTCGTGAACGATCTGGGTGACGCAGCGGCGGGCGTCGTCGAGGAGATCGCCGCCGCAGGGGGCGAGGCCATCGCCAACACCGACGACATCACCAGCTGGGACGGGGGGCAGGCGTTGGTGGCCGCCGCCGTCGACGGCTTCGGCCGCCTCGACGTGCTGGTGAACAACGCCGGGATCCTGCGCGACCGCATGCTCGTGAGCATGTCCGAGGCCGAATGGGACGATGTCGTGGCGGTGCACATGAAGGGGCACTTCGTGCCGACCCGATTCGCGGCAGCCCACTGGCGCGAGCAGGTCAAGGCCGGGACCGAAGTCCAGGCCTCGATCATCCACACCTCCTCCACCTCGGGCCTGCTCGGCAACCCGGGCCAGACGAACTATGGCGCCGCCAAGGCCGGGATCGGCGCGTTCAGCATCATCTGCGCCCAGGAGCTGGCCCGCTACGGGGTCCGCTCGAACTGCATCGCGCCTGCGGCGCGCACCCGCCTCACCGAGTCCACCCCCGGTCTGGGTGAGATGGTGGCCGCGCCGGCCGACGGCTTCGACGTGTGGGACCCCGCCAACGTGTCCCCCCTCGTGGCCTATCTGGCCACCGCCGACTGCCCGATCACGGGCCGCACCTTCTTCGCCCAGGGCGGCGTGGTGCGGGTGATGGAGCCGTGGCACCTCGGCGAGCGCATCGAGCGGGACGACCGCTGGACCATCGACGCCCTGGCTGACCAGCTCCCGGGCATCCTCGGCTGACAGCACCCGACGCCGCGATGCAATCGGGCGGCCGAGGTATACCCTGAGGTCACAACGTGCCCGACCTGCTGGGGCGGTGTGCTGGACGTAGCGTTCCCCAGCCGCTGCGATGAGGCCGCCGCCCCAGCAGGTCGGGCACGGGCGCGTCCGCCCACGGGTGCCGACTTGACCCGCGGGTCAAGTATCCTGGCGCGGTGCCCGGCCCTGACGACAGCCACTACGACGAGCTGACGATCGAGGCCCCGGGGGCGGACGAGGTCGCCGTCGTCCCCTGGCCGATGATGCTGCGGGCCCGGGTGCACGAGCGGGTGGCGGGCAGCCCTCGCTACCCGTGGATGGTGCTCGCCGTCGCCCTGTTCGGCCTGTTCTCGGTGGGCTTCACGATCACCATCCTGTCGGTGTCGATCCCGCGCATCGCGGCTGAGCTGGGCAGCGACACGAGCACGGTCACGTGGGTGGTCACGGGGCCGCTGCTGGCCTTCGCCGTCGTCGGCCCAGCCATGGGCAAGCTGGGCGACCTCTACGGGCACCGTCGCGTGTACGGAATCTCCATGGCCTGCGTGAGCCTGTTCGCGGCACTGACGGCTGCCGCCTGGGGGGCCGGCGCGCTCATCGCGTTCCGGGTGCTCGGCGCCGCCACCGGGGCCGCCGTCGGGCCGGCATCGATCGCCATCATCAACCGGCTCTTCCCGCCCGAGCGGCGCGTGCAGGCGATGGGGTACTGGTCGATGGTGGGTGCCGGCGGCCCGGTGATCGGCGTGGTCGCCGGCGGGCCGATCGTCGAGACCTTCGGCTGGCGCTGGATCTTCGTGGCCCAGGTGCCCCTGACGTTGACGGGGCTGCTGCTGGCCATGCTGGTCCTGCCGGAGACGCAGCGCCGCGAGCGGGCCACCTTCGACTACCTCGGCGCCGTCGTGCTGGCCGTCGGCGCGACCTCCCTGCTCTTCGCCATCAACCGGGGCCCGCTCTGGGGCTGGTCGAGCCCTCGCATCGTGACGGGCTTCGCCATCGCCCCAGTGGCGCTGGCCGCCTTCGCCGTGATCGAGCGACGGGTGGCCAACCCGTTGCTGCCGCTGGCCTACCTGCGCCAGCGCAACTTCACCTTCGCCATCGCCACCCAGTGCTTCACGAACTTCGCCTACATGGGCGGGTTCGTCATCACGCCGATCTTCCTGCAGTCCGTGTTCGGCTACCCGGAGACGCGCGTCGGTGGCCTGATGATCGCCCGACCGCTGGCCTTTGCCATCGCCGGGCCGATGGCGGGCTACATCGCCATCAAGGTGGGGGAGCGGACCTCGGCGGTGGTGGGGTCGGCGTTCGTGGTCGCCTCGATGGTGGCGCTGTCGTCGGTGGCGCCAGGATCGGGGGACCTCGTCATCCTGGGTTCTCTGGCCCTGTCGGGCATCGGACTCGGCTGCTCGTCGCCGGCACTGTCGGCCAGCATCGCCAACGCCGTCGACGAACGAGACCTCGGCGTGGCCGGCGCCTTTCAACAGATGATGACCCAGCTCGGTGTGGTGATCGGCATCCAGGTGATGCAGACGGTGTCGGTGGTGCGGGTGCGCGCGGTCGGTGATGTGGCTGCCTATGGCGAGGCCTACCTGCTGGGTGGCTTCGTGGCCGCCCTCGGCCTGGTGACGGCGCTGTTCGTGCAGTCGAGCACACGCGAAGAGGGCGCCCCGAAGGGCGCCCTCGATCGAGATCACACCCCGGCCCTGGCCCGCTAGGGCCCGACCGGCAGGCGGGATCAGTCGGCCGTGATCTCCTTGATCTTGGCGGCGATCTCCGCGGCGGCGGGATCGGGGGTGCCCTGCTGCATGGCCATCATCTTGGTCATGTCGCCCTGCACCTTGATCTTGCCGGCCATGAAGGCCTGCATCCCGGCCTGCGGGTTGCCGTCGACGAGGATGGCCTTGGCCGTCGCGTAGTCGAGGGTCACGGTGAGGTCGGCGGCATCGAGGTGGCCGGTGTCCATCTTCATGTCGCCCCCGGAGGTGTCGAGGTGGGCGTTGATGGTGCCGTCACCGAAGGGGACCTCCGTGATGACCTGGTTCATGCGGACCGCGTGGGCGGGCGCACCGGCCTCACCGGTGTGCTCCTCGCGGATCTTCTTGGCGGCCTCGAGCCACTCATCGGAAAGGAAGGGGTACTGCTCAGCCATGGGGGTTACCTCCAGGTCGGGGCCGATCGGCGGAGGGCACCGTAGCACTGAGATTGCACGCGGGGTGCAGGAACCCGTTCGCGGGGTGCGTCAGGCGGAGGTCGGCAGTGCGGTGGTGTGGAGCACCGTGGCGATGGCTTCGTCGTCGGCGGCCAGGGAGTGCACGACGTAGCGGGCGACGAACGCGGCCAGCTCCGGGAGGGGAAGCGACAGTCGGCCGGTGCGATGGAAGTGCGAGAAGTTCCCCACGCCACCCACAACGCCCAGGGCGAGGAGCTCGGGATCGTCCTCTCGGATGGTGCCGTGGGCCTGACCGGCTCGCACGATGCGCACCATGTCATCGATGTGCTGGCGGGTGCCCTCGCGCAGCACATCGGTGAAGTTGCGGCCCTCCACCTCGAGCAGCGAGAAGAAGTTGGCGTGCTCGGCCATGAAGAGGACCGACGCCTCGGTGCCTCGGTACAGGTTGACCAACGGGAGGGCGTTGGGATCGAGCACCTTGCCCTGTTCGCGTCGAAGCTGCAGCCGGATGCTCTCGGCCAGCTCCTTGAACAGGGCTTCCTTGTTGTCGAAGTACCAGTAGAACAACCCCTTCGCCACGCCGGCCGCCCGCACGATGTCGATGACCCGGGTCTCGGCGTAGCCACGCTCGGCGAACAGCTCGGCCGAGCGGTCGAGCAGCTGTTGCTTGCGCTCGAGGCCTTGCGCGGTGAGCCGGCGGTCAGGTTCCACCCCAAGAGCGTGCCCCGCGCTTGACCCGTGGGTCAATGACCACCTCGTCGGTGGTACGTTCCACCGCGATGGCTGCGACCACCAGGCCCGAGCGCATCGAGGCACGCGAGCGGAACCCCAAGTGGCAGAACCCGCCGCTCCTCATCGACATGTCGATCTGCATCAACTGCGACACCTGCATCCGCCACTGCCCACCGCAGTTCGGGGCCATCTTCAACCACGGCATGGACGTCGTGATCATCCCCGAGCTGTGCTCAGGGTGCGAGAAGTGCCTCGACCCCTGCCCGGTCGACTGCATCTACCCCGACCCCGACTGGACTCCCGCGCCTGACCCGTGGTGGCAGGAGCAGGTCAACGACGATCCCTACCGATAGGACGAACCCGATGCCGCGCACCCCTGCCGACGACACCCATCCCGTGCTGCCGGGCTGCGAGGCGTGGTCGTCCCCTGGTGGCGGACCTCATGGCGCGGTGGTGCTGCACGGGTTCACCGGGAGCCCCGTGTCGATGCGGCCGCTGGCCGAGGCGCTGGCCGACGCCGGGTTCGCCGTCGAGCTCCCGCGTCTGCCGGGGCACGGCACCAGCGTGGAGGACATGGTGGAGACCGGCTGGGACGACTGGCTCACCGAGGCCGAGCGCTGCCTCGAAGCCGTCCAGGCGCGGACTCCGGGGGGCAAGGTCGTGGTGGCCGGGCTCTCGATGGGTGGCGCCCTCACCGCGGCCCTGGCCCAGGGCCACCCCGAGCTGGCCGGCATCGTGCTCATCAACGCCCCCGTTGCGGCACCCTCCGAGCTGGCGGCCGGCATCGAGGAGATGCTGGCCGGCGGGATGGCCGTCATCGACTCGATCGGCGGCGACATCGCCGACCCCGACGCCGACGAGGCGTCCTACGACGCTACCCCGCTGGGCCCGCTGCTGACGATGCTGATGGCGGGCGAGGACGTCCGCGCCCGCCTCGCGGACATCCAGCAGCCGACGCTCATCATCACGAGCCGCCAGGACCACGTGGTGAACCCTGAGGACTCCGATGTGCTGGCCGAGGGGATCTCCGGGCCCGTGGAGCGCATCTGGCTCGAGCAGAGCTTCCACGTGGCAACGCTCGACTTCGACCAGGCCCTCGTCGAGCTGGCCACCGTGGAGTTCGCCCGGCGAGTGACGGGCAGCTGACCTACACGTCCTCGGGGATGGCCTCCCACCACTGGCACCACCACTCGCCCCCCACCAGGATCCGCAGCTGCTGGTGCCAGCAGTACGAGATGCTGTCATCGGGGTTCAGGTAGTACAGGCAGTTGTCGCACTTCTCGTCCCCGTAGGGCACGCCCTTGAGCGTCGCCCGCTCGAGGAGGTCTTTCAGCTTGAGCCAGTTCTGTTCGTCGATGGGCTTCGGCTCGGGCGGGGGGATCTCGTAGTCGGCCATCCGGGCAAGGTAGCCAACCTCAGTGTCGATCGCGACGCGGTGGGTCGTCAGGGATGGCCTGCGCAACGGCGAGCGCGGTGCCCTCCACCGCGGTGATCCACACGCGGGCCGGTATCGCACCCAGCGCGCCCCGCAGCTGCGTGTGGATCGGGTCCCGGGCGTCGGGCTCGTCCAGCACCCGGCGTCGGAGCGCTTCGGCGATGTCCTGCGCGTCCAGGAAGTCAGACCCGGGACGACCGAGGATGTCCTGTTCCTCGATGCCCAGCAGCTCGGTGCCGGCGCGGCTGACGAGCACGATCTTGCGGACGGCGATGTCGATGACGAAGGTGGCCACGGGGCTTGCGTGGACGACGAGCTCGAGCTGCGGGGCCGAGAGGCCGCTGGGCACCATGGCGTCCGCGGAGGGCGGCGTGGGCTCGCCGTCGTCGGGCGCAGGCATGGTGATCACGAACTCGGCGCCCACCGGGCGCTGGTGCGCCACCACGTGGCCTCCCGCGCTCTCGGCGGCGGCGCGGACGAAGGCCAGGCCCAGCCCCGCGCCCGCCGTGCCCTCGACGCCGGCGCCGCGCACTCCGGCCTCGAACAGGTCCGTCGGGTCGTCCGGCAACCCCATGCCGTTGTCGCCCACGACGATCTCGGTCCCTGAGTCGGTCGTCCGCACCTCGACCACGATCCGGAGGTCTCGCGACGGCTGGCGGTACTTGATGCTGTTGGACACCAGGTTGACCACGGCCTGGCGGATCCTCCCGACCGGCATGGGGAGGGTGGCGACGTCGGTGGTGGTCTCGAGGACACCCGCGCCCTCAGCGATCTGGGCTTCGGTGATCGCCCTGATGGTGCGGAAGAGGTCGTCCACCAAGCAGGACGAGTCCTCGGGTCGGACGGCACCGGCGTCGGTCTCGCTCAGGATGGAGGCGACCATCTCCATCAGCGCGTGCGTGTTGGCGCTGATCCTCGTGAGCAGGTTGGCCCGCTCGGCATCGTCGAGCACGTCGTGATCTCGGAGCAGCAGGTCGGAGAACCCGGTGATGGCAGCCATGGGGCCGCGCAGGTCGTGGGCCAGGCGGCCGGCAACGCTGTTGAGGGCCGCCTCGGCGCGGGCCAGGTCCTCAGCGCCACGCTCGGCCCGGGCCGAGACCTCGAGGAGCTCGGTGAGGTCGATGGCCTGCACGAACGCGACGCCTCGCACTCCCGACGGCACGATGTCGATCTCGACCGTGCGCACGCCGAGGGCGGTGGTCACCCGCCGAATGGCCGCCGCCTTCTCTCCTCGAAGGGCGCGGACCCGACGCAGCTCGTCCGGCTCGAGCTCGGCGAGGAAGTCGTTGGCCCGTCGGCCGACCACCTGGGTGGCGTCCAGGCCGAGGAAGTCGAGCGCGGCGCGATTGACGTGGGTGATCGCCCGCCGCTCGTGATCGATGGCGATGGCGGGCACGGCGGAGCCGTCGAACAGCCTGCCGTACGCACTCTGTCCGAGCAGGCCGCCAGCCTCGGAGTGGCCTGCGCTGCTCGGGGGGCTGGCGGTCATCTGGAGGTAGCGTACGCGTCAGCGACCATCGACGGGCGGCTGCCGGTTCGGAGCCACCGACGGCCCGCCCCTACGATGAACCCCTTATGGCATCGCTGTCGCGTGATGAGGTGGCCCATGTGGCCAAGCTGGCTCGCCTCGAGCTGAGCGAGGAGCAGATCGACACGTTCACCCCGCAGCTGGCGGCGATCCTGGCCCACGCCGCCGACGTGGAGGCACTCGACCTGGCCGACGTGGAGCCCACGTCGCACCCGTACCCGCTGAGCAACGTGTGGCGACCCGACGTGGCCCGTCTGGCCGGCATCCGCGACGCCGTGCTGGCCGAGGCACCGTCCGCCGAGGCCGGCATGTTCCGAGTGCCGCCCGTGCTGGGGGAGGCGCCGTGAGCGCTCGTGGCATCGCCGCCGCCGTTCGCAGCGGGGAGCGCACCGCCCGCTCGGTCGTCGAGGCGCACCTTGCCGCCATCGAGGAGCGCGAGGCCGACATCCACGCCTTCAACCTCGTCACCGCCGAAGCGGCGCTGACCCACGCTGACGGGATCGATGCTCTCGTCGCCGCTGGCCACGACCCAGGCCCGCTCGCAGGGGTGCCCATCGCGCTGAAGGACAACCTCTGCACCACCGGCGTGCCCACTACCTGCTCATCGAAGATCCTCGCCGGGTGGAGGCCGCCGTACGACGCCACCGTCGTCGGCCGACTGCGCAGCGCAGGGGCCATCTCGCTGGGCAAGACGAACCTCGACGAGTTCGCCATGGGCTCGTCCACGGAGAACTCCGCCTTCGGGCCGACCAAGAACCCGCACGACACGAGCCGGGTCCCTGGCGGCTCGTCGGGCGGCAGCGCGGCGGCGGTGGCGGCCGGCTTCGCGCCGCTGGCCCTCGGCTCGGACACCGGCGGGTCGATCCGCCAGCCGGCCTCCTTCTGCGGCATCGTCGGGGCCAAGCCCACCTACGGCGCCGTGTCCCGGTACGGGCTGGTCGCCTTCGCGTCCAGCCTCGACCAGATCGGGCCCTTCGCCGCCGACGTGGCCGATGCGGCGCTGCTGCTCGAGGTGATCTCGGGCCATGACCCGCTCGACTCCACCTCGATCCCCGAGGGCCCGCTGGCGCTGTCGGAGCACCTCGACCGGGGTGTCGAGGGCCTGCGCGTCGGTGTGGTGCAGGAGCTCCTCGACGCCGAGGGCATCGCTCCCGATGTCGCCGCTCGCACACGAGCCGCCCTCGCGGCGCTCGAGGCGGCTGGCGCCAAGATCGAGGAGGTGTCGGTGCCGGCGGTGATCTACGGGCTCTCCGCCTACTACCTCATCGCCCCGGCGGAGGCGTCGAGCAACCTGGCCCGCTACGACGGCGTGCGCTACGGGCTGCGCGTCGACGCGCCCACCACGGGCGAGATGTACGACCGCACCCGCACGGCGGGCTTCGGAGCGGAGGTGGAGCGACGCATCATGCTGGGCACCTACGCGCTGTCGGCCGGCTACTACGACGCCTTCTACGGCAAGGCCCAGAAGGTTCGCACCCTGATCATCCGCGACTTCGAGACCGCCTACGAGCGCTGCGACGTGCTGCTGTCGCCCACGTCGCCCACCACCGCGTTCGACCTCGGCGCCAAGGCCGACCCCCTTGCCATGTACCTCAACGACGTGTGCACGATCCCGTCGAACCTGGCCGGCCACCCCGCCATGTCGGTGCCCTTCGGCGTGGGCGACGACGGCCTACCGGTGGGCGTGCAGGTCATGGCCAACGCCCTCGACGAGCGCACCATGTTCCGTGTCGCCGCGGCCCTGGAAGGAGCGATGGCATGAGCGGCACCGGCGGAGGCAGGAGCGAAGCGACCTCTGGGGACGGCGCGGACGGTGCGCCGCGAGGCCTAGCCGGAGTGCGGCCGAGTGGCACCGGCGGAGGCAGGAGCGAAGCGACGCCCGGAGCCGGCCTAAAACAGGGCTGGGCGATGGTCATCGGTCTCGAGGTGCACTGCGAGCTGCACACCGCCTCGAAGCTGTTCTGCTCCTGCCCCAACAACTTCGGCGACGTGCCGAACGCGAACACGTGCCCCACCTGCCTCGGGCTGCCGGGCTCGCTTCCGGTGCTGAACGAGCGAGCGGTCGAGCTGGCCATGCGCCTCGGTCGAGCGCTTGCGTGCGGCGTCAACCGCTCGGTCTTCTCCCGGAAGAACTACTTCTACCCGGACCAGCCGAAGGACTACCAGGTCACCCAGTACGACCTGCCCACCAACGAGCACGGCCACCTCGACCTCCCCTCGGGTCTGCG
Source organism: Acidimicrobiales bacterium (assembly GCA_046598435.1). GTDB lineage: Bacteria > Actinomycetota > Acidimicrobiia > Acidimicrobiales > VFJN01 > VFJN01. Next base: position 11,015 of record JBKJIL010000044.1, read on the forward strand.
CGTCGGCGTGACGCGCGCCCACATCGAGGAGGACACCGGCAAGCTCAACCACGTCGGTGGGGGTGGTCGCATCCACGATGCCGGTCACAGCCTCGTCGACTACAACCGCTCCGGCGTGCCCCTCGTGGAGATCGTGTCCGAGGCCGACATGCGCAGCAGCGAGCAGGCCAAGGAGTACGTCGGCGAGCTGCGATCGATCCTTCTCGCCACCGGGGTGTCCGACGCCAAGATGGAGGAAGGCTCCATGCGCGTCGACGCCAACGTGTCGGTGCACCGGGTCGACGAGCCATGGGGTACTCGCTGCGAGATCAAGAACCTCAACTCGCTGCGCTCCCTCGGCCGGGCCATCGATCACGAGGCCCTGCGCCAGATCGACCTCATCGAGGCGGGCGAGACCGTGCGCCAGGAGACCCGTCACTGGGACGAGTCGACGGGCCGCACCGGCACGTTGCGCGTGAAGGAGGACGCGGATGACTACCGCTACTTCCCCGAGCCCGATCTCGTGCCCCTCGAGCCCACTGCCGATGACATCGCCCGCATCGACGCCGCGCTACCGGTGCTGCCTGCGGCTCGGCGTGCCGGGCTGGCGGCGGCGGCTGGGATCGGTCACACCAGCGACGCGGTGGTCATCACCGTGCAGCGCGGGCTCGACGAGCTCGCGCTAGCGGCGATCGGAGCGGGCGCCGACGCGGCCAGGGTGCTCACCCACGTAGAGCACAACCTGGCCGTCGACGGCGCCGACTCGCTGTCGGCCGAGCACCTCGCCGCCCTCGTGAAGATGGAGTCGGCCGGCGAGCTCACGGCCACGCAAGCCAAGACGGTGCTCGCCGAGATGGTGGCCTCGGGCCTCGACCCCGTGGCCATCGCGGCGGCCAAGGGCTTCGAGGCGCTCGATGCAACTGCCCTGGAGGGAATCGTCGACAGTGTGGTGGCCGCCCACCCCGACGAGTGGGAGCAGTTCCGCGCCGGAGACGACAAGGCGCGCGGCAAGCTCACCGGGTTCTTCATGGGCAAGGTGATGCAGGCGTCGAAGGGCCAAGCGGACGGCAAGGTGGCCACCGCGCTCCTGCGCTCCAAGGCGGGCCTCGACTGACGGCGTCGCGCGCGGCCGCTGGTGCACTCGCGGCGGCGCTCGTGCTCGGGGCCTGCTCCGGCAGCGACGCGCCCTCGGCGTCGGTCACCAGCACAACCCGCCGTGCGGCCATCACGACGACCTCGGTGCCCCGCTTCACGGGAGATCCGCAGTCCGCCTTCTGCAACCTCCTGCGCGGCGTCGACACGTCGTCGGTCCTGGCCGGCGACGCCGGCGATCCGGCCGCCACCGAGGCGGCGTTCCGCCGCCTCGTGGGCCTGCTGCGCGACGCCCACGATCTCGCCCCGCCCGAGATCGAGCCCGACCTCGCGCTCGTCGCCGCCGGCTTCGAGGCGCTCGACGTGGGCTCGCGGCGGTGGGCTACGACTTCGACGCCCTCGCGTCGTCAGGTCAGGGGCCCAAGGTGACCAAGGCCGTGAACGATCCGGCCTTCACCGCCGCCGGGGCCCGCCTGGCCGCCTACCGGGCCCAGGTCTGCCAGCTCTGAGGGCGCGTCGTGTGGCTAGCACCACCACGGCACCGGTGCTCCCACCCTCGCCCTGGCCCTGCGGGGACAGTTCAATTGAGGCATGTGGCTGGTGGTGCGGATGCTGCGGCGACGGCTCGCGGGAGCGGCGGCGCTTGGCCTCGTGGGCGCGGTGCTGTTCGGCGGGTCCCTCGCTGCGTTCGCTGGGGCCCGCCGATCCGACCGGGCGCTCGACCGGTTCCTCGTCTACAGCAAGGCCGAGGACGTCTTCGTCGAGCCCTCCCCGGACGCCCCGCTCGACATGGCCGCCGTCGACCGCCTGCCGCAGGTGACCGCGGCGGGCTACCAGTCGTACCTCGCGATGGTGCCGGTGGATGACGACGGTCACCCAGAGCTCGCCGCGGTGGGCACCATCAACCCCTACCTGCGCACACCGGTGTCTGGCCCGCCCGACGCGATCCTCCGACGTCGTGTGATCCGAGGGCGGGATCTCGATCCCAGCGCGCCCGACGAGGCCGTGGTCGATGAGGAGCTCGCCGCGGCCCGGCACCTCGGGCCCGGAGACCGCCTCCGCATGGCTACGTACAGCGCTTCGCAGATGCCCAGCCTGTTCACCGGGCCGGAGGTTCCTGCACCGATGGGCCCGGTGGTCGACCTGCTGATCACCGGCGTGGTGCGCACGCCGGTCGACGTGGCCCCAGCGGCTGACACGGGCATCCTCACGTTCGGCGGCACCAAGGAGCTCTACCTGTCGCCGGCGTTCTACCCGGCCTTCGGCCGGGAAGTCGCTGTCTTCGGACCCCCCGAGCCGGGTTCGGGCCAGGGCTTGCTGCTGCGCAACGGCGCCACTGACCGGCCCGGCTTCGAGGCGGCGGTGCGAGCGCTTCCGGGCGGCGACCAGGCCAACATCGCCATCGGTGGCTCCGACTCGTTGGACGCCGCCCGCTCGGCCCGTCGAGCCATCGCCGTCGAGACGGTCTCGCTGCTCGCGCTTGGCGTCGCACTCGCCGCGGCAGGCGTCGCCCTCCTGGGTCAGGGCCTGGCCCGTCTGGCTCGCAATGCAGGGGACACCCTGAGGTCACTGCGAGCACTCGGCGTCCGACCGGTACAGCTGGTCCTCGTCGCGGCGGCCCCTGGGATGCTGGCGGTCGCAATGGCCGCGGTCGGGGCGGTGCTCGTGGCCATCCTCGCCTCGCCGTTCACTCCGATCGGGCTCGGCCGCCTCGCGGATGTGTCACCGGGACTTCGCCTTGATGGGATTGTCCTCGGGCTGGGAGGAGTCGGGCTTCTGCTCGTCGGACTCATCTCGTCAGGCGTCGCCGCGCTGCCTGCCGTGCGGTCGTTGTCGGCGAGGTCGGTCGAACGGTCCAGCCGGCCCAGCTGGTTGGCGGGCTCGGTGGCGGCGCTTGGCGCACCGCTCGCCGTCACCCTGGGCGCTCGCTTCGCTGTCGAGCTCCCAGGTCAGCGGCGCGCACCCCTGCGCTACGGGGCTGCCGTGAGCGCGCTCGCGTTGCTTGTCGTCGCCGGCGTGACCACCTACACCAGCAACCTCGACCACCTCGTCACCCACCATGAGCAACAAGGCGCCACCTGGGACCTCACCCTCGGCAACCCCAACTCCAGCGACTTCACGGAGGACGACGTGGCCAGGCTGATGGCCGACCCGTCGGTTGCCGGCGTGAGCGCCGTCGTGTCGCCGGAAGGTCGGGCGTCCGTCGATGGTACCGAGGTGGCCATCGCCGGCCTCGACGAGCTTCGCGGGGCGGTGGGACCCGACCCGCGAATCGGCCGAATGCCGACGGCGTCCGGGGAGGTCGCCCTTGGATTGCGCACGGCAGCGCGCTTACACGCCCGGGTGGGTGACACGGTCACGGTCAGCCTCAACGGCAACCAGGTGCGGATGGAGGTGGTGGGCACAGCGACGCTGAACCCGGGGCTCGCCTTCACGATGGAGATCGGCGGCGGAGCGATCGTCACCGTCGAGCAGCTGCAGGATCTCGTACCCGGCCAGCCGGTGAACATCCTGCTCGCGCGCGTCGCCCCGCAGGTCAGCATCGACGACGCCATCGCGTCCCTGAGTCAGGGGTTCACCAACGTGTCGCGTCCCGCGCCAGCGGTGGAGGTCGTGAACCTCGATCGGACGCGTGCCCTGCCGATCGCGCTGGCGGGGGCCATGGCGGCCGCGGCGCTTGCGCTCCTGACGGCGGCACTGGTCACCTCGGCTCGAGAGCGCCGACGGGAGCTCGGTGTGCTCCGGGCGCTTGGGGCAACCCGGCGCCAGGTGGGCACGGTCCTCGTGTGGCAGGGCCTGTGGTTGTACATGGCGGCGCTCGTGGGCATCCCGATCGGCGTGGCAGCGGGCCGGATCCTCTGGGATGGGATCGCGCAGCGACTTGGCCTGTTGGCCGCGCCCGACGTGCCCTTCGCGGCGCTTGGACGCGTGGCTGCGATCGGACTCGTCCTCTCGCTCCTGCTGGCGGCGGGACAGGCGCTCCTCGCCGTTCGAGGGTCGCCCGCTCACGGCCTTCGCACCGAGTGAGCGTCGGCGTGGATTGGGCTTGGGGGCGCCGGAGGGCGCGCCGGTAGCCTGCCGGACATGACGAGCGAGCAGGGCGAGACCCCCGTCGACATCAAGCCGCGCAGCCGGGAGGTCACCGACGGTCCCAACCGTGCGCCGGCCCGGGCCATGCTGCGGGCCATCGGCATGACCGACGCCGACTGGGGCAAGTCCCAGGTGGCGGTGGTGTCGTCCTGGAACGAGGTCACGCCGTGCAACATGCCGCTCGACCGCCTGGCCAAGCGCTCCAAGGTGGGCGTGCGGGAGGCCGGCGGGTTCCCCATCGAGTTCGTCACCATCGCCGTGTCCGACGGCATCTCGATGGGCCACGAGGGCATGCGGGCGTCACTGGTGAGCCGCGAGGTGATCGCCGACTCGATCGAGACCGTGATGCACGCCGAGCGCTTCGACGGCATGGTCACCTTCGCCGGGTGCGACAAGAGCCTCCCCGGCATGCTCATGGCGGCGGCCCGCGTGAACCTGCCAGCGGTCTTCCTCTACGGCGGCTCGATCCTGCCCGGCTCGCACAAGGGCCA
>JBKJIL010000052.1:0-3907 GCA_046598435.1 Acidimicrobiales bacterium
AACGCCCCGACATCTACGGGAAGGTCGGCAACTCCGGCGTGTCCATCGCCACGCTCGACGACATGGAGGTGCACTACAGCGGCTTCGACCTGTGCGACCCGAGCACGTCCGTGTCGATGACGATCAACGGCCCGGCGCCCGCCATCCTCGCCATGTTCCTCAACACGGCGATCGACCAGCACCCCGAGCTCACCCCCGCCGAGGTGCTGAAGCGGGTGCGGGGCACGGTGCAGGCCGACATCCTCAAGGAGGACCAGGGTCAGAACACCTGCATCTTCTCCACCGAGTTCAGCCTCGGCGTGATGGGCGACATCCAGGAGTACTTCGTGACCCACGAGGTGCGCAGCTTCTACTCCGTGTCGATCAGCGGCTACCACATCGCCGAGGCCGGCGCGAACCCTCTCTCCCAGCTGGCCTTCACGCTGGCCAACGGGTTCACCTACGTGGAGAGCTACCTCGCCCGTGGCATCGCCATCGACGACTTCGCACCGAACCTGTCGTTCTTCTTCTCGAACGGCATGGACCCCGAGTACGCCGTGCTCGGCCGGGTGGCCCGCCGCATCTGGGCCATCGCCATGCGCGACCGCTACGGCGCCGACGAGCGCAGCCAGAAGCTGAAGTACCACGTGCAGACCTCAGGCCGGTCGCTGCACGCCCAGGAGATGGACTTCAACGACATCCGCACCACCCTGCAGGCCCTGATCGCCCTCTACGACAACGCCAACAGCCTCCACACCAACGCCTACGACGAAGCCGTCACGACACCCACCGCAGAGTCGGTGCGCCGGGCCCTGGCCATCCAGATGATCATCACCAAGGAGTGGGGCATCTCGATGAACGAGAACCCCAACCAGGGCAGCTTCCTGATCGACGAGCTCACGGATCTGGTGGAGGAGGCCGTGCTGGCCGAGCTCGAGCGCATCTCCGAGCGGGGTGGCGTGCTCGGCGCGATGGAGACCGGCTACCAGCGAGGGCGCATCCAGGACGAGTCGATGCTCTACGAGCAGCGCAAGCACGACGGCACGCTGCCGCTCGTGGGCGTCAACACGTTTCTCGCTCCCGACACCGACGCCCACGAGACCCCCCGCAAGGTCGAGCTGGCCCGCAGCACCGACGAAGAGAAGCGCAGCCAGATCGAGCGCCTCCGCGCCTTCCAGGCCCGTCACGCCGACGAGCGCCCGGCCATGCTCGCCCGACTGCGCGATTCGGCCCTGGCCGGCGACAACCTCTTCGCCGTGCTGATGGACGCCGTGCGCGTCTGCAGCCTCGGTGAGATCACCGACGCCCTCTTCGAGGTGGGCGGCCGCTACCGCCGCAACGTCTGACCGAGGGCTTCGGAGGTCGCCGCGGGTGGCGGGGCAGATGCCCTGGGGTCTGGACCGCAGCTCGCGCCCGTAAAGCTGCGAAACGCGAGCTCGTGGTCGGCGCTGCCGGTGATGGACCACCCGCCCTCGTGGACGAGGCGGTGATGGTGCCAGCACAGTCCGCAGAGGTTGCACGAGTCCGTGGAACCGCCGTCACGGCGTCGACGTGCGCAGCCTGGTCGTCGGAGAGAAAGCCGCTGTACCGACGGCCGCCGTTGACGTGGTCGGCCCGAGAGCGGAACCCACGCCGGATCCCTGTCTGCCGGGCCTCGCGAGCAGTGCGGAGCCGGTGCTGACGGGCGCCGTCCTCGATCTGGGCCGCGGAGCGACCTTGCAGATCGATGGCCAGCTGCTCGTCGGTGTCGGTTGTTCGCAACGCTGCGATCCGAGTGGAACCCCGGCGTGCGCCACGAACCTGCCTGAGACGACGCAGACCGCCTGGTGCTCGCGCCCGCCAAGCGCCGATCGGGCCGGCTGGAACGCGGAGCGCTTCCGGGAGTGGGGGCGGCTGATCTGTGCAGGTGCGGTCCAACCTCAGCCATGTGCTACATTGAAGCACATGGCTGAGGTTGGGATCCGCGCGCTGAAGCAAAACGCGTCTGCTGTCGTCGCGGAAGCCGCCGCCGGTGAGACGGTCACCATCACCGATCGCGGTCGCCCTGTCGCCCAGATGACCCCCATCCCGAAATCCCGCCTCCAGGGCCTAATCGACGCGGGCCACGCCCGAGTCGCTCGCCACCGGATCACGGAACTGCCCCGGCCGGCCGATGGGCCGAGCCTGTCCCAGGTGCTCGAGTCGATGCGCGACGACGAGCGGTACTGACGTGGCGCACTACCTCGACACGTCAGCTCTTGTGAAGCTCATCGTCGCCGAAGACGAGACCGACGCGCTCATCGCCTGGCTGGATGAGACCGGCGGTGACTGGGTGTCCTGCGATCTCACTCGAACCGAGTTGCTTCGGGCCGTGCGACGAAGCGTGCCCAATCGCGTCGTGCGCGCCCGCGAGGTCCTTGACTCCATCACGCTTCTCCACATCACCACGCAGATCTACGAGGAAGCGGCCCGCATCGATCCACCCGTGTTACGCACGCTCGACTCGCTCCACCTCGCAGTTGCTCTCGACCTTGGCGACGAACTCGAGAGCATCGTCACGTACGACGAACGACTGGCAGAGGCCGCCGCTGCCAACGGTGTGACCACAACGGCGCCGATCTGATCACCGGCAGAGGCGGGGATGCGCCGGTGATCAAGCACCGAGCGAAGCGCCGATAGGCGGGCGTCAGAACCCGTCTGGGCCGGGATTTGGGGCGGGCAGTCTCTGGTGTCCTCGGCGAGCTCTCGAGCTGGATCGGCGGCGAGGCAGACTTGGGGCTGTGGCTGGGGATGGCATTCGGGACGGACGACTCTCGCGGGGGCTTCCCCTCGCAGGGCTCGCGATGCGGCAAGCCTGGGGGCGAGTTGCCGGGAGGCTGACCCGCGACGAGCAGAAGAAGCTCGACCGGTTCACCCGCGAGGCCGACGAGCTCCGTAAGGAAGATCCCCCACAGACCGAACTGGGCCGCCCACACGACACCTGGTCGACGGCCCGGGCACAGAGGTGACCCTGCCGGCCAACACCGCGCCAAGGCGCCCGCCGATACGCGCCGACAACGCTGACCTCGCGGAGGCTCTCGGCCGAGATCATGGGCGGATGATCTCCAGCGTCCTTCACCGGCACTCGCACCGCGGTCCAGACTCGCCGCCGGGCGGGTCACCTTGGTGCTACTACTAGTTCGTGTCTGCGGAGACCTTCACGGTTCAGCGGGGAAGGCCGTCCTCGAGGGTTGTGGCCTTGGTCGCTCTGCCTGCAGCGGCGTTGATCGCGTTGGCTGTGGTCCTGCTCTCGTCGGATGACTCTGCGGGCACAGCCGTTTCGCTTGCTGACATACCGCAAGGCGTGTCGGCACGCGTCATCGGTGAGTTTCCGGTCTTCATCGTTCGCGACGACGCTGCGGTCAGCGTGTTCGCCACCGACGCGAGGCACCTCGCTGGAGACCAGCTTTGGTGGTGTCCACACGAGCAGGTATTCGTTGACGTGGAGCATGGGTCGCAGTTCGCGAAGGATGGCCTGAGGATCGGAGGCCCCGCAGAAGGCGGCCTCAACGAATACCCGTCGACCGTGAGCGGCGACTCGTTGGCCGTCAACACCGGTGATCTCATCGAGGGCAAGCTCACGCCCGTGGGCCAAGCTCCCGCTGCCAGCCGAGACAGTTCGTGGCAGGAGCCGTACGACTCGGGGCCCGACTCAGGGTGCGAGGACGCTGTGCGCGCCCCATAGCGCCGGCTACGCGACGGTGTCCTGACGGCTGACGTGTCCCCGAAGACCGTCGTCGATCGTCCCCGAATATGCGCCGTTCTGTTGCACGGTCATCGAATTGAGATCAGACGATCGGGGCGCACGATATGCGGTGTCGATCATCGGCACATCGGAGCGCACCCATCTCTGGGCGGATCACCGCTGCGGGGATCGTCCTACGGGCCCGTCGCGCTCTTGAGCTTTGGA
>JBKJIL010000054.1:0-12465 GCA_046598435.1 Acidimicrobiales bacterium
GCCGGCGTCGTCCTGCCCGACGAACATCGGGAAGTCGATCACCCACACGTAGCGGTACGGGCCCTCGTGCACCGGCGGCCGACCGAGGTCGTTGCGCAGCGTGCCCAGCACCTCGCAGGTCATGTGCCAGTCGTCGGCGACGAGCAGCAGCAGGTCGCCGCTCTCGGCCTCGAGGGTGCTGACGAGAGCCGACTGCTCGGCCTCGCTGAGGAACTTGGCCACGGGGCTGTCGAGCGCTCCCCCGTCGCCGACCTTCATCCACACCAGACCCTTGGCGCCCATGGCCTTGGCCCGGTCGGTGAGCCCATCGAGCTTGTTGCGGCCGAAGTCGGCCGCCCCGCCGGGCACCCGCAGGCCCTTGATGGCCTCAGCCGACGCGAAGGCCTTGAACTCGGTCGCCGCGAAGACCGGCGTCAGCTCCACGAGCTCCATGGCGAAGCGGAGGTCCGGCTTGTCACTGCCATAGCGGTCCATGGCCTCGTGCCAGGTGATCTGGGGGATCTCCTCGGGGCGCACGCCGGTGACCGCCTCGGCGGCGTCGAGCACGCCCTCGGAGATGAAGGCCAGCACCTCGTCCTGGGTGACGAAGCTGGCCTCGGCGTCGAGCTGCATGAACTCGTACTGGCGGTCGGCGCGGAGGTCCTCGTCGCGCAGGCAGCGAGCGATCTGGTAGTAGCGATCGGTGCCGCCCACCATGAGGAGCTGCTTGAACAGCTGGGGCGACTGCGGCAGCGCGTAGAAGCTGCCCGGCACCTGACGAGACGGGACGAGGAACTCGCGGGCCCCCTCCGGGGTGGAGGGCATCAGCATCGGGGTCTCCACCTCGACGAAGTCCTGACGGGCCATGGCGGCGCGGATGGCAGCGTTCACCGTGGAGCGGATGCGCAGGTTGCGCTGCATGCGCTCGCGCCGCAGGTCGAGGTAGCGGTACCGCAGCCGGATCATCTCGTCGACGCCATCAGCGCGGTCGTCGATCGGGAAGGGCGGGGGCTCGGCGGCCGAGAGGATCTCGACCGTGCAGTCGCCCACCTCCACCTCACCCGTGCCGAGACCCTCGTTGCGGGTTCCCTCCGGACGGATGCGCACCGTCCCAGTGATCCGCACCACGTACTCGCTGCGCAGGTCGGCCGCGCCGTCCACGACGCACTGGATCACGCCGGTGTGGTCGCGCAGGTCGATGAAGGCGAGGTGCTCGCCGTGCTCCCGGCGGCGACCGACCCAGCCGCACAGCGACACCTGCTCCCCCGCGTTGGCGGCCCGCAGCTCTCCGCAGCGGTGGGTGCGCATGGGCTCGGGGTGCTGGCTCACTGGATCTCCATCTGGGTTGGTCGCTGCAACTCTCTCATCCGGTGCGCGTCACGGACGCAACGAGTTCGGCAAGGGGCACGGTGGTCTGCGCCCGCTCGGTGAGGTCCCGCACCGTGACCTGGTCGGCAGCCCGCTCGTCGGCCCCGATGATCACGGCGAAGCGGGCGCCGCTCTTGGCCGCAGCCTTCATCTGGGCCTTCATCGAGCGGTCGTCGAAGGCACGGTCCACCGACAGCCCGGCCGCCCGGAGCTGCTGGGTGATGGTGACGGCCATGTCGCCGCCGGTGGTGTCCACCACGAAGACCTCGACGCGCTGCTCACGTCCGGGGAAGACCCCCTCGGCGTCGCAGGTGAGCAGCACCCGTTCGATCCCCGAGCCGAACCCGATGCCGGGCGTGGAGGGCCCGCCGAGCTGCTCGATGAGGCCGTCGTAGCGACCGCCACCGAGGATCGTGGACTGGGCGTTGCCGAGGGCGGAGCTCTGGAACTCGAAGAGCGTGTGGGTGTAGTAGTCGAGGCCCCGCACGAGGGTCTCGTCGAGCTCGAAGTCGATGCCGAGCGACCGCAAGCCGCGCTGCACCCGCTCGCCGTGGGCCACCGACGCGGCGTCGAGGTGCTCGACCATGCGAGGGGCATCGGCGAGCACGGCACGGGTCGTGTCACGCTTGGAGTCGAGGACGCGCAGAGGGTGCCCGTCGACCTTGTCGGCGTCGTCCGGAGCGAGATCGCCGCGGCGCTCCTGCAGCCAGGCCTGCAGCACGGCGGCATAGCGCGTGCGGTCGGCGGGGGTGCCCATGAAGTTGAGGACGAGCCGCCACTGCCGCAGGCCGAGCGCACTCAGGTACGTGTGGCCGAGGGCGATCACCTCGACATCGAGGTCGGGGTCGGCGGTCCCGATGGCCTCCACGCCCACCTGGTGGTGCTGGCGGAGCCGCCCGGCCTGCGGACGTTCGTACCGGAAGGCCGGGGTGGCGTACCAGACCTTCCACGGCACGTCGGGGCGGTGCTCCACGAAGGCTCGCGCCACCGGTGCCGTGCCCTCAGGGCGCAGCGCGATGTGGCGGTCGCCCTTGTCGTGGAAGTCGTACATCTCCTTCGAGACGACGTCGGTGCCCTCACCGATGCGCTTGAACACGCCGATGTCCTCGAACATGGGCGACTGCACCAGCCCGTAGCCGAAGCGATGAGCGACGTCGGCGAAGGTGCCCAGCAGGGCCTCCCACCGAGCCGACTCGGGCGGCAGCACGTCCTGGGTGCCCTTGGGGGCTCGGAAGTCGGGACGTTCAGCCACAGGAAGGCGAGGGCTAGCGGACGCCGATGAGATCGACCACGAAGACGAGCGTCTCGTCGGGGCCGATCACGCCACCCGCACCCTGGCGGCCGTAGGCCTTGCCCGGCGGGATCACGATGCGACGGCGACCGCCGACCTTCATGCCGGCCACGCCTTCGTCCCATCCCTTGATGACCTGCCCGGCGCCCAGGCCGAAGCGGAACGTCTCGCCCCGGTCCCAGCTGGCATCGAACTGCTTGCGCGTGCGCCACGACACGCCGACGTAGTGCACCTCCACCTGCGAGCCGGCGGTGGCTTCGTCGCCCTCCCCCACCTCGAGGTCCTCGATCTCCAGCTCCGCGGGCGGCGTCTCGCCGGCGGGGACGTACACATGGGGCTTGTCGTCGTCGGGCATCGGCCGAACCTATCCGACGCCCCCGCACCCTCACCTAACCTGCCCCGCCATGTCGTTGACGCCACCCGCCGCACCCCGTCGCACCCACGTCCTCACCGCCCACGGCGACGAGCGCACGGACGACTGGTTCTGGCTGCGCAGCGACGACCGGGACGATCCGGAGGTGCTGGCCCTCCTCGAGGCCGAGAACGCCCACGTCGGGGCCGCGCTCGCCCACACCGAGCCCCTCCAGGCCGAGCTGTTCGAGGAGATGAAGGCTCGGATCAAGGAGACCGACCTCTCGGTGCCGTTCCACAAGGACGGTCGCTGGTTCTACAGCCGCACCGAGGAGGGCCAGCAGTACCCGATCCTGTGCCGTACGGCCAGCGCTCCACCCGCCGACCTCCCGGACGGCGCGCCGATGCCCGGGGAGGAGGTGCTCCTCGACATGAACGTGCTGGCCGGCGACAGCGACTACTTCGGCATGGGCGCCTACGACCTGGCTCCCGGACAGGACCTGCTCCTCTACTCGACCGACCACGACGGCTCAGAGCGCTACACGATGCGCGTCCGCGACCTGCGCACCGGCACCGACCTCGCCGAGGTCATCACCGACACCACCTACGGGTCGGCATGGGCCGGTGACGACACGTTCTTCTACGTGCGCCAAGACGCCGCCATGCGACCCCATCAGGTGTGGCGGCACGCCGTCGGCACGTCCCCCGACGACGACGTCCTCGTCTACGAGGACACCGACGAGCGCTTCTTCGTGTCGGTGAGCCTCAGCCTCACCGAGCAGTGGGTGCAGATCTCCTCCAGCTCCAAGGTCACCACCGAGGAGCACCTCGTGCCGGCCGCAGACCCCACGGCAGCTCCCCGCTGCGTGGAGCCCCGTCGCCAGGACGTCGAGTACGAGGTGACCCACGCCCCCAGCCCAGCCGACGGCGACCGCTTCCTCATCCTCACCAACGCTGACGGGGCGGTGAACTTCAAGCTCATGACGGCTCCCGTCGACCAGCCCGGGCGGGAGCACTGGCAGGAGGTGGTGGCGCACCGCCCCGACGTGAAGCTCGAAGGGATCTCGGCCTTCGCCCACCACCTCGTGCGCTACGAGCGACGGGAGGGTGTTCGGCGGATCGTCGTCACCGCCTACGCCGACGGCGCCGAGCACGAGCTGGCCATGCCCGAGCCGGTGTACGACACCGGCCCGGCCACCAACGCCGAGTTCGAGACGCGGACCCTGCGGTTCACCTACACGTCGTTGGTCACCCCCTCCACCGCCTTCGACGAGGACCTCGACACGGGCGAGCGGCGCCTGCTGAAGCAGACCGAGGTGCTCGGGGGGCACGACCCGGCCGCCTACGAGACCGGCCGTCTCTGGGCCACAGCCCCCGATGGCGTGCAGGTGCCCATCTCCTACGTGCACCGCGCCGGCATCGCCCATGACAGCGCGGCGCCCTGTCTCCTGTACGGCTACGGCTCGTACGAGGCCTGCATGGACCCCACCTTCTCCACGTTGCGGCTGTCCTTGCTCGACCGGGGCTTCGTGTTCGCCATCGCCCACGTGCGCGGCGGCGGTGAGCTCGGCCGGCCCTGGTACGACGACGGCAAGGAGCTCCACAAGACGAACACGTTCACGGACTTCATCGCCTGCGCCGAGCACCTCGTGGCCGGGGGCATCACTGCTCCCGAGCGGCTGGTGGCCCGCGGCGGCTCGGCCGGGGGCCTCCTCATGGGCGCCATCACCAACCTGCGCCCCGATCTGTTCGCGGCAGTCGTCGCCGAGGTGCCCTTCGTGGACTGCCTCACCACGATCCTCGACGAAACGCTGCCCCTGACGGTCACCGAGTGGGAGGAGTGGGGCAACCCGGTCGAGGACCCAGCGGTGTACGACTACATGAAGAGCTACAGCCCCTACGACAACGTGGCAGCCGTGCCCTACCCGGCCATCCTGGCCACCGGTGGGCTCAACGACCCCCGGGTGTCGTACTGGGAGCCCGCCAAGTGGGTGCAGAAGCTCCGCACCGCGAGCACCAGCAGCCGACCGATCTACCTGAAGACGGAGATGGGCGCCGGCCACCAGGGCCCCTCGGGCCGCTACGACGCGTGGAAGGACGAAGCGTTCGTCTACGCCTTCATCTTGGATGCCCTCGGGCTGGTCGCCGGATGAGCGGTGGTCCCGACCCTGAGGTCAGTGGCGCGGCGGCGGCGTCGACACGACCGGCAGGGGCAAGGGGAGGCTGGCGGACTCGCGGTCGACGGTGTCACTGCCTCCCGTCGCGAGGCCCACGCCGAGGCCGAGGCAGATGACGAGCGCCGCGGCAACGGCGCGGACCGGAGAGATGCGGATTCGTGCCACGCGTCGAGCCTGCGCCGATGCCGCGACCCTCGACATGCAGGACTGGACGTTTCGTGCGGTGTCATCCGTCACCGATCGGGCGATCGAGGTGCAGGCCGGCTCACCCCGCGCCGAGGGTGGCCAGGACGAGCGCGGCCACACCGACTGCGGCGGTGCCGAGGGCGGCGGGCGCGAGGTCTCGCCACGTCGCCACCGGACGAGGCCGACCCGGCCGCGGCCGGCGCCGGTGCGAGCTCCAGTAGCCGAGGGCCCAGGTGGCGATGCCGAGCAGCAGGATCGCGGCGCCGATGGCCGGGCGCCGCGTGCTGCCGGTGATCGACGGGAGCCCCTTGAGCACGATGACGCCGCAGGCCCCCAGCGCCAACCCGCTGCGCGACCAGGCCAGGTCGGTGCGCTCCGCGGCCAAGCCGGGGTCCGGACCCTCGTATCCCTCCTCGGCCGCAGCCACAGCGGCCAGATGCTCGTCGGTCACGAGTCGACGCCCCCGAACGCCGCCAGCACGAGCGCGATCACCCCGGTCGAGCCGATCACGATGGCCACCAGTGCAGGCAGCGGCGACGCCGGCAGAGGGCGACCGAGCCGCATGGCGCGCTCGTTGGCCCGCCACTGGCGCAGGCTCACCAGCGCGACCAGGGCACCGAGCACGATGAGCGGCACCCCGATCATTCGCCGACCACCAGGGACGTCGAACGGTGGGAGGAGCTGCGTCACGGCCAGCCCGGCGGTGACCAGGGCCAGGGCCGTGCGGTTCCACGCGAGGAAGGTCCGCTCGTTGGCGTAGGAGAAGCGCACGTCGACGGGTGTCGTCCCGTGCTCAGGCAGATCGGCGTCGGGCTCCACGCGCCGGACGGTACACCGGCGACGCGACTAGGCCGAGTGGGCGGCACGGCGCGTGGTGGCCGCCGTGCCGGGTCGGGCCCGTCGCACGACGGCGCGCCGCCGGTCGACCAGCGCGACGCGCAGGTCCTCGAACCCCACCGGGATGGCACCTGCCAGCACCTCGACATCGGGGGCGCTGTCGTAGTCGCCGGTGACGCCGAAGGCGAGCTGACCGTTGTAGGACAGGATCGCCGTCCCCACCCGCACCCCGTGGGAGACCGGCACGTAGGGGTAGTAGGCGAGCATCTCGCGGCCCATGCAGTAGAGCGGCATCTGAGGTCCGGGAACGTTGGTGGTCACCGTGTTCACGGAGCGCTGCGGCACTTGGGCGAGCAGCCGGGTCGCCGCTCTCATGAGCGGTCCGACGACCATGGGCGGCGCCAGGTCACCCAGGCGCACCACCAGCTCGCCGGCATCGCTCATGTGCGAGCCCTTCAGCCGCTGCATCTCGTCGTGGACGCATCGAACCCGTTCGAGGGGATCGGCGAGGTGGACGGGGAGCTCGAGGAGGATGGCCGACACGCGGTTGTCGAGCACGCCGTGGGCGTCGGGGGCGCGCACCGAGACGGGCACGAGGGTGCGGAGCACGGTCGAGTCGGCGTCTTCGCCACGGCAGAGCAGGAGCTCCCGATAGGCACCGGCCAGCACCGCCAGCACGACGTCGTTCAGCGTGGCATCGACGTCCTTGCGGATGGCCCGGACCACATCGAGCGGCACGGAGGCATGGGACCACACCCGGTGCGGGCTGATCGTGCCCTCCAACGTCGACGGCGTGGTGGTGGTCAGGTGCTCGGCCAGGTGGAAGAGGCCGGCGCCCGTGTCCCGGAGCCCACGGACCGCACCCAGCGGGTGCCGCAGCGCAGCCGGGGCCCGCCGCACCAGGCCGGCCGCATCAGTGGCCAGGCCCGCCCAGGCGTCGACGACCTTGGCCGCCCCGCTCGGCTCGGGCATCGGCGTCCACGGCTGGGGCACCGGGAGGTCGGCATCTCGCTCGGCGTCGAGCACGATGCTCAGCAGGTCGACCCCGGACACGCCGTCGACCATGCAGTGGTGCACCTTGGAGATGAGCGCCCATCGATCGTCCTGCAGGCCCTCCACCAACCAGATCTCCCACAGCGGACGCTGTCGATCCAGCTCCTGGCTCATGAGGCGCGCCATCAGCCGTCGCAGGGCCAGGTCGTCACCCGGGGCGGGCAGCGCGGTGTGGCGCACGTGGTACTCGAGGTTGAAGTGCGGGTCGTCGACCCAGATCGGTCGCCCGAGCTCGAAGGGGACCGTCCGCACCCGCTGGCGATACCGGGGGATCCGGTGCAGCTTCGAGGCCATCATGGCCGTGAGCTCCTCCAGATCCGGCCGCCGACCCTCGAAGATCGACACCCCGGCGATGTGCATGTGAGCGATGCCGTCCTCCACGTGGAGGAACTCCGCATCCAGCACGCTCAGGCGTTCCATGCCTCGCACCGTACGCAGCACCGGGGACCGGGCGGCAGAGTCGAAGGGCCCTTCCCGTGGCGCCATCACGCCCGATCGGCGGTCACTCCCTGCGCAGCCCGAGTGCGATGTGGTGGCGGCGTGCCCACCGGTCCCCGGTCAGCCCCACCACGCCACAGGCGATCAGGGCACCGGCGATGACGAGGACGATGGAGGGCAGCGGAACGAGTGCCTCATCGACCACCGCCGTGGCACTGGCGACGCTGCTCCAGGCGCGGGTGCCGAGGAGGATCCCCGCGACACCGCCGACCATCGCCGCCAGCGCGGCCAGGCAGGAGACCTGCCACAGGAGCATGGCCCGGACATCTCGGGGCCGAAACCCGATGGCGGCCAGGACCGCCAGATCTCGGCGACGGACACGGATCGAGCTCCAGAGCCCGTGCCCGACAGCGAGCAGGCCGAGCACCGACGCGAACCCGACGAGGACCCACGGAAGGGCGCCCACCTGCTCGAGGTTGCGCACCCGAGGCGACCGGAACGGGGTGATGAGCTCGCTCCCGGGTATGACGTGGTCGTCGAGCGCGCTCGTGCGCTCCCCGGGCTTCAACCGTACGAGCGCCGCCGCTCCGTGCTCCACGACCCCCAGCCGCCGTGCCGCGCCACGGGTGAGGGACACGCCGGTCCCGATGTCGCTGTTGTTGCCGAGCTCCGGATAGGTGGCAGATCCGACGATGGCCAGCGGCACGTCGCCGTTGGGACCCGTGATGACCACCGTGTCGCCCATCGAGAGGTCACCGCCGCGGAGGAGGTCTGCGCCCACCGCGATCTCGTCGTCGGCCAGCGGCGGGCGGCCCGATCGCATCGTCGGATGCACCGCGCCGCCATCGGGGTCGAAGACATATACCTCGAACTGGTTGCCCCCGATCTGCACGTCCGCGATCGTCACCCAGCCGACCTCGCTGACGACCGGATCGTTCTCGAGCACGGCCAGCGATCGGCGGAACCCGTCGAGCTCCGCGTCGCCGGTCATGATCACCGCGTCGAAGTCCCACCCCTGCAGGGCCGGCGTGCGGAGCAGATGGGTCAGTGACGCTACGAAGGTGGCGACCGCGACCACCGCGGCCAGGCTCAGCATGCCGGCCGTCAGTGCCGCCCGAGATGCCGCGCCGCCGTTGCTCCGCAGCGGCAGAAGCGCCGACTCGCATCCCAGCCGAACCCGGTAGGGCAGCGCCGACAGCAGGCGATGCACCCGCCCCGTCGCCGTCGCTTCCTCGGGGTCGCCACCGAGGCGCCAGGCCTGCCAGCTGCCGGCGCCGATCACCGCCACGGTCCAGGTGATGGCTCCCACGGCGAGGATTGCCGCATCCGGGTGAACGCCCCGAAGGGGGTCCACCCGTCGGGCAAACCCGGTGGGGATCAGCGGCGATGCCAGCGCTGTCGCGCCCGTCGCGACGAGCGCGCCGAGGAGCGCTACCGGCGCGGCCAGGAGCGCGCCGAGGACCACCCGTTGGCGAGGCTCCACGCCCATCGCCACGAGGGTCGGCATGTCGACCAGCGCCCGCTCCAGCACCCGCTTGAGCGCTTGGACGACCGCCGCGAGCGTGGCCAGGCCGGCGACCACCGCGAGGAGGACGAGACCGACGCTTTGCACTCGCAACGTCCGGTTGGTCGGCTTCGCCTCCTCGCTTCCGGAGAACATCGCGTTCGCCGCCCGACCGAGCGCCGCGCTGGCGCGGCCCTGGAAGGTCGCCAGATCTGCCTCGCCTCCGGCCAGACGGACCATGGCCCCTGGCTGCGGCCCGAGCAGCACCACATCGCGGTGCGCATCGAGGAACCGCTCGCTGAGGAGCATCGACGGGTTGCCGGCGTTGGCGCCGACGTCGAAGATCCCCCGGACCACCCCCACCACCGTGGCCTCACCCAGCGGCACCGGCTCCTCGAACCCGGACAGCAGCTGCACCCGCTGACCCGCCGTGACGTGGCCGACGCGCGCCATGGCCTCGTTCACCAGCACCTCGTCGGCGGCGGCCGGGGCGGGCAGTCGACCGCTGAGGACGACCGGCCGGTACACGCGTACCAGGAAGTCCGCGTCGAGGCCGACGAACGCCCCGCCGTCCACGCCGGGGGTGAGGGGGCGGGGTGCGACAGGCGTGTACGAGAAGCGGGCGATCCCAGCGACCTCCGGGAGGGCGGCCAGGCGGTCGAGATCAGCGTCCTCGAGCCCAGATCCGTCGAACATGACATCGGGGCCGAGCGCGTCGCGTCGCAATCGGTCATAGGCGCTGTCGGCCCGCCGGGCATCGGTCGCGGACGTCATGGCGATGCCCAGCCCGAGCCCGCCGATCACCGCCAGCAGGACCAACCCCACGAGCTGCCGTCGGGCCATGCCCCGGGCGAGCACGGTGATGGCGCTCACGGCCCGTCCTCGACTGGGCTCAGCCGACTAGCGGGCCCGTACGGCACCAGCGTCGCGAGCATGCGCACAGCGTCACCTCACCACAGCGGCGGCGACGGGGGAAGGGTGCTAGCACCACCGCCAGAGGTGGTGCGGGTCGGGGCATGGCATCGCGCCAGGCCTCAGGTCGAGCTGCTCCCGACGATGGCCTCGAACTCCGCCCGTGTGGGGACGTCTGCGGGACGGGCGAGATCGTGGTTGCGGGCCACGAACGCCTCGATCCGCTCGGTGACCGCAGGACGACCCAGCACCTCCGGCGGGGGCGAGAAGAGGTGCACCATCTCGGCGACGGCGCCGCCGACCACGGCGTCGGTCTGGGCGCACGCGAAGGCGGCCGCCGCAAGGCGAGCCACGGGATCGTCAGGGGCGGCGAGGCGCTCACCCGCCAGTCCTGCGTCGAGCCGCCGCATCCCGGCGGCGTCGGCCGCGACCTGCGTGTCGAACCAGATGCCGAGGTTGTCCTGCGTCCAACGATCGAAGCTCGCCACGAATCCGACCGGATCGACGGCGGCGCTCTCCGCCTCCTCGGCGAGGTGTTGGGCGTGCCAGAAGGCCATGGACGTTCCACGGCCCAGGGTCGGGTTCGTGTGGAGGGCGGCATCCCCGAGAGCCACGACGCCACCGATGAGCGGTCCGTCGTCGTCCACGAGACGCCGCCGGCGGTTCTCGATCCTCGCCATCATGGAGATGTCGGTGATGGGATCACCGATGGCCAGCCACGGAGCCGTGAGCGGGACCGCCTCGAGGAACCTCCGGTGCACGGTCGGGTCACGAAGCGCTGAACGGTGGGGATCCCGGACAGACAGGGCGACCGTGAGCGAGAACGTGTCGCTGTCACCTGCGAAGGCGATCACCGAGGCGTAGTCGAGAGCGGTGGCACCGGGTACCCGCATGATGGGGGCCTCGCTCCCTGTTCTGACCCGGTAGTAGCGCGTCAGGTAGAAGAAGCCAAGGGGGTGCACCTCTTCCACCAGAGGGCGCACCCCGGCCGCAGCCAGCCAGGTCGGAAGCGCGGACCGCCGGCCCCCGGCATCGACGAGGAGATCGGTCGAAAGGACAGCACCGTTCTGCGTGTGCACCTCCGCGACGATCGGAACAGCGCCGGGCCGAGTACCGATCCCAGTGACCGCATCGCCAGACCGCACCGTGACACCGGCCTCACATTCGACGGCCCGCCGAAGGACGCCCTCTGCGACGAGGCGGCGGCTCAACAGCATGGCCTCCCCCTCGACCCCGCCCGCCCCTACCGACGCTGGCTGCTCTCTCACCCCGCGCGCGAGCATGGCGGCGAGCACGTCGGGCGCCTCCTGTACGAGCACGTGCCGGGCGCGGGCCAGCAGCACGTGCGACTGCTGGGCCTGCGGCGCCCCCGGACGGGGCCAGCGGTCGGCATCGTCGTCCGCGCTGTCCCCCGGTGGCGGCGCGTCCCGTTCGACGATGGTCACGGCGTGGCCCCGTCGAGCGAGGAACAGCGATGCCGACAGGCCGGCGAACCCGCCGCCGGCGATCACGATCTGCGCCACAGCCACCTCGTGTCCCACAGCGGCGGGAGCACAGCTCACCAACCTGCCCCCGGACGGCAACTATCTCACACTGGCGGGCGACAGATGCGCGGGTGCCATCCCCGAACGCGACGCTGGTGGAGATCGATGGCACGTTCACGGCAGCGGTGCTCTTCACCGACATCGTCGGATCGACGGAGCGGGCCGCGGCCCTCGGGGGCACCAGGTGGGCGCAGCTCCTCGACGACCACGATGAGATCTGCAGCCGAGCGGGGCGAGGCGGTCCGCGGTCGGATCATCGGGTGGACAGCAAGGGCCGAACGGGCTCGCATCAGCGAGAGACAGCGAACAGCCGCCAAGATCCCGGAACGCCCTTGAGTGCGTACTCGCCTCGCTCCGCGAACACGATCCCAGCACCGGCAACCAGATCAGTCACCGTGCGAGACACCAGTACCTCGCCGGGTCCCGCGAGCGCGGCAACCCGCGCTCCGATGTGAACAGCGATGCCGGCGATGTCATCGCCACGGAGCTCGACCTCACCTGTGTGAAGCCCAGCGCGCACCTGTATGCCGAGCTGCTGCGCGCCATCGATCACAGCGCAGGCGCATTGAATCGCGCGATTGGGCCCGTCGAACGACGCCAAGAAGCCGTCCCCCGTCGTGTTGACCTCCTTGCCTCGGAACCGGTCCAGTTGGCGACGGACCATCGCATCATGCGCATCCAAGCGGTCTCGCCAGGCCCGGTCGCCCATCGCGCTCGCTTGCGAGGTGGATTCCACGATGTCGCTGAAGAACACAGTTGCCAGGACCCGGTCAGGCTCCGGAGGATGGCTGGAACCAGTGAGAAACTCCTCGATCTGAGTGAGAA
>JBKJIL010000322.1:0-19831 GCA_046598435.1 Acidimicrobiales bacterium
GGGGTCGGTCACGAAGTAGGGGGAGATGTAGCCCTTGTCGAAGCGCATGCCCTCGACGAGGTCCATCTCGATGCCGAAGGTCTGGCTCTCCTCGACGGTGATGACGCCGTCCTTGCCCACCTTGTCGATGGCCTCGGAGATCGTCTCGCCGATCTCGGAGTCGGCGGCGGAGATGCTGGCGACCTGGGAGATCTGGTCCTTCGAGTCGACCTCGACGGCCGCGTCCTTGATCGCCTGCACGGCGACCTCGACGGCCGCCTCGATGCCCTTCTTGAGGGACATCGGGTTGGCCCCGGCGGCGACGTTGCGCAGGCCGTGGCGGACCATCGACCAGGCGAGGACGGTGGCGGTGGTGGTGCCGTCGCCCGCGACGTCGTCGGTCTTCTTGGCGACCTCCTTGACGAGCTCGGCGCCGATCTTCTCGTAGGGATCCTCGAGGTCGATCTCCTTGGCGATGGACACGCCGTCGTTGGTGATCGTGGGGGCGCCCCACTTCTTGTCGAGCACGACGTTGCGGCCCTTGGGCCCCAGCGTGACGCGCACGGCGTCGGCCAGCTTGTTCATGCCGGCTTCGAGGCCACGGCGGGCCTCCTCGTCGAAGGCGATGATCTTGGACATCGGCGGATGTTCCTCCGTAGGTTGCTGCGTTAGCACTCGCGGTATGCGACTGCTAAGAGTCAAGCACCTGCGATCAGCACTCGCAACCGACGAGTGCTAATCGGGGAGGATTCGTCAGACGGCGGCGCGGGCAGCCAGGTGGGCCCGCACGTGTTCGGCGATGCGCTCGGGATCGGTAGGCTTGGTGAGGTGGGCGTCGGCCCCGAGGGACCAGCTGCGCACGAGGGCGCGCTCGTCGCTCTTGCACGTGAGCATCACGATGCAGGTGTCGGGAGCCAGCGCTCGCTCGCGGCGCAGCTCGAGGACCTCGTAGCCGTCGAGGCCCGGCATCATGATGTCGAGCACCATGGCATCGGGAGCCTGGGCGGCCAGCTCGACGAGCGCCTCAGTGCCTGACGACGCGAAGCGGATGGCGAACTCGCCGCCCAGCGTCAGCCCCAGCATCTCCCGGACGTCGGGGTCGTCGTCCACGATCAGCACATCCGGGGCAGGGTCCACGGCCTACTGATCGACCGCCTCCATGCGGCAGTTGATGGGCCGTCCGGCCCAATCGGGGCCGAGGCGTCAGCCGCCGGCGACGGCGGGGATGATCGACACCGTCTCGCCGTCGGGCACGGGGGTGGCCAGCGCCTCGAGGAAGCGCACGTCGTCGTCGGCGACGAAGACGTTGACGAAGCGGCGCAGGCCGCCCTGGTCGTCGAGGATGCGCTCGGCGAACCCGGGGTGGGCCGCCTCGAGCGCGCTCAGCACCTCGCCGACGGTGGCGCCCTCGACGGCGACCTCGGCCTGGCCGCCCGTGAGGGTGCGAAGGGTGGTGGGGACGCGGACGGTGACGCTCATCGGAAGACGTTCCTCGCTGGCGGGGGCGGGCCGGCGAGCTCGCCGGTGGGGACGATCGTACCGAACCCGATGCTGCCCCCGACCATTCCCGAGCGGCTGGGAGTTGCCGTTCGGAGCGGTCACCGGTATGCATGAGCCGTGCGTCGGCCCATGATCCGGACCTTCCACCACGAGGACTTCGCGGCCCCGCAGCTGGCGGCGCACAAGGCGCGGGCCGGGCACGTGGTGTCGGTGTGCCTTCCCGCCCGCGACGAGGCGAGCACGGTCGGTGCCATCGTCGATGAGCTGCGGCGCACGCTCGTCGAGGGCTGCGGGCTGGTGGACGAGATCCTGGTGATGGACGACCACTCCACGGATCGCACCGCTGAGGTGGCCGCCGACGCCGGTGCGCGGGTCGTGGCCGTGGACGACGTGCTGCCGGAGCTCGGGCCGGGAGCGGGCAAGGGCGAGGCCCTCTGGAAGTCCGTGGCCGCCGCGTCAGGCGACCTGATCGTGTGGTGCGACGCCGACATCACCGACTTCGGGCCCCGCTTCGTCGTCGGCCTGGTGGGCCCGCTCCTGCAGCGGGGCGACATCGGCTTCGTGAAGGGCTTCTACGACCGGCCGGTGGCCGGGAGCGCCCACGGCGGCGGACGGGTGACCGAGCTGGTCGCCCGGCCGGCCATCGCCACGATGTTCCCTCACCTCGCCTCCATCGTGCAGCCGCTCTCGGGTGAGTACGCCGGCCGACGGAGCCTCCTCGAGCGGCTGCCCTTCGTGCAGGGCTACGGCGTCGATCTCGGCCTGCTCATCGACATCGCCGACCTCGAGGGCACCGAGGTCATCGCGCAGGTCGACCTCGGCACCCGTCGCCACCGCAACCGACCCCTCGAGGAGCTCGGTCCACAGGCCCTCGCGGTGCTGCAGACGGCTCTGCGACGCTCCGGGGCGGCGGCCGGGGGTCCGGCGACGCTGGTCCGACCCGACCTCGAACCGGTCCAGGTGTCCACCGGCGAGCGACCGGCGCTCGTGGACGTGGCCGCCTACCAGCGCCGGTCCGCCTGAGGCGTCAGTAGGTCGTTCGGCCCATAAAAAGGTCTCAAGGTGACCACGCAGAGTGGTCGATGGTGGAGGAGACCGACCAGCGGGCGAGATTGGACAGACCTGATCCATGACGACCAGCCCCCCCACCAGCCCCCCTCTCCCACCGGACCTCCTCATCGACGTCACCTCGACCCCGGATCCCCCCACTGGGCATCGCCTGGCGGAGCTCGTGCAGGCCCTGACGGGGTGCAGCGCCGAGCGAGCCGAGATGGCCGTGAGCGACCCGATCCCGAAGGGCCCGTCCTCCACTGACGATGCCCTGCGCACCATGGCACGCGCGCTCGTGCGCCTGAAGGTGCACCAGCCCGCCTGAGGCACCCTGGGAGGCCTCCCGGCCCCCGCTGGATCAGCCCGCGCCCACCTCGCCTGGCTCGACACCGGACGGCTCGTCGCCATCGCCGCTGACGGCCAGGACCATCCCGGCAGCCGGCTTGGCGTCGTCGTGCTCCCAGGCGGCTTCGATCTCGTCGAGGGGCTGCCCGAGCACGAAGTGCCGCCAGGCGTGACCGACGAGGATCTTGAGCACGGCGGCCGCCGGCACCGCGAGGAGCAGTCCGAAGAACCCGCCGAGCGTGCCCCCGGCCAGCAGTGCCAGCATCACCGCGGCGGGATGCAGCTTCACCGCCCGCTGCATCACGATGGGGCTGATGAAGTGGTTGTCGATCTGCTGGACCACCGCCATCACGGCGGCCACGGCGATGGCCTTGGACAGCCCCCCGCCCGTGGTGAGGGCGATGATGATGCCGGGCACCGCGCCGACCCATGGGCCGATCAGCGGGATCATGTTGAACAGCCCCGCCACCATCCCGACGATGAGCCAGAAGGGCAGGTCGATGAGGCCCATGCCGATCGAGGCCATCGTGCCGACGACGATGGCCACGGCCAGCTGGCCCCGGAAGTAGCCGCCGATGGCGTGGTTGAGGCGTCGGGCCAGCACCATCACGTCGCCGCGTGCCCGCTCGGGCACGAGCCCTCGAGCGGTGCGGCGCAGGTGGGGGACGTCGACCAGCAGGTAGAAGGCGATGATCGGCGCCAGCACGAAGATGATCCCCACGTGGAAGACCTTGAGCAGCAGCTCCCGCGCCGTGTCGAGCTGCTCGGCGAAGCGGTCCTGCTTCTCCTCGGCCGACACGCTCCCGTCGCCGTTGGCATCCACAGACTTGTCGCCGGAGAACTGCGCCTCGAGCTCGGCATAGGTGGGGATCTGGATCGGCCAGTCGTTCTTCGTGGAGCGCGCTGACAGGTCGTCCACCGAGTCCTCGAGGTCCTGGCGCAGCTCTGGCCACTCCGCCGCCAGCTCGTCGTACTGGGTCGTGGCCAGCGGGGCCACGATGAGGATCACGAGGCCGACCACGGCGGCGACCCCCAGGTACGACGTCGCGGTCCCGATGGCGCGCGGGATGTGGCGGCGCTGCAGCCACGTGACGACCGGGTTCAGGAGGAACACGATGGCACCGGCGAGGATCAGCGGGGGCCAGATCACCCGGAACACCCAGGCCGCGAACCCGAGCAGGGCGACGACGGCGGCCACCCCGCACAGTGCCCAGCACACCGAGCCCGCCCGACGGATGCGCTCCACCAGGAGTCCCACCGCGGGCGACTCGTCCGTCGGCGCCGCCGCCGGGGGATCAGACGCCGGCTCCATGCCTGACCCCGACGAGATGGGGTCAGGCATGGACGGGCGCCCGCCGGTCCGCCCAGGGTTGCGCCGACTCGAGCTGGGCGGCCACGCGGAGCAAGACGTCCTCCCGTCCGAAGGCGGCGACGAGCTGCACGCCGATGGGCAGCCCTGCCGCGCTCCAGTGCAGCGGCAGCGAGAGGGCGGGCTGACCGGTGACGTTGAACGGCGGGGTGAACGGCACGAGCTCGGCGGCCCGGAACAACCCGTGCAGCGGGTTGTCGGGCGGGCTGTCGAAGGAGCCGAGTGGCGGCGGCGGCTCGGCGATGGTCGGCGTGAGCAGCAGGTCGAAGCCGTCGTCCCACCAGCTGGCCATCTCGCGTGCGTTCACCTGCAACCACTCCCGCGCCCAGAGCCACTCGGCGGCCGTCGACGAGCGCCCGAGCTCAGCCAGGGCCCAGGTGAGGGGCTCGACATCGGCCTCGGTGACCTTGTCGCCCGTGCGGCGACCCCAGTAGTCGAGGTTCCAGGCCGCACCAGCGGCCCAGTTGGTGATGAAGTGCCCGGTGTAGTCGGCCGCGTCGAGCGCCGGCGGATGAGCGACCTCCACCTGATGGCCCAGCGACTCGAGCAGGCGGGCGGCGGACTCCGCTGCGTCGACGCAGTCGGGATGCACCGTCACCTGACCGAGCGGGGCGGTGGACATCAGCCCGATGCGCAGCGGTTCGACCGGAGCGCCAACCTCCTGGGCGTAGGGCCGGATCGGCTCGGGCGCCGTGAACGGATCACCAGGGGCCATGCCGGCCACCGCGTCGAGCACGGCGGCGGTGTCACGTACCGAGCGAGTGACCACCAGCTCGCACGTCAGGCCGCCCATGACGTCGCCGAACTCGGGTCCGGACGACACCCGGCCCCGGGTGGGCTTGAGGCCCACCAGGCCGCACTCGCTCGCCGGGATCCGGATCGAGCCGCCACCGTCGTTGGCGTGCGCCATCGGCACCAGCCCGGCCGCCACCGCGGCCGCTGAACCGCCGCTGGACCCGCCCGTCGAACGGGAGAGGTCCCACGGGTTGCGCGTGGGCCCGTAGGCGATCGGCTCGGTGGTGGGCAGGATCCCCAGCTCCGGCGTGTTCGTCTTGCCGGTGACCACGAGGCCAGCGGCACGGAACCGGGCCGCCAGCACGGTGTCCTCCGGCTCGCTCCATCCCCGCTCCTTGAGGAACGCCATCCCCTCGTGGAACGGGTGGCCGGCGGAGTGGCACGACAGGTCCTTGAGGAGGAAGGGCACCCCGCGGAACGGCCCGTCGGGCAGGCTCGGGGATGCGGCCTCGGCACGCGCCGAGTCGAACAACGGGGTGATCACCGCGTTGAGCTGAGGGTTCACCGCCTCGATGCGAGCGATGGCCGCCTCGACGAGCTCCAGCGGCGACACCTCCCCGCTGCGGACGAGGGCCGCCTGGGCGGTGGCGTCGAGGTGGCTGAGATCGTCGGTCACGGATCCCCCGTCGGGTCGAGCGCCGCGTCGGCCCGCGGCACGCCAAGATCATGGCCTGCCCCCAGCGGTCGTGCCTGCCACTCGCCGAGGCACGACTTGGGCCGCTGCTCGCACTGTGCCGTCGACAGCGCCCCCCGCGGCGGGTAGAACCGACGGACCGTGACCACCTTCGCCATCGTGCCCGAGCGTTCGACGGTCATCGTGGCGGCGCGCTCGAGCGCCGGGCCCATCAACTGGCAGGCCACCGAACCCGAGGGCCACGTGGAGTGCGCACTGGCCGACGGTGCCATCGACCTCTCGGAACCGCCGTCAGGCGAGATCCGGGTGGCAGTGGCGCGTCTCACGTCAGGGAACGCCCTCTACGACGCCGAGCTGCAGCGGCGCATCGATGCTCGCCGGTTCCCCACCACCACCGTACGGCTCGACAGCGCCGCGCTCGCCGGCACGGACGGGCGCTTCGACGTGGCCGGTCGGGTCGACCTCCACGGCGTCAGCCGACTCGTCGACGGCACCATCCGAGTGGAGCTCGACGGCGAGCGGCTGATCATCACCGGCGAGAAGGTGCTGGACATCCGGGACTTCGACATCCCGACCCCTCATATGCTCCTGCTCAACATCTATCCGACCGTGCGGGTGCACCTCGTGCTCGAAGCACGTCCCGCCTGAGACACCAGGAGACCTATCGTGGGCACGTTGTTCGGGTTCGCCGTCGGCTACCTCCTCGGCACGAAGGCGGGGAGCGAGGGCTACGAGGAGCTGGTCAGCTCCGTCAAGGCGATCCGAGACTCCGAGGAGTTCCGGAGCTTCCTGGACGTCGTGCGCGACCACGCACAGCACAGCCTGCGTCAGCTCAGCGAGTGGGCCGGCGGCGACGGAGCACTCCCCAACATCGACGAGCTGCTCCGCGAGGCCCGGGCGCGGCTCCAGGGCTGATCGACGCCCGAGCCGCGGCAACCTACATCTGGCGGAGCCGCAGGTAGCGGGCCACGAACGGCACGCCCGTCACCGCGAGCCACCCGATCAGCACCAGCACGAGCGCCTTGAGGATCCGCCAGAGCAGCATCGGACGAAGACTAGGCCAGCGCCGCCCGCACGGCGGCGAGGCACTCGTCGCTCGTGAACGGCTTGACGAGCACACCCACGCACCCTCGATCGAGGGCCCCCTGGAGGACCTTGGGTTCCACGTGGGCGGAGAAGGCCAGGATGCGCAGGCCGGGTAGGTAGCCCATGTCGGCCAGCACCCCCATGAGCTCCCAGCCGTCCATCCCCGACATGCGGATGTCGAGCACCATGAGGTCGATCGGGGCGAGGTCGAGCAGGTCGAGCGCCTGCATGGCGCCTCCGGCCTCGATCACGTCATAGCCCGCCGCCTCGAGGATGAGCCGGGTCAGCAGGCGGATGTCCTCCTCGTCATCCACCACCATCACAAGCGTCACGCAGTCGCCCCAACGGCCGGAAGGGCGAAGGAGAACGTGGTCCCTTGCCCGATGCGCGTGTCGAGCCAGACGCGTCCACCGTGCATCTCCACGTAGCGCTGCACGATGGAGAGCCCCACCCCGGCGCCCCGGCGTCCGGCCTTCTGGTCGGCCTCGACCTGGAAGAAGCGCTCGAAGACTCGGTCCGCCGTACCGGGGTCGAGACCGTTCCCCTCGTCGCGGACGCTCACGATGACCTCCGAGCCATCGCCGTGGGCAGAGACGTGCACCGTCGAGCCCGGCGGGGAGAACTTGGTGGCGTTGGTCAACAGGTTGACGAGCACCCGGACGATGGCGTCGGGATCAGCATGCACGACCAGGCCGGGGGCGATGTCGAGGTCGACCTCGTGGGCAGCCTGTGACATCTCGCTCAGGGCGATCGCCCGCTGGACGACCATCGACAGAGGCACGTCGTCGCGGTGCAGCACGACCCGGCCCGCCTCGAGGCGGCTGAAGTCGAGCAGGCGGTCGATCATCCCCCGCATCTCCTCGGCATTGCGCTGGATCCGGCGGATCAGATCCGGCGCAGTGTCATCGAGCACGGGTCGTTCGACCAGCACCGCGGACAGGCCCACGATGGCCGTGAGGGGCGTGCGCAGCTCGTGGGACACCGTGGAGAGGAACTCGTCCTTCAGCCGGTCGGCGGCGCGGAGCTGGGCTGCGGCCTCCCGCTCCCGAGCCAGGGCATCGCGGATGGCGTTCTCGGCGAGGTGACGGTCCGTGAGGTCCTGGACGATCCCGCGGAGTCCCACGACCGTGCCTGCCGAGTCGCGCACGGCATCGCCACGGATCGACATCCATCCCGAGGAGTCGGCGTCCTCCCGCAGGCCGCACTCGAGGGCCACCGGTTGGCCCCGGTCAGCCGCCAAGCGCAGCGCTCCGGCGACGCGGCCACGGTCGTCGGCCACCACGCAACCGAGGAACTCGGCGAACGAGCCATCGAAGGCCAGCGGATCGAGGCGCAGGATGCGGTACAGCGGCTCCGAGCACTGGACCAGGTCGCTGCCCAGATCCCACGTCCACATGCCCACGTTGGCCAGCTCCTGCGCCTCCTGGAGCCGAGCCTGGCTCTGCGCGAGGTAGTCCTGAGCCAACCGCTGCTCGGTGATGTCATGGGCGATCACCGAGGCACCGACGATGCGCCCCGATCGATCCCGCAACGGCGAGGCCGTGAGCTCCACCGGCACGAGGAGGCCGTAGCGACGACAGAGCTCGGTGGCCCGCCGCTCCACTCGCTCACCCCGCAGCGCCCGCTGGAGCACGTCCACCTCATCGGCTCGCCGGTGCTCCGGGAAGATGAAGTCGGGAGCCTTGCCGAGCGTGTCGGCGTCGGTGTAGCCGGTCATCCGGGCCGCCCCGGGGTTCCAGGACAGGATCAGCCCGCGAGGGTCGACCTGGTAGATGGCATCTTCCGAGGACTGCACGATGAAGGCGAAGGCGGCCAGCGCCTCCTCGACCAGGCGCTGCGCGGTCATCTCGCGCAGGGCGACCAGCACCAGCGACCCCGTGTCGAGCGCGAGGGGGCTGAGGCTGATGTCGACAGGGATCGAGGTGCCGTCGCGGCAGCGAACCGACAGATCGAGCCCGCCGCCCATCGGACGGGCGGACGGATCATCGAGGTACTCCGCACGATGGGCCTTGTGCCCTGAGCGCAGTGCGGCGGGCACCAGGATCTCGACCGCCTGGCCGATCAGCTCGGAGCGGTCGTAGCCGAGCAGCTCCTCGGCCCGCTGGTTGACCGCCGCGATCGAGCCCGCTTCGTCGACGATCACCATCGGATCGGGGAGCGAGTCGAGGGCCGTTGTGAAGGAGACGTCACCGAGCAACGCCTCTTCCCTGCCAGACCGCATGGCGTCATCGTATGACGTTTCGAGATGGCGACCCCGTGTCGCAACTGGTGACGGTCCGCCGGCGCGCGCCTGGTCCCCCGATGTCCGGTTCTGCTCAGACTCGGTGCGACGCCAGCACCTCGACCGCCACCTCTTCGACGCACGCCACCGTCTCAGCCCGGGCCCGCACGACCCCGAACCGCTCGACGAGCGACACCGACGGGATGCGAGCGCCGACGCCGTCGAACACCTCACCGGCGATGGCCACCACGGGCACACCGGCGGCGTCGGCGAGGGCCGCGACGCCGCCCACCACCTTGCCGTCGAAGCTCTGGGCGTCGAGGAACCCTTCGGCGGTGACCACCAGGTCGGCGCCCTCGAGGTGGCCGTAGAGGTCGGTCTCGTCGGCCACGAGATCGAACCCCGACACCAGGACGGCGCCGGCCGCCACCAGGCCGCCGGCCAAGCCTCCCGCCGCCCCCGCCCCGTCGAGGGCGGTCACGTCGACCCCGTGCTCGGCCAGGTACACCTGCGCCAGCCGGTCGAGGCGGCGGCGCAGGAGCTCGACCTGGGCCGGGCTGGCGCCCTTCTGCGGGGCGAAGACCTCAGCCGCGTCGACGAAGCGCGTGCGGACGTCACAGGCCACGATCAGCTCGATGCCCTTGAGGCGACCGAGCGGATGCAGGGCTCGCAAGGCTGCCAGCCCCCCGTCGGTGCTGGCCGACCCACCCACCCCCACGATCACCCGCGTCGCCCCGGAGTCGACCGCCGCCACGATCAGCTCGCCGGTGCCGGCGCTGGAGGCGGCGATCGGATCGTTGCCGTCGGCACCGCCGACCAGCTCCAGGCCTGAGGCCTGGGCCATCTCGATCACGGCGGTCCGGTCGTCCAGCCGCCAGCGCGCCTCGACGGGCTGGCCGAGCGGTCCGGTGACGGTGGACGTGCGGTTGGCACCACCGAGGGCTTCGAGCGTCCCCTCGCCACCGTCGGCCAGCGGCACCTCGTCGCACGCCCACCCGGTGGCGGCCGCGGCGCGGGCGATGGCCGCCGCCACCTGGGCCGCGGACGCGGTTCCGCGGAGCTTGTCGGGGGCGGCGACCACGCGCATGGTGCCATCGTTGCCCATCTGGGGCGGACGACCGGACTGGGTACGGTTGCGAGGCCATGGACCTCCAGCGCCCCCCGACCGCTCGCCCCGTCGTCCTCGTCTCCAATCGCGGCCCCGTGACCTTCGAGCAGGGCCCCGACGGCGAGCTCACCAGCCGGCGCGGTGGGGGTGGGTTGATCTCCGGCATCGGACCCCTGCTGCGCGGCACCGGTGCCACGTGGCTGGCCGCCGCCATCACCGGTGGGGATCGGGTGGCGGCTGCCCAGGGCATGGTGGAGGCCGACGGCTTTCACGTGCGCCTGCTCGCCCTCGATCCCGAGCTCTACCGCCTCGCCTACGACGTGGTGAGCAACGAGGTGCTCTGGTTCGCCCACCACGGCCTGTGGGACCTCACCAAGCAGCCCGCCTTCGACAGCGGTTGGACGGCCGCGTGGGACGCCTACCGGACGGTGAACCACGCGTTCGCCGACGCGGTCGCCGACACCGCCCCCGCCGGCGCCATCGTCCTCGTGCAGGACTACCACCTCTGCCTGGTGGCACCCCGGCTGGCGGCGCTGCGTCCTGACGTGGCCTGCGTGCACTTCAGCCACACGCCCTTCGCCCCACCGGTGTGGCTGGAAGCGCTCCCCTCGGCGGCCACCCTCGAGCTGCTCGAGGGCATGGCCGCTCACAAGGCCTGCGGGTTCCACACGCAGCGCTGGGCGGACGACTTCCTCGCCTCGAGCCGAGCGCTGGCCGGCCTCTCCCCCACCACATTCGTCTCGCCCCTGGCGTCCGATCCCGACGACATCCGTCGAGCGGCGGCCTCCCCCGCCTGTGCCGAGGCGCTGGCCAAGCTCAGCGCCCGGGTCGGCGAGCGAGCCGTCATCGGTCGCGTCGATCGGGTGGAGCTCTCCAAGAACCTCGTGCGCGGGTTCGCGGCCTACAGCGACCTGCTGGAGCGCTACCCAGAGCACCGAGGGCGGGTGGTGTTCGTGGCCGGGGCCTACCCCTCGCGTCACGGGGTGCCGGGCTACGCCGAGTACCGAGACGCCATCGACGCCACGGTCGACCGTGTCAACACCCGGTTCGGCACCGATGGCTGGACGCCGATCATCCTCGACGTCGACGACGACTTCCCCCGATCGGTGGCGCTCCTGCGCCGGGCCGACGTGCTCCTCGTGAACCCGATCCGCGACGGTCTCAACCTGGTGGCCTCGGAGGGCGCGCTCGTCAACGAGCGGTCAGCGGTGCTGGCCCTCTCCCGGGAGGCAGGGGCGTGGGAGCGGCTGCAGGACGCTGCCCTGCAGGTTCCCCCGTTCGATGTGGCCGGCACGGCCGACGTGCTCCACGGGGCCCTGACCATGAGCCGTGAGGAGCGGACCCGCCGGGCCGACCTCTTGCGCTCGTTGGCCGAGGCTCGCACGCCCAGCCACTGGTTGGCTGACCAGCTGGCTGCGGCGCAGCGCTGAGGCCCGAGGGACACACCGGTCTCGTTCACCCCTCCAGGGCGGCCAGCAGCTCCAGCGCCGCGGGCGGCCCGTCGAGCACCAGATCAGCGGCCGCCAGGAGCGACGGATCGGTCTCCGAGGACGCCACGACGGCCCGCACGGCAGCGCCTCCCGAGTCAGCGAAGGCGTCGAGGGCCGCGAACGCCGGCAGGTCGCCGACGTCGTCGCCGATGAAGCACGCCGTGTGCAGCCCGCCCAACAGGCCGGTGGCGACCGACCCCTTGTCAGCCGCCACCGGGGGGTGGAGCTCCACGGACATGCGCGCCCGGCGCAGCTCGAGCCCGGAGCGCTCGGCCGTGGCGGCCGCCCACGTGGCGACAGCCCGCGCCGCGGCGGGCCGGGGGCGCACGTGCAGCGTGAGCGAGAGCCCCTTGTCCTCGATGCCGACGCCCGGTGGCAGCTCGACCCGAGCGGCCGCCGCGCTGGCCTCGATGACAGTGCGCCACGGGGCCGCGTCGGGGTGCGTCTCGACCCGACCATCGCGCGCCTGCTCCAGCCCATAGAGACCCACCAGCAGGAGCGACGCCGGGAGGTGCTGGCGCAGGTAGGCCACCGGGCGGCCGCTGATCACCGCCACGACGGCGTACCGCCGGTGCAGCGCCGTGAGCACGGGAGCGAGGCCCGGCAGCGGCACTGCGGCGGCGGGATCCTCGACGATGGGCGCCAGCGTGCCGTCGAAGTCGAGCAGGAGTGCCGTACCGGCCGGATCTCGCCGCAACGTGGCGATGGCCGCCTGGCGGGCCGCCTCGCTGCTCGCCCCAGGGGCGGAACCAGGGGTGACGTGGACGGCCATGCCCGTGACGGTAGCGACAACGTCCACCCGGCGGCTCGGTTCGACCCGATCCGGTCGAGGGCTACCGTCAACCAGATGGTTCGACGCGCGGCAGTGGCTGTGGGGCTCCTGGTGGCGGCCGCGCTGGTCGCAGCGTGCCGACCGGACACCGTGGCGCTCGCGTTCCGGCCCCAAGCGGGTGACCGCTACGAGTACCGCTACGAGATCGAGGCCACCATCACCCAAGCCCTCGACGGCGGGCGGCCCACCGTGACCGAGATCGCCACCACGTTGGAGACCATGCAGCGCGTGCTCGAGGTCTCGCCGGGCAGCGTGCGGGCAGAGATCACCGTGCGCCGAGACGGTGGAGCGCCGCGACGCAACGAGGTGCGTCTCGACCGGGCCGGCAGCCTCCAGGGCGTGGACCTCATCCAGGGCCAGCGGGCGGACGTGTTCGGCCTCGGCGAGCTCAGCGGCGTGATGGCCACGCTGCCGCTGCCCGAGGAGATGCTGGCGCCGGGCGACCGGTGGCGCCTCGATGAGGACCCCTTCGTCGGTGAAGGTCGGCTGGTACGACTCGGCGTGGTGGACGGCGACGACGTGGCCGTCATCGCCACCGACGCCACGCAGTCGCTCGATGACACGGTGCCCACGCAGGCCACCACGGCCGCCCTGACAGGCCAGCTCCGTGCTCGGGGCACCACGGCCTACAGCTTGCGCGACGGCTCGCTGCGCCGCTCGACCACCCGGGCCCGGGGTGCCGTGGTGGCCCGGATCGAGCCGCCACCGGGGGTCAGCGCGGCACCAGTCGTGGGCGACATCACCTACGACATCCGGATACGGGTGACCCGCCAGCGCTGACGGCGAGGGGTGCTACGCGGTGGTGGTCGTGGTGCTGCTGGTGCCAGGCGTGGCCGCCACCGTCGTGGGCGTGAGGCTGGCCAGGTCGGCACCGAGCACCACCACCACGTTGGCTGCGCCCACCTCGCCGGGCGGTGGCGTGGGCATGGCGGCGGGGGTGACGGTGGCGGGCGCCCCGGCGGCCAGGGCGACGGCGGCGGCCTCTCGCTCGAAGCCGGGGGTGAAGAAGACCTGGGTGGCCGGCACCTTCGTGGGGGCGTCGCCAGGGTCGAGCATCT
This sequence comes from Acidimicrobiales bacterium, assembly GCA_046598435.1. Taxonomy (GTDB): domain Bacteria; phylum Actinomycetota; class Acidimicrobiia; order Acidimicrobiales; family VFJN01; genus VFJN01. The sequence goes on from JBKJIL010000322.1 coordinate 13,468, forward strand.
GGTAGCCGGCCGAGCCGATGGCGGTGCTGTACTTGCCGGCTGCGCCGCCCACCGAGGTGCCGTTCAGGACGATGACGGCCACCTCGCTCGGCGCCCGCTCGGCCACGGTGGTCGAGGTGGTGTCGCCGCCGTCGGTCGTGTCGTCCGGGCTGGCGTCGGTGCCGCCGTCGGCGGCGCTGTCGTCGCCCTTGGAGGACGTGACGACCTCGGAGGTGTCGAGGCCGTTGCGCAACAGCACGAGGCCGAGCACCACGGCGACCACCACGAGGGCGGCCCCCCGGGCAGGGTTGATCGTCGGTTCGGTGGGTCGGCGTCGGGCCATGTCCAGAGTCTCCCTTATCGCCCGTCGAGCTGGCTCATCGGGCGGCCCTCGATGCGCGCTCGGCGTCGGCGATCGCGCACGCGGCGCAGTCGGCGGATCAGCAGTGGGTCGTAGGCGAGGGCGTCGGGGGCATCGACCAGCTCGTTGATGAGCTGGTAGTAGCGCGTCCCCGACAGCTCGAAGCGCTCACGGATCGCCCTGTCCTTCGGGCCGGAGCCGGTCCACCAGCTCCGTTCGAAGTCGAGGATCGCCTTGTCACGCTCGGTGAGTGCCATCCGGTCCAGGCTGGCCTGCGGGCCCACGCGGATCAAGGACCCTCGACCTCGGGCCGCTTCTCGCCCGATCATCCGACCGGAGTCGCGGCGGCGTAGACGGGGACGTGACCCCGGATCCGAGACCATGAGCCGACGAGCGCGTCCGGCGCTGCGATCAGCTGCCATTCTCGTCGTCGGCCTGCTCGGCGGCCTGCTCGTGGCCCGTCTGGCCTTCGGTGCCGACGGCTCCAGCAGCACCGCACGGGTCCCCAACGAGGCCTCCGCCACCCAGGCGACCTTGCCTCCTACCGGCCAGGGGAAGGTCCCGGCCGCGGGCAAGGCCGCCCCCGACCCGCTTGCTGCTGTGGAGGGGTTCCTCACCGCCGAGGCGGCCGGTGACTTCGCACGGAGCTGGGATCTCCTGGCCGCCGAGGACCGCGCTCGCTTCATGTCGCCTGCCGGTTGGGTGGCCGCTCACGAGCAGATCCCGCCTGTCACGGGCTTCCAGGCCGGAGCGCTCGCCGCTGATGGAAGCGTCCCCGTTCTCCTCCAGCTGAAGGCTGGTCTCGACGGCGTCCTCGGTCTCGTCCCGGCGAGAGCCGAGTCCACGTGGCACACGACCGCCGAGGACGGGGGCTGGCGGGTCGCCTTCACGGCAAGCGAGCTGCGGCCCGTCCTTCTCGACGAACGCGGCGCCGCCCCGGCCGCCCTCGCTTGGGCCACCGCCCGGCAACAGTGCGACACCACACCGGTCGAGCAGCACGGTGCCCTCGTGGGCGTGCCCGGTCTCGCCAGGCGCCTGTGCGACACCGTGGGATCCCCCGCCGCCTCGGAGGGACTGACCCGCCTCGCATCCGCTGACGCCACGCGCTTCGTCTCCGCCTTCGGCCCTGACGTCGTCGACTGGGCGCGGGTCGTTCAGCTCGAGACCCCCCTCGCACTGCGTGCGGTCCTTGCGCCCATCGGGGACCGGTGGCTCGTCATCGGCGCCCTTCCAGCTCTCACACAACAACCATGAAGGGAACCACCACATGACCCCGTTCAACCAACGGCGGAGGCGGACGCTCGTCGGCCTCAGCCTCGTGGGCGCGACTGCGCTCGGCAGCCTCGTCGCTGTCGAGGCGTCGAGCCATCGCGAGGCACCACTCATCACTGAGGATCCGGTAGCTGACAACACGGACGTGTACGCGTTCGTGAGCCCCGATGATCCGGACTCCGTGACCATCATCTCGAACTGGATCCCCTTCGAGGAGCCGGCCGGCGGTCCGAACTTCTACAACTTCGGCGAGGACGTCCTCTACGAGATCAACATCGACAACGATGGCGACGCGGTCGACGACATCATCTACGAGTTCCGGTTCAACACGACGATCGAGAACGCGGACACCTTCCTCTATGCCACGGGCCCGATCACGTCGCTCACGGATCCGGACTTCAACCTCCGCCAGACCTACACCGTGACCAAGGTGGCTGACGGGGTCCGCACCGAGCTCGGCACCGGGATCCCGGTTCCGCCGAACCGCATCGGACCGCGCTCGACCCCCAACTACGCGGCGCTTGCTGACGCTGCCATCACTCCGCTTCCCGGTGGGACCAAGGTCTTCGCCGGCCAGCGCGATGAGGGCTTCCCGGTCGATGTCGGCTCGATCTTCGACCTCGGCGGCCTTCGGCCCTTCAACGAGGCCCACGTCGCCCCCTTGCCGAACGAGCCTGGCAAGAACGGCACCGACGGGTTCAACGTCCACTCGATCGCCATCCAGGTCCCCACCAGCGAGCTGACGACCGACTCGGACTACTTCGACGACGACGACGGCACCACCCATGAGCAGGCGATCGACGCCATCGCCAAGGCCGGCATCACCACCGGCACCGGCGGGCGGAACTTCTCGCCTGCGGCCGATGTCACCCGTGGCCAGCTCGCCCGCTTCATCGTGAACGCCCTCGAGCTCCCCGCGAGCGACACGGATGCCTTCGACGACGACGACGGCAACCTCTTCGAGGCCGACATCAACGCGATCGCGGCGGCCGGCATCGTCAAGGGGTGCGGCACTCGTCAGTACTGCCCGAGCGCTCCCGTGACCCGTGCCCAGATGGCGACCTTCCTCGTGAACGCCGCCGACCTGCCCGCTGACGGCACCGATCGCTTCACCGACGACAACGGCAACGTGCACGAGGCCAACATCAACGCCCTCGCCGCCGCCGGTGTCACTCAGGGCTGCGTGGGTACCCGGTACTGCCCGTCAGACGACGTGCGGCGTGACCAGATGGGCTCGTTCCTGGCCCGGGCGTTCGACGTGCCCGATGCGGGGATCAACCCGGTCATCGGCATCTACTCGACCACCTACCGTCGAGCCAGCCGCGTCTTCACCGACGGCGACAGCAGCCGCCCCGTTCACAGCGGTCAGTGGGTCCAGGTGTCCCGTCTCGGCCACCCCCTCGTCAACGAGGTCGTGGTCCCGCTCGGCCTGAAGGATGCCTTCAACGCCTCGGAGCCGACGGGCGACGGTGCGTTCCTGCCCCTGGTCCTCGATCCGGAGCTGGCCCGCCTGATCCCCGTGCTGTACCCGGGCGTGGAGGTCCCTCCGGCACCCCGGACCGACCTCGTCGCCATCTTCCTCACCGGCCTCCCGGGCGTGAACCAGCTCCCGAACGGGGCGCCCAGCGAGATGCTGCGGCTCAACACCAGCATCCTGCCGACGGGAACCGACCCGAACGCCCAGAACCGTCTCGGGCTCCTCGGCGGCGAGAACGACGGGTTCCCGAACGGCCGGCGCGTCATCGATGACGTCACCGACATCGAGCTCCAAGCCCTTGCCGGAGCCACGCCGTTCACCCCGGAGTTCAACGTGGCACCCAACAACCAGCTGACCGACGGCGCGAACGTGAACGACCTGCCGTTCCTGTCCAGCTTCCCGTACCTTGCCCTCCCCCACGATGGGTACGAGAACAGCCACGCCGACCCCCAGCCGGCACCGTAGGTAGCTGAGATGACCCACGCAGCCACCGACGCGCCGCTGTCAGGACACGGCAGTGCCGGGCGGAACCGACTGAGGTTCCTCCCGACCCTGCTCGTGGCAGCGACCGTCGGTGTGCTGCTGGGTCGCTTCGCCTTCCTCGACGCAGACCGACCCCAAGCGACGGCGTCGGTCAACCCGAACCCCACCGGAGCGCAACAGGTCACCGCCCTCGAGGAGCGGGCGGCCGCAGCGCCCGACGACCCAGCCGTCTGGCAGCAGCTCGCTGTCGTCGCCACCACCCAGGGGATCGAAACCGGCGAGCTGAGGTACTTCGAGCGGGCCGGCGCAGCCGTCGCGCAGGCCGAACAGCTCGCCCCCGACGACTTCGGCACGCGCCTGGCCAGCTCGTCTCTGGCGCTCACCCTGCACCGCTTCTCCGAAGCCGCCGAGGACGGCCGGGCCGCCGTCGAACGCAACCCCTTCAACGCGAGAGCCCTTGGCATCGTCGTCGACGCCGAGGTCGAGCTCGGCAGCTACGACGACGCTGCGCAGCACCTGCAGCGCATGCTCGACCTGGATCCGGGGCTCCCGGCACTGGCCCGAACCTCCTACCTCCGCGAGCTCCATGGCGACGTGGCCGGCGCACTGCAGGCGATGCAGCAAGCAGAGGCCGCCGGCAAGCCCACGGGGTACGAGACCGCCGTCGTGGCCACCCTCGCCGGTGGACTGCACCTCCGCCTCGGCCAGCTGACAGCAGCAAGCGCCGCCTTCGACCGGGCCGACAGCGCCTCAGCCGGGTTCGAACCGGCGCTCCTGGGCGCCGCAACGCTCCGGGCGGTCCGAGGCGACCTCGACGGCGCCATCGACCAGCTCCTGACGATCGAAAAGCCCAAGGCCGCAGCTGCCACCCTCCTGGGCAACCTCCTGCGCCTCGCCGGTCGGATGCCTGAGGCTCTCGAAGCTGACGCACTCGTTCACTCGGCCTTCGCCAAGGAGGAGGCCGTCGGGCACGTCACCGATCTCGACCTCGCCGCCTTCGAGACCGACCGCACCGACGATCGCGAACGAGCCATCGCATTGGCCCGGAAGGCGTACGAGATCCGTCCGAACAACGTCTTGGCCAACGACACCCTCGGCTGGGCCCTCACCCGCGCTGGGCGGGCAGAGGAAGCCATCAGGTTCGTGGACGCCGCGCTCCGGCTGGGATCCGCGGAACCGAGCTTCCACGTGCATGCCGCCGCCGCCTACTTGGCCGTGGGCGAGCCGGCCACCGCGCAGCGCCACCTCCGCTTGGCGCTCTCGCAGCCCTGGACGACCTTCATCCTCCAGGACGAGGTCGAGGCCCTGGCCAGCGAGCTCGCCGTGCCGCTTCCCGATGACTGGCTGGAGTGAGCCGAACGACGAGCGCGCGCCGGACCTGCGGCGTTGTGGAGCCGGGTGCCGGGATCGAACCGACGACATCTTCTTTACAAGAGAAGTGCTCTACCAACTGAGCTAACCCGGCGTGCGGCCAGAGGCTAGCGAGCAGACGGGGCTACGCGATCAGGGCGAGGTCGTCCTCGTGGTCGGCGACAGCCCGCTCGGCGAGGTGCACCTCGAGCTTGCGCTTGATGCGCTGGAGAGCGTTGTCGATCGACTTCACGTGACGGCCCAGGTGCTCGCCGATCTCCTGGTAGCTCTTGCCCTCGACGTAGAGGGTGAGCACGTCGACCTCGAGGCCCGACAGGACGTCGGCCATCCGGTCGCGCATGGCGGCGAAGCGCTCGTCAGCCACGATCCGGTCGGCCGGATCGCTGCCGTGCCGGTGCACCTGGATGAGCTCCTCGACGGTGCGCTCACCGGACTCGTCGCTGTTGCGGGAGCCGGAGATCGAGACGTACTGGTTGAGCGCCTGGTGCTTCTGGCGGGTGGCCGTCTTGATGGCCGTGATGATCTGGCGGGTGATGCACAGCTCGGCGAAGGCCCGGAAGGACGACTGGTGCTCGGGCCGGAAGTCGCGGGCCGCCTTGTAGAGCCCGATGAGGGCTTCCTGCTCCACGTCGTCATGGTCGGCGCCGACCAGGAAGTAGCTCCGCGCCTTGGCTCGAGCGAAGCGTCGGTAGCGGGTGATCATCACCTGCAACGAGTCCTGGCACCCCTCCTGGAAGCGAGCGATGAGCTCCAGGTCGGTGAGGTCGGAGAGGGTGGCGGTGTCCAGTCGAAGATGCACGGCGGTGGTGCTCCTGGTGGTGGTGCGACGTGAAGTGCTGACGGTGCTACTCGCAGTAGCCGGAATTGACTAGTCAGGTTGAACCATGCCGGGCCCCCCTGTGTCAATGGTCACGATGGGCTATCGCAACTATTTCGCAGCACGATTGCAGCACTTCGTCACAAACCAGAAGAACCGGAAGCGCTGGCGCCCACCCCGAGGGACTAGTCCGCTGGTCAGCGGGTGCGCGCCCGGGCCACCTCGAAGCAGGCCAGCGCCCCGGCCGTGGCCACGTTCAAGGACGCCAGCGAGCCCAGCAGCGGGATGCTCACGATCTCGTCACAGCGCTGGCGAACCAGGCGGGACAGGCCCGCCCCCTCCGCCCCCAGGACCAGGCAGATCGGGCCGTCAGCCGCCGGGAGGTCCCACAGACCCGTGCTCCCGCCGGCGTCGAGGCCCACGACCCACACGCCGTGCTGGCGGAGCTGCTGCAGCGCCGTGGGCAGACCCCCCACGATGGCGAAGGGCAGGTGCTCGACGGCGCCCGCCGCCGCCTTGGTCACGGTGGGGGTGATGTGCACCGCCCGATGGCGGGGCAGGATCACGCCGGTGGCGCCGGAGCACTCCGCCGAGCGGAGCAGGG
>JBKJIL010000037.1:0-5037 GCA_046598435.1 Acidimicrobiales bacterium
AAGCATCGAGCTGATCGGCCCGATACCTGCAAGAACAGATCCCAGCACTCGGACAGGCCGGGGCGGGCAACCTTGGGAGCAACCAATCATGATCAGCACTTACGAGTTCCTCGCCACCTGGCTGCGGGCCCGCTTCTCCGATGAGGACCGCGGCGCCTCGCTCGTCGAGTACGCCCTCCTCCTGGCCCTCATCGCCGTGGTGTGCATCGTGGCCATCGGCATCCTCGGCGGCAACGCCAACTCCAAGTTCACCGACGTCGGCAACAGCATCAACTAGCCGACTCAGCGTTTCGACGAAGGGGCGGGCCTCAGGTCCGCCCCTTCGTCGCGTCTCCGCGACGCTCAGCAGCGGCCCGCCACGCCACCGAGGTCGACACCCCGTCGACAGGCGAGCACCCACTCCTCGTCGACGAACAACGTGCGCCATCCCGGGTCGCTGGTGAAGACCACAGCCGACGGGGTGCTCCTGGGCACCGTCACCAGATCGATGTCGAAGCCGGCCAGCTCCGTGAAGAGCCTCGGCACGGGGTCCGCCAGGGCCAAGGCCGCCGTGGAGACGGCCCTGGGAAACATGTCGAAGCGATCGTCGTAGAACACCCGATCGCCGGGCCCGTAGATGAAGGTGAGCAGGTTCCCGACCAGCTCTGGCGTGGCCAGGCGATGGTCGCGGATGTCGACGTGGCGCTCCTCAAGGTAGGCCAGAGCATCCACCGGATAGGCCGTCAGCCGCAGTGCCGGTCCCTGCAGCCGAGCACCCACGAGCAAGACCCCGAGGACCACCACACCGGCCAAGAGCGCCGTCCCGCGCCGAGGCCGGGCAGCTGAGGACACGGAACCCAAGCCGGCGAGCGCGGTCGCCATCCCCGGCAGCAGGGCAATCGACGCCACGCTGACGTTTCGCAGCCCGAGCAGGGCCGCCGCCGCGAAGACAGCGGTGGGCAGCGCGGTCCGGTAGGAGGGGCGCCGAGCCAGCAGCACCATGGCCACGACCATCTGGAGGAGGAAGGCCCGTTCGCTGGCTGAGGTGAAGGCGGGCGCCTGCCACTCGATGACGTTGCTGAGGAGGTCCTGGCGCTGGAGCAGCTGCACGGGGAACAGCACCGCGCGCAGGCCGAGGGGGCCGATGACGCCCACGCACACCCCGAGCCCGGCCCACCGCAGACAGCGCAGCTCGCGCCGCCCGTCGGTCCCGTCGAGGCGAGCGCCGATGGCCACCACAGCGAGGTAGACGAGGCCGAGCGGGAACGAGCCGTGGGAGTTCACCCACACCCAGCCCAGCGGCACCAGCCACCTCGGGTCGAGGCCACCCTCGGCGGCCACGACCGTGATGGCGAAGGCGATCAGCCCGACCATCAGGGGCCGCTCCGCCCAGAGGCCGGCGCCCACGGTGACGAAGGCCACACCCACGGCCAGCTTGGCCACCAGCCCGTCCACGGGTCGGAGCAGGCGCCAGGCCAGCGCCGCCACGGTGCCGGCCATGGCTCCGGAGAGCGCCCGAACGGCGTTGACCCCGCCCATCACCTCGGCCCAGGCGTAGAGCACCGACACGAGCCAGCTCTGCACCACCCACGGCTCACCGTGGGCCGTGAAGGTGTAGGGGTCGGCCGACGGCACCGATCCTCGATCGAGGATCAGGCGTCCGGTGGCGAGATGGGTGAGGAAGGAGTTGTCGGCCAGCGGTTGCAGCTCGACGAGCACGGCCGAGGTGACCAGCAGCGCCCCGCAGATCGTCCCCAGGCTGGGCGACCACTGGGCGCGGCCGCGGCGCAGATCGGTAGCGATGGCAGCTAGAACGCTTCGGCGATGTTCAGCGCGGCCGGGCCGAGAACCACGACGAACAGGGCCGGGAAGATGCAGAACACCATCGGGATGAGCATCTTCACCGGCGCCTTGGCGGCCCGCTCCTGGGCCAGCTGCCGCCGCTTGATGCGCATCTCGTCGGCCTGGGCCCGAAGCACGCGCCCGATGGACACGCCGAAGGTGTCGGCCTGCAGGATGGCGAGCACGAAGGAGCGGATCTCGGGGATGTCCGTGCGCTTGTCCATGGCCCGCATCGCGTCAGCGCGCGTCGACCCGGCCCGCACCTCGCCGAGCATGCGACCGAACTCCTCGGTGAGGGGCCCGGGCACCGACGCCACCGTGCGGTCGAGCGCCTGCTCGAAGCCGAGGCCGGCCTCGACGCTGATGACCAACAGGTCCATCACATCGGGGAGCTTGCGGCGGATCTCGTACTGCCTGTCTTGCACCCGGCGGTTGAGCATGGAGTCGGGGCCCATCAGGAACAGGGCACCGACCACCGCCACGAGCAGGAGCTGTCCCATGCCACCGACCGGGCTGTACTTGTAGGCGAGGAAGGCCATGATCGGCGCGGCCGCCACGGTGACCACCCGGATGGCAAGGAACTTGTCGATGGCGTCCTGGTCGGTGAGGCCGGCCGAGATGAGCTTGGCGCGCGACTGGTCCACGTAGCCCTGGGGCGTGAGGCGCTTCCCGAGGTCGGTGAGGCCGGCGAGGATCGGTGCCACCGCGCGATCCCGCAGGGGGATCAGCATCTCGCGCTCGCGCACCGACTCGACCTCGTAGTCGTCGAGCTGGCGCAGCGATGCCCGGACCACGGCCTTGTCGTCTGCCCCGCTCAGGATGGCGTAGAGCACCAGCCCGACAGCCATCCCGATGCCAGCGACCGTCACGGTCAGCATGTCGACTCTCCCGTCATCTCGCAGCCCCGCATCAGATCTCGATCTCGATGGTCTTCTTCATCCACACGAACCCGACGAGCATCATCACCACGGCGCCCGCGATCAGGATGCGGCCGAGAGACTCGTCGAAGAGGGGGTCCATGTAGCCCGGGTTGGCCCCCATCACGAAGATGCCGATGCCCAAGGGCAAGAGGCCGAGCACGATGGCGCTGATCTTGCCTTCTGCGGTGAGGGCGTTGACGTCGCGGCGCAGGCGCTCACGCTCGGTCATGGTGTCGGCGACCGTCACCAGCAGCTCGGACAGGTTGCCGCCGACCTCGCGCTGGATGCGGATGGCCATCACCGCCCAGGCGAAGTCGCCCGAGTCCATGCGCTGGGCCACGCCGTCGAGCGACTCCTCGAGCGGCCGACCCAGCCGTGCCTCGGTGACCACCCGCCGCAGCTCGCGCCCGATGGGCTCCGACACCTCCTGCGACACGGCCTCCACGCCCTGCATGAGTGAGTAGCCAGCGCGCAACGTGCTGGCGAGCAGCTGGAGGGTGTCGGGCAGCAGCGAGTCGAACTGCTTGCGGCGGCGCGACGCCAAGAAGGACAGCGCGCCCGGCGGGATGAGGGCCATCAGCACCGTGCCCAACAGGGCCATGAAGGGCGACTTCGTCAGCGCCAGCAAGAGCATCGCCACCACCACGACGCCAGCGGCGTAGAAGAAGATGGCCTCCGGTGCCCGCAGAGGGAGGTTGGCCCGTTCGAGCTGACCCTCCACCTTGGTCAGCAGGCCTTGACGATCGGCGAACTGGCCAGTGGCCTCCACCGCGCGCTGCAGGATCTGGGTCTGGGCCAGCTGCTGGCCACGACCGTCATCGTCGTCGAACTCCGAGGGTGCGACGAAGCCGTCGCCGTAGGGCAGCAGGGCTCCCTTGAGGCTCCGCTCCCGCACCAAGAAGGTGCTGCCCACGCTCAGAGCCGCCACCGACACGGCCACCAGCACCAGCCCGAGGCCCAGGAGAAGGCCGGTCTCCTTGCGGAGGAAGTCAGGCCCGCCGGGCTTCTCGACCACCTCGGGCACGAGGTTGGCGGCACCGGACTGGTTGCTGCCGGACACGAACTCGGCCACCGCCTGCTGGTCGCCGACCGACAGGGTCAGCGGCACGGTGCCACCGAGGGCCTCCGAGGCGTAGGTGACGACGTACTGCTTGCGCAGGGTGGACTGCACCCGGTCGAACACCTCCCCGACCCCAGAGGGATCGGTGGCCAGCACTGAGGTGCCGCCGGTCTTGGCGGCCATCTCCTCGAGCACCTTGAAGCCGTCGTTCTCCACACCCAGAGCGAACAGCGCTCCGCCGACGTTCACCACCGAGGCCTGCGCCTTGGCCGCCGAGGACCGTGAGGCAGAGTCCTCGCCATCGGAGAACACCACGATGTTGGGCTGGAGCTCAGAGTCGGCGAACAGGCTGGCCGAGCGCACGATGCCGTCGTACACCGACGTCTCGGCGGCCAGGGAGATCTTCTCGAGCGCCGTGCTGAGCACCGTCTTGTCGGTGGTGAAGTCCTGGAGGAGTCGCACCTCCTTGTTGAACGTGACGATGGCCAGCTGGTCGGACGCCGCCTTGCCATCGATGAAGGCCTGGGCCGCCTCGAGCACCCGCTCGATGAGGGCGCCCTCCTGCATCGAGCCGGAGGCGTCGATGGCCAAGACGATGCCGAGGGACTGCTGGTCGTCGAGCGGGACGGCCGTGGTGGTGTCGACCAGGTTGCCGGCCTCGCGCACGGCGAGGTCGGTGAGGTCGTTGCGGTCGCCGGCGTACGAGAAGGTGATCGTCACCGCGGCGGGGTCGGTGGCGTCCACCTCGCGCACGAGCAGCGCCGAGTCGGCGTCTTGCGCGGTCGCCGGTCCGAGGCCGACCAGCAAGGTGAGCCCCGCGATCAGCGCAGCCAGGAGGAACCCGGCCAGTCGCCGCATCAGCCTGCCCCCGTGTTGCGCCGGGCGAACGCCTCCGGCTGGAACACCTCAGGGCCGAGGCGGATGCCGAGGTCGGCCAGCTTCTCGGTGAACTTGGGACGAACCCCGGTGGCCTTGAGGTGGCCCTTGAACTTGCCGTGCTCGTCGATGCCCATGCCGAAGTCGAACAGGAACACGTCCTGCAGGGTGATGACGTCGCCTTCCATGCCCTGCACCTCGGTGATGTGGGTGATGCGCCGGGTGCCGTCTCGCAGACGGCTCAGGTGCACGATCAGGTCGAGCGCGGAAGCCATCTGCTCACGGATGGCCCGCACCGGCAGGTCGAAGCCGGCCGTGAGGGTCATCGTCTCGATGCGGGCCAAGGTGTCGCACGGGCTG
>JBKJIL010000102.1:0-9987 GCA_046598435.1 Acidimicrobiales bacterium
GGACACGTCAAAGGTCGTCACCCCCAGCCTACGACGCCCGCACGCCCGAACCAGCGGTGGCTCGACGCTGCCGACCAAGGATCGGGATCTCCCCGTGTCGGGGGGCGGGGAAGGCCCCATGCGATGAATCGGGTTGCCTCCATTGCCGCATAAGTAGGCAAGTGGTCCGATTGGCGTAGATTCGGTGATACGAGCTCGGGCGAAAACGGGGAGGGTCGGGATGCTGCGAGGGCCGGACCGGCGCTGCCGCATTGGGTGTGCGGGGTGAGCGCCGCGACTCCGCCCGACCCGGCGCCCGCACTGATCGGCCCCGACGGCGATGAGCTGGCCGGGATCGCGGCGATGGTGCGGTCCGCAGCCTCCACGATCTCGCATCTCTGGCGCGCCGAGGGACACGACGGTGAGCGCACGGCCCGCCTCATCGAAGCGAGCCACGCGCTGCACCGAGCCGCCCTCGCGCTGAGCGACGTCGATCTCATCGGTCACGGGCTAGGCCATGGCGGTCCGGCCGCGATTCCCGGTGGGGCGGGCAACGGCGACGCCATGCGGCAGGCCAACCGGGCAGCCCTCGTCGGCGCGGCCGTCGATGCCGTGGCCGGAGCCTCCGACCTCCCGCGAGCCTTCAGCGCGTTCGTGAACGTCGTGCGCCCACGCGCCGCGTTCGATGGGGCCTGCTTCGCTCATCGCTCCCTCGACGGTGGGCTCCGCTTGGCCGCCGCCGAGGGGTCGGTCGACTGGCGGGCGCTCGAGGGCCGCCCCGTGACCGAGGAGGGACGCCGAGCCTGGGAGCGGTTCCGGGCAGGCGACTCGATGGTGACCGTCGATACGGCCCGCCCCTCGGCTGAACCGGTGCACCAGGCGCTGGCGGAGGCCGGGGTGCGCTCCTACCTGTCCGTGCCGGTGATCGCCGCTGGCGAGGTGCGAGCCGTGGTCTTCTTCTCCGCCGCTCGCCCGGGGGCCTTCTCCGGTGGCCCACAGCTGGCCCTGGAGGATGCGGTGCGGGCGACGGCCAGCGCCTTCCACATGCTGATGCTCCTCGACGGCGAACGGGAGGCGGTGGCACGGCTCCGCGAGCTGACCGCACTCAGGGACGATTTCGTAGCGACCGTCGTGCACGATCTTCGCTCACCGATGACCGTGATCTCGGGCCTGGCCACCGTGCTCGTCAGCGGTGCTGACCTGTCCGATGAGCAGCGGTCAGCATTCCTGGAGCGCATCGTCGCCAACACCGCCCGGTTGTCGACCCTGATCGATGCTGTGCTCGATGTCGCCCGCCTCGAGTCGGGCGACATCGCCTACGAGTCCATTGCGTTCGATCTCGTGGCGCTGGTTCGAGACCTGGTGGACGAAGCCGCGCTCGCGCAACCGCATCGGACCTATCGACTCGATGCGCCCGAACCCATACCCCAGGCTTTCGGTGACCCCGCCACCTACCTACGTGTCGTGACCAACCTGCTGTCCAACGCCGACAAGTTCTCGATCGAAGACGCGCCGGTCGAGGTGCTCATCACCACAGAGGAAGCGCTCCTGCAGGTGCGGGTACGTGACACGGGGCCGGGCATCGACTCGGCCGACCTGCCGAAGCTGTTCCAGCGGTTCTCGCGCATCAACCGGCACGGTGTGGGTGCCCTGATCCCCGGCACGGGCCTGGGCCTCTACATCAGCAAGCAGCTCGTCGAGGCACAGGGCGGGCGGATCTGGGCGGACAGCACACCCGGCGAGGGCTCGGCGTTCTGCTTCACGGTGCCCGTCGCGGGCCGTTCCTCCTAGCGCGTGATCTCGGCGCGACAATGGGGCGGCGGACTGCTCGCGTCCGCTCCCGACGATGCCCGCCCCCCACCTCTCCCTCGATGCCCTGGTGGCCTGGATCGGTGGTCTGTCGACGGTGCGCCACGACTGGACGGGTGCCAGCGCAGGTGTGGTCATCGTGGACCTCGATGTCGATGCCGATGTCGATCTCCCAGACCCCTTGCCAGCGCTGGATGTGGGCATCCCGGCCGTCGTCGTGGGGTTGACCACGGCCGTGTCGCCCGAGGCGCACCGGGGCGCGGCGGTGTGCGACGTCGTGCTCGGGCCCGACGATCCGGCCCTTGGTGCGGTCATCGCCGCCGTTGAGCAGCATCCGATCGCCACCACATCCCTCGCCCTGCTGTTGCGTGGCTCCGAGCGTCGCTCGATCGAGGACGGGCTGCTCACGGAGTCGGCCGTCTACTCCGCCCTCCAGGCCGGGCCGGAGTTCGCGGCGTGGCGAGCCGGTCGCCCTCGTCGTGAGGGTGGGCCCGAGGGCGATCCGGTCGTGGTCACCCGGGCGGGCTCGGTGCTCGACATCACGCTCAGCCGACCCCACGTGCGCAACGCGCTGAACACGGCGATGCGCGATCAGCTCGTCGATGCGCTCCACCTTCCGGCGCTCGACCCCGGCATCACCGAGGTGCACCTCCGCGGCGCGGGGGAGGCCTTCTGCGCGGGCGGTGACCTCGACGAGTTCGGCACCTTCGTCGACCCGCCCTCGGCGCACCTCGTGCGCCTCCACCAGAGCGTGGGGCGGTCGATCGCGGCGGTGGCTGACCGCCTCACCGCGCACCTGCACGGCGCCTGCGTCGGTTCCGGCATCGAGCTGCCGGCCTTCGCCGGTCGGGTCGTGGCCCACCCGTCGACGGTGATCTCGCTGCCCGAGGTGTCGCTCGGCCTCATCCCGGGCGCGGGTGGAACGGTGAGCCTGCCCCGCCGCATCGGCCGCCATCGCACGGCGCGCCTGGCCCTCACTGGTGAGCGCCTCGACGCGATCACCGCGCTGGCATGGGGGCTCGTGGACGCCGTCGACGAGAGCGGCTCCGGGGTCGCTAGCCCTCCGCGGCTGCCTTGAGGTGCTGCAGGGTGGCCTCCATGCCGCGCCGGCCGTCCTGCAGGGAGCGCTTGGGCATTCCCGGCACGAGCCGCACCACCTTGATCCAGGTCGGCACGGAGATCACCTCGTAGGACTCGACCACGCGCGTGCCGTCCGCAGTGGGCTCGAACACGTAGCGCCAGCGGGTGGACTCAGCGCCTCGGAAGTACGTGGTGAAGGCGAGCTCGCGGCCGACCTCGGCGCTCGTGACGACGCACTCGCGGGACCAGCGGGCACCGTTGAGCCGGTTGTGGCCGACGAACCGGGCCCCCACCGCGGGACCGTTGGCGTCGCCCAACCACTCGCACCGGTGGCACACCGGGCTCCACTCACCCATGCGGGTGACGTCGCTCACGAGCGCCCACACCCGCTGCGGTGGTGCCGCGATCTCGATCGCTGCTTCGTCGCCCCACATGCTCATGGGCCCACCTTAGGGGTGGCGGCCGCCGTGCTCAGCGGGGCGCTGACCTGACCGCGTGCCCGGGCCGACCATCTGGAGGACGCGGTCGACGCCCGCACCGCGCCGGGGTGCGCGGTCCCGGTGGAGGTGGCAGGGGTGTGGACGGCCTGGCCCGTCGCCAGTGTTCGGGTTCCCCGGCCTGCGGATCAGCTCTGCAGGATGACGACGGGAGGGTCGTCGATGCCGTGCTGCTGTTCGCAGAACGCGCGGTAGATCGTGAGCATGAAGGCGGCGTCGATCACCATCTCCACGCCGCCGGACGCGTCGAGGTTGAGGTTGGCGCCATAGATCGTGAACCACACGTCGGTGGGCCCGTCGTTGCTGGCTGGCGCATGCAGGGTGTGCACGGATCCGGCCGGCTCGTAGAGGTACGAGCCGGCGGTGTTCACGGCCTCAGGGCTCTCGAGGTAGTACCAGCTGCCGCTCTGGGTGAAGGCGTCGACGTGGCCGGTGTGGCGATGGGTCTGGATGGTGGCACCGGGCGCGAACTTCGTGCGCACGACCCACACGCCGCTGGCCAGGTCGACACGGATGAGCTGCAGCTGGGACCCGTCACCGAGGTCCACCCAGGGCAGGTCGGCCTCGCCGCGATGGATGGTGGGCGGGGCGGTCTCGGCGATCGACATGGGGTCCTCCTCGGGTGGTGCGCGTGGGGAACCTACGCGAGATGGCCCCCGCCCGTCGCGTCAGGTGCCGGGGGCGACTGCAGTGCTGATGGGAGGTCGAGCGCTCGTCGCACCTCGACGCGTGCCCTGCGCTCCAGCACCCGGAGGATGCGGCCACGGTTGTAGCGCTGGATGAGGAGACAGGGGAGGTTGGCCAGCACGGCGTAGGCGGCCATGGCGACGACGAGCGGCGCCGGGTTCCACAGCGCGAACACCGGGGTGACGGCAGGGATCGTCCAGTGGACCAGCTCGGCCCGGCGGGTCTCTGCCGCGAAGCGCTCGAGGCTGACGTCGTCTCGTCCGGGGAGCGAGCGCTTCGAGCGACCGCCTTGGAAGATCGCCCCGGCGTCGGGCAGGCGGTCCTTCCATCGGCGGATGGCCAGGCGCTCGTAGGCACGCCCCTGGCGCTCCCAGGGGCGCAGGCGCGTGAGGTGGTCGTCGCGGCTCACCCGCTCCAGGCTCAGGCGGTGGGCGCCGTAGCCGACGACGGCGCTCCACCCACCCCAGACGACGGCGTCGAGGAGCACCAAGGTCCCAGGGCTCATGACCGCAGCGCGACCCGTCGACCCCGCCACCAGACGGAGCCGCCGCGCAGCGTCACCAGCGACGACCGCAGGAACAGGACGACGAACCCCGAGAGCGGCACGATGTAGGCGGTGGCGGTGAACCAACCGAACCGGCCGACCCGGTGCAGGAGCACGCCGACCTGCAGCGCGAAGAGCCCGTAGGCCCCCAAAGCCCAAGCGAGGCTCGACAGGTCGCGCGCCGTCGCCACGGACACCGCGGCTTGGAGGGCCGCCGCCACCCAGATCACCGTGGCCACCAGGCGCAGTGGCGGCGTGCCGCTGGCCCCGGTGGCCAGGTTCTTGCCCCACCCCTCGGCGAGGCGGCCGATGCCCTCGGGGTACATCCGGTAGGCGATGAGGTCGCCGCCGAGGTAGCTGTGCACGGGCACGCCGCGGCTGTCTGCGGCGACGGCCAGGGCCAGGTCCTCTGCGATGGCGCCGCGCACGGCGCCGTGGCCACCGAGGTGGTGGTAGGTCGCGGCCGGGACCGCGACGGCGGGTCCGAAGGCCACCGGGCCGCGCCACCAGCGCCGCGGGGCGGGCCCGCCGGTACCCGCGCCCAGCAGGGCGACCAGGGTCGGGCCGGCTGACAGCCGCTCGTACAGCCGCTCGACTCGGTGCCGTGGCTGGGCCGACACCAGTGCCGCGTGCGATGCGGCGGCGCTGGCGAGCGCGCCCACGAGGCCGGGGGCGGGTTCGGTGTCGGCGTCGAGGAAGACCAAGACATCCCCCGAGGCCGTCTCGGCACCCTGCTGACAGGCCCATGCCTTGCCTGTCCACCCTGCGGGCGGGTCGACCCGGAGCACCGTCGCGCCGGATCGCCGGGCCAGGTCTCCGGTGTCGTCGCTCGACCCGTCGTCGACGACGATCACCTCGAGCGGCGGTGGGTTGGCGCAGGCCAGCGCGGCGAGCAGGCGAGGGAGGCGCTCGGCCTCGTCGCGCGCCGGCACGATCACCGATGTCCGAGGTGAGGGACCGGAGGCGGCGCGAAGCCAGTGACCACGACCGGCGAGCACCCATCCGAGCAGGAAGCCGCCGCCGAGCAGCGTGAGGGTGTAGGCGCTCATGGTCGGGCCGCCGCGGCGGCGGCCAGCCGTTGGGCCAGCCGTCCGAAGATGATCCCGTGGAACGGGATGAGCACGTACCAGTAGAGGCGCCCGGCCAGCCCACGGGGCACGAACATGGCCCGCTGGGTCAGGTGGCTCCCTCCGCCTGGCGTGCCATCGATCCTCCACTCGAGCCACGCCTCACCCGGCAGCTTCATCTCCGCCCGCAGGCGCACCAGGTGGTCGGTCTCCACCGCCTCCACCCGCCAGAAGTCGACGGCGTCGCCCACGTAGAGCTCATCAGGGTGGCGTCGGCCCCGCCGCATGCCCACCCCTCCGATGGCCTTGTCCACCCAGCCTCGGGCCCGCCACAGCCGCGGGGTGACGTACCAGCCGCGGCGGCCGCCGACGCCGGACACCGTCGCGAACAGGGCGGCGGGGGAGGCCGACGACTCCGCCGTCTGCCGGTCGATCAGCAGGCTCCCACCGGCCCAGTCCGGATCCGTCGGCATCGGTGCCGCGGGCGACTGACCGGGGAGCGCCGCGTCCGACCATCGGGTCGTCACCTGCAGCTGTGCCGACCGCTCCAGGGCCAGCTGCACGGCGTCCTGGAAGGTCAGGGGAGGTCGACCGAGTCCCTCGAACGGGGGAGGGGAGGTCACCACCACCTCGTTGGTCAGGCTCTCCACCAGAGGTTTGGCCAGGCCGGCGGGCAGTGGCGTCACCAGGCCGACCCAACGCGACGACAGCTTCGGGGTGAGGACCGGCACCGCAACGATCAGGCGGCGACGGAGGCCGGCCAGCCGCGCGTAGACGTGCATCATCTGGCGGTACGTCAACACGTCGGCGCCGCCCACCTCGACGACCTCGTGCCCGACGGCTGAGCGGTCTGCTGCCGCCACGAGCCAGGTCAGCACGTCACGGATGGCGATCGGCTGGCAGCGGTTGTCCACCCACCGCGGCGTCACCATGGCGGGGAGCACCTCCACGAGGTAGCGGAGCATCTCGAAGCTGGCCGATCCGGAGCCGATGATCACGGCGGCCCGCAGCTCGGTGACGGGGACCGGGCCAGCGGCCAGCACGCGGCCCACCTCGTGACGGCTGCGGAGATGGCGGGACAGCTTCGGGTCGTCGTCGCGTCCCAGGCCGCCCAGGTACACGATCCGGCCCACACCGGCGGCGGCCGCGGCGTCTCGGAAGCAGCGCGCTGCTCGTCGGTCTTCCTCCTCGAAGGCGTCGGGCCCTCCCATCGAGTGCACGAGGAAGTACGCCACCTCGATCCCCTCCATGGCGGCGGCGAGCGATGCCGGGTCGGTGACGTCGCCGGCCACGATCTCCGCCGTCGCCCGCCAGTGCGCATCGGCCAGCTTCGAGGGGGTGCGGACCATGCAGCGAACCTGATGGCCGGTCTCCAGGAGGGCGGGGACGAGCCGGCCACCGATGTAGCCGGTGGCGCCCGTGACGAGTGCTGCGGCCACGTAGCCGGTCTACACCCGAATGCGGCACGGCGGACCGCGGGCGGTGAGCGCCCACCATGTCGCCGTCGCCGTCCACGGCGGTCATCATGGGGTCGATGGCGGACGACTCGATGACCAGCCGAGGCAGGGCTCGCCGGTGGCTGTCCGCCGCCCGGGTGGATGCCGTCGAGCACCTCCGGCTGGCCGCGCACCTGCTGCGCTGGGTTGGCCTGGGCGCGGCGTCCGGCGTGCTGGCGGGGCTGGCCTCCTACGCCTTCCTCGAGGCCCTCGATCGGGTCACCGAGGTGCGACTCGACGACCCGTGGCTCGTCTGGCTGCTGCCGCTGGTGGGGGTCCTGATCGGCATCGTGTACCACCGGTTGGGTGGGCGGGCCGGTGCGGGGAGCGCGCTGCTGCTCGAGGAGATCCACGAGCCGACCGCCTGGGTGCCTCGCCGGATGGCGCCCCTCGTGTTCGCCGGGGCCGTCACCTCCCATCTGGTCGGCGCGTCGGTAGGACGCGAAGGTGCCGCCCTCCAGATGTCGGGCTCGCTCACCGACCTGCTCTCGCGTCGTCTGCGGCTCGCTCCCGCCGACCGACGGCTCCTGCTCATCGCGGCGCTGGCCGGCGGCTTCGGCGCCATGTTCGGGGTGCCACTGGCCGGTGCCGTCTTCGCGCTCGAGGTCCAGGCCGTCGGTCGGGTCCGCTACGAGGCCCTGGTCCCCGCCCTGGCGGCCTCCATCGTGGGCGATCTGGTGGTCGGGGGCCTCGGCCGCCATCACGACGCACTGGCGCAGGTCGACCTCGCGGTGGACGGGCTCCTGCTTGCCAAGGTGGCCCTGGCCGGGCTGGCCTTCGGGCTGACGGCAACGGCCTTCACCGCCCTCACCCACCTCATCAAGTCGGCCGTCACCCGCAGCATCGCGTGGCCCCCCGGGCGCCTCGCCGTCGGCGGGCTGGCGACGCTGGCCCTCATGGCGCTGGTGGGCCGCGACTACCTGGGTCTGTCGCTTCCGCTGGTCGACAGCGCCTTGGCTGGGCACACCCCTGCCACCGGCGCGTTCGCGCTGAAGCTGGTCTTCACGGCCATTGCCCTCGGCTGCGGCTTCCCCGGCGGCGAGGTCACGCCGCTGTTCGTCATCGGGGGGACGCTCGGTGGAGCGCTGGCCGGACCGTTGGGGATCGACGGCCCTGCGCTGGCGGCCGTGGGCTTCGTCGCCGTGTTTGCCGGCGCCGCCAACACGCCGCTGGCCTGCACCATCATGGGCGCCGAGCTGTTCGGGTCCGGTGCCGTCGTGGCGATGGCCGTCGGGTGCGTCATGGCGTACGTGGTGGCTCCCCATCAGGGCATCTACCCCACCCAGCGGATCGACACGGCCAAGGGCCGCCACCGCGTCGATGGCCAGCCCACTACCGCCAGCTGGCGCGCCCCGCGCCCGGAGGGCGACCCGAGCGACGCCCACGATCCCTAGGCGCCGCTTCGGGACCATTGGTCCCGACCGCGCGGACCCTCGGCCCTCGTGACCTCGGCGGGTGCTGAGGATGATGGGGCCATGACCAAGCCACTCGACGTGCTGCTCATCGAAGCCCATCCCGGCGATGCCGACCTCGCGGCCCACCAGCTCGAGGGCGCCGGCCATCGGGTGCATCGCTGCTACGGCGCCGATGAGCCCGTCCTGTGCCGCGGCGTGACCGAGCAGGCGTGCCCGATCGACGGCGGTGTGGACGTGGCGCTGCTGGCCCGTGGCGGCACCGCACCCAAGCCCACCGCCACCGAGGCTGGTGTGGCATGCGCGCTGCGCGCCGGACTGCCGCTCGTCGAGCTCGGCTCCGGCATCCTCGATCCGTTCGAGCCGTGGGTGGTGGTGTGGGTGGACGATGACCTGGTGGGCTCGGTCGAGGAGGGCGCGCAGCGGGGCTACGACTCGCTCCGGGCGGGGATCCTGGTGCGCATCGAACGGTCACTACGTTCGGCAGGGGTCGATCCGGCCGACGTGGAGATGACCTTCGTGCACGAGCCACCCCGCTTGACCGTCGAGCTACGGGGGCCGGTTGTCGACAGTCGGGTGCGGCAGGCGCTCGGTGTGCGGGTCCTGGACGCCCTGCGGGCCGAGTCGCGCACCTATGGACAGGTCGATGTGACCTACGACCCCATCGCCTGACCGGTCCTGGTGGGCCGATGGCGGGTTGGTCCGACAGAGGGCGGGACTAGTCCGATTGACGGTGGTGAACAGGGCGAACGGTCCATGGACCGATGACCGACTCTGCCCGTACGGTCCGAATGCACCGATCGGCGAGCAACGGTCGGCGGTGGTTGTGGGATGGGGACCGAGATGGCGTTGGGTCAGCAGGAGCGGATCGCCAGACGGACCGCCTTGGACGCGCTGTTGGCCGTCGGCCTGACCGGGGCCGGCGGAACGCTCGGGCTCACGGCCTGGGCCCAGCTCGCGGGCCGCTCCCGGAACCAGGCGGGGCTCACCAAGGAGGTGAGGCTGTCTGCAGGAGGCCTCCTGGTCGTGGGCGTGGCCCTGACCTCGATGGCGGCACTGGCCGGTGGTCTGCTGGTCCACCGCCGTGCGCTCCTCGATCTCGCCGGGGCCTTCGGCGCCTCCGAGGCGGCCCGCGAGAGCGCTGAGGAGCGGGAGCGGCTCTCCTGGCAGGCGTTCCACGACCCGCTGACGGGGCTGGCCAACCGAGCGCTGCTGCGGGACCGCCTCAGCCATGCGCTGCAGCGCTCCCTGCGGGGCAACGAGCTCACGGGGCTGCTGTTCATCGACCTCGACCACTTCAAGGCCGTGAACGACACGATGGGACACGACGGCGGCGACCGAGTGCTGGTGGAGATGGCTGCGCGGCTCTCGGACGCGGTCCGCGACGGTGACACGGTGGCCCGCATCGGCGGCGAC
>JBKJIL010000112.1:0-11708 GCA_046598435.1 Acidimicrobiales bacterium
GTCAGCACCGGTATCCGGTGCTGACGGTGCACAGATCGGGTGGGGGTAGCGTCGGCACGGTGAGCGAGCCGGTGAACGTGTTCGAGGCGGTGGGGGGCGAGGCGTTCTTCGCCCGTCTCGTCGAGCAGTTCTACGTGGGAGTGGCGGCCGACCCGCTGCTGCGGCCGCTGTACCCCGACGACCTCACCGACTCGGTGCAGCACATGTCGCTCTTCCTGCAGCAGTACTGGGGCGGACCGGGCACCTACAGCGAGCAGCGGGGGCACCCCCGACTGCGGCAGCGCCACATGCCCTTCGTGATCAGCGAGGCCGAGCGCGACGCCTGGTTCGGTCACATGGCGGTGGCCCTCGACAAGGTGGTGACGGAACGGGGCACCGACCCGGCCGTCGAAGCCCAGATGCTCGAGTACTTCGCCCACGCCGCCGACTTCATGGTCAACGCCCGCTGACCGGCCGAGCGGGCCACCAGACGAGACCGTCAGGACTCGGCGATGGCACTCGCGGGTGAGCGCACGAGCGCCGGAGCGGCGGCCGCGAGGGCCACGAGCACCGGCACGACCCCGTAGAACGCCCAGCGGGCGGCACCGATGTCGAGCGTGCCGGCGAGCTCCCGGACGTTGGTGAGGAGCAGGAGAGCGGCCACCGCCATCCCCATGGCTCGTGCCGGGATGAACCGGATGAGCCAGGCGGCGAGGGGGGCCGCGAGCACGCCGCCGACCATCATCGCCACGACGAAGCCGGTCTCGAGGTCGCCTCGACCCAGCGAGCCGAGCAGAGACCCCGCCGCCACCGCGGCCACTGCCACCTCGGCGGTGTTGACCGAGCCGATGGCGAACCGCGGCGGCAGCCCCCGGTGCAGGAGGAACGGCGTGACGACAGGGCCCCACGCCCCGACCAGGCCGTTGGTGATGCCACCCGTGGCCGCCGCGAGCGTGAGCCCACGCTCGTCGAAGGCGGGGAGGCGCTCGGCCGCCCCCGCGCCGTTGGCGGGGAGGGTCGTGATCGGCTTGCTGAAGCGGTGCAGCATCCGGAGGGCGACGACGAGGAGCATGGCGGCGAGGAAGGGGCGCAGCGAGTCGCCGTCGACGTTGGCCAGCACGGTGACCCCGACCAAGGCGCCGATGGAGCCGGGGAGGGCGAGCTGCAGGACGAGCCGGCGGTCGATGTTGCCGAACCGCCAGTGCGAGACGCCGGCAGCCAGGCCCGATGCGACCTTGGCGAGGTTCACCGTCGCCGAGACGGCCCGCGGCGAGATGCCGGTGCTCAGCAGGATGGTCGACGACGTCGGTCCGAAGCCCATGCCGAGCGCACCGTCGACCATTGCCGCGGCGAACCCTGCTGCGCCGACCATGAGGAGCTGTCCGTCCATAGACGAGTAAACCTATCGACTTGATAGGAAAGGAACAAGCTCAGGGAGCCGCTACGTTCCAGCGCATGGCGCTCTCCATCGGTGACAAGGCCCCGGCGATCAAGCTCTCCGATCAGTCGGGAGCGACGGTCAAGCTGTCCGACCTGAAGGGCCGCAAGGTGCTCGTCTTCTTCTACCCGAAGGCTGACACGCCTGGCTGCACCACGCAGGCCTGCGGGATGCGCGACATCCTGGGCGACATCGGCGAGACGGCCGTGCTCGGCATCAGCCCGGATCCGGCGGCCAAGCAGGCCAAGTTCGACGAGAAGTACGGCCTCGGCTTCCCCCTCCTCTCCGACGAGGACCACGCCGTGGCCGAGGCCTACGGCGCCTGGGGCGAGAAGTCGATGTACGGCAAGAAGTACATGGGCATCATCCGGTCCGCCTTCCTCGTCGACGAGCAGGGCAAGATCGAGCAGGCCTGGCCGAAGGTCAGCCCCAAGGACACCCCGGCCAACCTCCTCAAGTCTCTGGCCACCTGAGCGCGTCGTGAGCGACCTACCGCGCCCTGCCGACGTCATCCCGCACCGCCCGCCGTTCCTCTTCGTCGACGAGCTGGTCGCGGTCGTGCCCGGCCAGTCGGCCACCGGTCGCTGGACCCTCACCGGCGACGAGGCCTTCTTTGCCGGCCACTTCCCCGGGCGGCCGACCCTGCCGGGCGTGCTGATGGTCGAGGCGCTGGCCCAGGTGGGCGCCATCGCCGTGCTCCAGGAGCCCCGCTACGCCGGGAAGCTCCCGCTGTTCGGCGGCATCGACGGTGTGCGCTTCCGTCGCCAGGTGGAGCCCGGTGAGACGCTCGACCTGCACGTCGAGATGGGCCGGCTGTCGGCCCGGGCCGGCAAGGGCCACGGGGTGGCCTCGGTTGGCGGGGCGGTGGCCTGCGAGGTGGATCTGCTCTTCGTGATCGTCGACGGGTGATCTCACGCCGGCCGGCGCTCGGGCGTTGATGCACCAGTGGACCTGCCCCCCTTCCAGCACCTGCTCGATGCGCACGCCGCCGACCTGCACCGCTTCTGCCTGAGCCAGGCCGGGCCCGATCACGGGTCGGACTGCTTCCAAGAGGCGGTCCTCGCCGCCATGCGGGCCTACCCGGGTCTGACCGACAGCACGAACCTGCGCGGCTGGCTGTTCACGATCGCCCACCGCAAGGTGATCGACCACCACCGCTCGGCGCATCGGCGGCCGGTTCCGGTCCACCGACCGCCCGAGGTTGGCACCGAGGCCGCGCCGGCCGACGGCGACCTGTGGGCGGCGGTGGCGCTCCTCCCCGACAAGCAGCGCGGCGCCATCGCCCTGCGGTACCTCGGCGACCTGCAGTATGCCGACATCGCGACTGCCCTCGACTGCACCGAGGCAGCCGCCCGTCAGAACGTGCGGGCTGGCTTGGCCAACCTGCGCATGGAGGTGACCCGATGACCGCTGACCTCGTGACCGACGCCCTGCGCACCGCCCCGCCGACCGACCCCGGGCCGGACCTGGCTGCCGCGCTGGCGAGGGCGGAGGCCGAGGGCCTCGTCGACGTGGCCTACGCCAGCGTTGACAGCCCCATCGGGTCGCTCCTGGTGGCCAGCACAGCGGCCGGGCTCGTGCGCCTCGGCTTCGCGGCCGAGGACGACGACGCCATCCTCACCGAGCTGGCGGCTCGCATCGCGCCCCGCGTCGTGCGCTCCCCGGGCCGGTTGGACCGGGTGCGGCGTGAGCTCGACGAGTACTTCGCGGGCCGTCGCGACCACTTCGACCTGCCCCTCGACTGGCGGCTCTCCGCGGGCTTTCGTCGCACGGTCCTCGAGCACCTCTACGCCGACGTGCCCTACGGCCGCACGGTGAGCTACCTGGAGCTGGCCACGATCGTCGGCAACCCGAAGGCGTCGCGGGCCGTCGGCTCGGCCATGGCCACCAACCCGATCCCGATCGTCGTCCCCTGCCACCGTGTGCTGCGCACCGGCGGTCAGCTCGGCGGCTACGGCGGAGGCCTGGCCACCAAGGTCAAGCTCCTCGAGCTCGAGTCGGGCGCCGCCCCGCTCTTCTGATCCGGGTGAGGTTGGGGGCATGGGGGTACCGCAGCGGGACCCTGGTGCCCCGAACTCGTGGGTCAGGCGGGGGCCAGCACCAGCGAGCCGTTGTGGCCGCCGAAGCCGAAGCTGTTGCTGATGGTGGGGCCTGGGGTCCACGGCCGGGGGTCGCCCATCACCAGGTCGATCTGCGGGAGCTCCGGGTCGACCTGGGTGGTGACGGCGGTCGGGGGGATGACGCCGCGGCGCATCGACTCGATGACGGCCACGGCCTCGATGGCGCCCGCGGCACCGAGTGAGTGACCCGTCACGCCCTTGATGGAGGTGACCGGCGGACCTGGGGTGCCGAACAGCTGCACCATGGCCTCCGCCTCCGCCGCGTCGTTCAGGGGGGTGGAGGTGCCGTGGGCGTTGATCTGGCAGATGTCGCCCGGCTCGAGCCCGGCCGACGCCAGCGCGATCTCCATGCACGACAGCGCGCCGCGCCCACCTGGGGCGGGGGCGGTGATGTGGTGGGCGTCGGCCGTGGACGCGCCGCCGAGCACCTCGGCGAGGATGCGGGCGCCGCGCGCCTCGGCGACGTCCCACGCCTCCAGGATGAGCACGGCCGCGCCCTCGGCGATCACGAAGCCGTCGCGGGTGGCGGCGAAGGGCTCGGACACGTGGCGCGACGACATGGCCGTCATGTTGCCGAAGCCGGCCATGCTGACCGGCGTCATGGCGGCCTCGCTGCCACCCGCCGCCACCACGTCGCAACGACCGTGGGCGATCCACATGGCGGCGTCGACGAGGGCGTGGGTGCCCGCTGCGCAGGCGGTGCTCACGGTCTGGCAAGGACCCTGCCACCCCCAGCGCATCGACACGGTGGCGCTCGGCGCGTTCGGCATCATCATCGGCACGAGGAACGGCGACACCCGTCGGGCGCCCTTCTCGTTGTAGAGCGTGATCTGCTCCTCGAGCGTGGCGATGCCGCCGATGCCCGTGGCGATCAGCACGCCTCGCCGCAGCGGGTCGCCGGTGATGTCACCGGCGTCGGCCAGGGCCTGGGTGGCCGCGGCCAGCGCCAGCTGCGTCACCCGGTCGGCCCGGCGGGCCTCCTTGGGGTTGTCGAACACCGACTCGGGGTCGAAGTCCCGGATGCGGCGCTCACCCTCAGGGGGCGCGCTGCACAGCCCCTCCCAGAACGCGTCGGTGCCCGTCCCGCAGGACGAGAGCACGCCGATGCCGGTGACCGCGACCCGTCGTCCGGCCATGTCAGCCGAGCTTGCCGGAGACGAGGTCGAGGGCGTGCTGGACGGTGGCGATGCCCTCGAGCTCGTCCTCCTCGACGGTGATGTCGAACTCGTCCTCGAGGGCCATCACGAGCTCGGCGAGGTCGAGGCTGTCGGCATCGAGGTCGTCGGCGAAGCTGGCCTCGGGGGTGACCTTGTCGGCCTCCACGGCGAGGACCTGCACTGCGAGGGGCTTGAAGCGCTCGAACACGTCGGTCATCAGGGGTTCTCCTTGGGATGGGGGGTGACTGGTGGGGGCAACGCTAGGGCTCAGAAGCCCATGCCGATGCCACCGTCCACGGGGACGACGGCGCCGGTGACGAAGGCGGCGGCCTCGGAGGCCAGGAAGGTGACGGCGGCGGCCACCTCGGCCGGGGTGCCGATGCGTCCAACGGGCACCTGGGCGCCGAGGGCGGCACGCCTGTCCTGGGGCATGGTGGCGAGCATGTCCGTGTCGATCGGCCCGGGGGCGACGACGTTGGCAGTGATGCCGCGGGGGCCGTACTCGCGGGCGATGGAGCGGGTGAGGCCGATGAGGCCGGCCTTGGAGGCGGCGTAGTTGGCCTGGCCCGGTGCGCCGATGTAGGCGCCGACCGACGACACGACGATCACGCGTCCCCAGCGGGCCTTCATCATCTTGGGCACGACCCGCTTGGCGAGGCGCCAGGTGGCCGTGAGGTTGGTGTCGATGACGTCGGTGAAGTCCGCCTCGCTCATGCGCACGAGCAACCCGTCGCGGGTGATGCCGGCGTTGGCGACGAGCACCTCGACGGCGCCCAGCTGCTCCTCGATCTGGGTGACGGCGGCGTCGACCTGCTCGCTGTCGGTGACGTCGCACTTCACGGCCAGGATGCCGGGCTCGTCGACCGGTGTGGCCGAGAACGTGACCGCCACGCGGTGCCCGGCGTGGGCGAAGGCACGGGCGCAAGCCAGGCCGATGCCGCGGCTGCCGCCGGTGACGAGCACGGTGCGAGGCGTGGGGGCGTCGGCAGGGGCGGTGGCGCGAGCGTCGGCCGGCGTGTGGGCGGTCATCGGGCCCATTCGATCACGGCCGAGGCCCACGACATGCCCGCACCGAAGCCGATGAGCAGCACGAGGTCGCCTGGGGCGAGGCGGCCCTCGTCGGCGGCGGCGGCCAGGGCCATCGGGATCGATGCCGCCGACGTGTTGCCGGTGGTGGCGAGGATGTTGGCGGTGCGCTCGGCGTCGATCCCGAGCTTGGCGCCGGCGGAGGCGATGATGCGGGCGTTGGCCTGATGAGGCACGAACAGGGCCAGGTCGTCCACGCCCACGCCGGCGGCGTCCAACGCCGCGGTGGCGGACTCCACCATCACCCGCACGGCTCGCCGGAACACCTCGGGGCCATCCATCTCGATGGTGCCGCCCACCTCGGCGTGCAGGATCCGGCGCAGCGAGCCGTCCGAGCCGAGGTCGAAGCCGAGCACCCGTCCGGGCCCTTCGCCACGCTCGAGCACGATGGCGCCGGCTCCGTCGCCGAACAGGATGGCCGTGGAGCGGTCGTCCCAGTCGACGATGCGCGACATGGTCTCGGCGCCGATGAGCAGCACCCGCTCCAGACCTGCTCGCAGGAAGCCGTCGGCCGCCACCAGCCCGTAGACGAAGCCGGAGCAGGCGGCGTTGAGGTCCATGGCGCCGCCCCGCACTCCCAGCGCCTGCTGGATGACCGACGCGCTGGCCGGCATGGCCTCGTCGGGGGTGGAGGTGCACAGGAGGACGAGGTCGATGTCGTCGCCCGACACGCCGGCGCGGTCCATGGCCTGGAGCGCGGCGTCGATGCCGAGCCCGGTGGTGGTGCCGCCGATGCGTCGCTCGCGGATGCCGGTGCGCTCGGTGATCCACGCATCGGTGGTGTCGAGCGACATCTCGAGGTCGACGTTGGTGACGATCTTGTCAGGGAGGGCGGTGCCCCATCCCGTGATGCGAGCGCTCGAGGGTGGCGTGGGCACGTCACCCATTGTGCTGCACCGTGGTGGCCGATCCTCGCGGCGGGCTCACGCGGTGCGCAGCCAGGCGACCGGCTGCCGGTGCGTGAGACGCTCGCCGGCCACGGCCAGGAGGCCCTTCACCGTGCCACGGAAGGCCGACCGAACCTCGTGGCCGGCCACGTGCCCCAGGACCCTGCCCTGCTCGATGTGCTGGCCCTCGACGACGTCGTCGACGGGGGTGAAGACGCCGGCCGCCGGGCTCACGACGAGGCGCTCGGCCGCGAAGAGGTGCTCGCCCTCGTGGTGCTCGACGGCGCCGGCCGCGTTGGCCGCCTCCACCACGGCGTCGAGGGCGCCCGGCTCGGCGGCGGCGCGGGCGGTGCCGTCAGGTGCGGAGCGCTTGGCCATCCCGGTGAGGACCGAGCCGGGGCCGAGCTCGAGGAAGGTCGTGACGCCGTCGGCCACCATGCGCTCCACGGTCTGGCGCCACCGCACCTGGGCCGTCAGCTGGGCACCGAGGAGCTCGGCCCACTGGTCGGCGTGCTGGTGGGGGAGGGCGTCGACGTTGGCGATCACCGGCACGCTCGCGTTGGCGAAGGTGGTGGCCGCCAGGGCGGCCCGCAGGCGCTCGGCAGCGGGCGCCATGAAGGGGGTGTGGAAGGCGCCGCCCACCGGCAGCGGCAGCACCTTGCGCGCGCCGAGCTCCTTGGCGATGGCTCCCGCCTCGGCGATGGCGTCGGCGTCGCCGGCGATCACGACCTGGCCGGCACCGTTGGTGTTGGCCACCCACACGTCGCCGGTGGCCTTGGCACAGGCCTCGGCGACGAGCTCGTCGTCGGCACCCAGGACGGCGGCCATGGTGCCGGGTCGGGCGTCGGCGGCCGCCTGCATGGCCGCGCCGCGCTCGGTGACCAGCCGCACGCCGTCTTCCAGGCTCAGCGCCCCGGTGGCGGTCAGGGCGGTGTACTCCCCGAGGCTGTGCCCGGCGGCGACGGTGCAGCGCACGCCGAGCGATCGCACGGCATCGTGCACGACGAGGCTCAGGACGTAGGTGGAGAGCTGGGCGTTCTCGGTGCGACGGAGCTCGTCGGCGTCGGCGTCGAGCAGCAGAGCGGCGACGTCGCGGCCGCTGGCCTGCGAGGCGTGGGCGACGAGCGCCCAGGAGGGGTGATCCACCCAAGCACGGCCCATGGCGGGCTGCTGGGATCCTTGGCCGGGGAACGTGAAGGCGAGCATTGGCCGTACGACCGGGCATGTTGCGATGACGTTGCACGATCGGCCCAAGTTCCCAGCGGGTAATGCCTTGCCCGCTCGTGAACGCGTCACGAGATCGTCACGAGTGCCGATCGGGCCAGCGAGAGGCGTGCCCCGGGTGGGACTTGAACCCACACTGTGCGGGTTTTGAATCCGCTGCCTCTGCCAATTGGGCTACCGGGGCGCCGGCGCAGAGCGTATCCGCGTGGCCGAGGTGCTCAGCCGACCAGCTTGGGTCCCTTGCACTGGAGGTTCTCGGCCAGCACGTCGGCGCCACCGATGCTCACGCCGGAGGCGGCGAGGAGGGGGCCGACGATGGTGCTGTCGAGGTTGGTGAAGACGTAGCTCAGCTGGTTGGCCATGTTGGTGCTGGCGGTGGTGCCCAAGAGGCTGTTGTTGAGGCGGGCCACCAGCGACGACTGGAGCTGCGCGCCCAGCGAGGTGGCGCCGACGCCGCCAGGCGCCCGCTGGTAGTCGACCGGCGGGTCGTTCGGGTAGAAGGTCAGCTGGCTGTTGCCGCCGCCGAGGGTGGCCGTGGCGGTGCCGGTCGTCGTGGTGCTCAGGTTGAGGCCGAGGATGGTGGCGAGGGACAGGCCGAGGCTCAGGAGCGAGCTGACGGTGAGCCCGCCCGCCTGCACGAGCACCCCCTGGTTGATGACCAGCGTGGCCGCCGACAGGTCGACGGCGGTGCCGAGGGTGACCTTCAGGAGGTTGGTGCTGACGGCGATCTGGGCCTGGCTGTCGACATCGGGTGTGCCGCAGACGAGGGAGCTGACGGTCCCCACGGCCGTGGCGCCCTCGACGACCAGCGGGATCGTGACGTTCTGGGTCATGCCCAACAGCGGTGCCACCGTGAGGTTCACCTGGAAGCGGACCTGCTTGTTGACGACCGTCCCCCCGACGCCGACGCGATTGGTGGTCGCCGGCACGATGGCTCGCTGGGCGACGTTCACGCTGGTGATGCCCGGGACGGTGGGCGTCAGCTGGTAGGCGAGGAGGGCGGCGCCGTTGATGACGTCGGCACTCCCCGACAGCAGCTCGAGCACGTTGACGGCGCCGGAGGCGGCCGCGTCGTCGCCGCCCTGGGTGAAGTGGACGGTGTTGCCGAGCTGCAGGGTGGCGTTGTTGTTCACGCCCATCTGCGTGCGGAACCGCCGTAGCTGGGTTGCGGCACCGGCCGCATTGGGATCGCCCTCGGCCGCTTGCTGATCGAGGGCCGTCGCTGTCGCATCGAAGAGCTGGCCGACGGTGATGGTGGAGCCCAGCAGCTGGCTCGGTGACCCGAACCCCGCGTTGGCGGCCACCCGGCGCACGTCGACGTCGGCGGCGGCCAGGCCGCGGTAGCCCACCAGATCG
Source organism: Acidimicrobiales bacterium (assembly GCA_046598435.1). Taxonomy (GTDB): domain Bacteria; phylum Actinomycetota; class Acidimicrobiia; order Acidimicrobiales; family VFJN01; genus VFJN01. The sequence goes on from JBKJIL010000112.1 coordinate 9,248, forward strand.
AACCCGGCGGTGCCGGGGTTGGGCACCGTCGCGCCGAAGGATGCTGCCAGCCGGGCGTTGAGGGCGTTCACCTGGGCGTTGAGGGCCGCGGAGTCGGGAACGCTGGGCTGGAAGCCGGCGGCCAGGGCCCCCACGGTGAGGTCGACGAGGGGAGCCTGCGTGGCCACCGCCGACCGCTCGACGTCGCCGGAGCCCGGCTGGAAGAAGTAGGCGGTGGTCTCCCGCGTGGTGACCTTGACGGCGGTGGGGAACGGCAGCGAGCTCGTGTTGAAGACGCTGCCCGCCATCGTGCCCCAGTCGACGCCGGTGACCTGGGCCCGCGCGATGCCGTTGCGGGCCGCCGCGTCCACGAGGGCCGTCTCCGCCGAGGGGTGCAGCGAGTCGCCCGCCGCGATCTGCACCTCGGTGCGCCCGTCGGCCAGTCGCACGAGGTCGAGGGCGATGACGTCGGCCCGGGCCTGCATGGTGCGCCGGCTCGACCGCTGGCGGCCGAGGTCGACGGCGAAGGCCGTCATGATGATGAGCACCGGCAGCAGCAGGGCGACGATGGGGAGGGTGGCGCCGCGGTCTCGGCCATGGAACGTCATTCGTTGAGCCTCACGACGGACTTGGCCTTGATCTCGTCGGGCAGGAAGGCCGCGATCAAGGGCACGGGGACGAGCAGGGGATAGTTCCTGTAGTCGTAGGTGAGCTTCACGGTGACGCAGTCCGGCGTGGTGTTGCTCTTGTAGCCGTTGGAGTCAGGTGTGGCGCTCAGGTCGAGGTCGGCGACGGTGTAGTCGCAGTCGTGGATCTGCACCGTGCAGGTCATTCCACCGGTCCCGCAGGTCTTCTGGAACCCGGTGACGGCCTCGTTGGTCGCGTTGACGGCGGCCAGACGTCGAGGGTCGTTGGCACCCTCGACCGCAGAGGGGAGGGCCACCGCCGCCGCTCGAGCGCCCTCGGCCGCAGCCCGCGTCACGTCCTGCTTGAACGACAGGATGAGCCCGAAGTTGATGATGCCGAAGACGATGGTGAGCAGCAGCACGGCGACGAGGGTGAACTCGAGGATCGCCGTGCCAGCGTCGCCGCGCGAGCGGCGGGCCTCGCCGGGTGCTGCTGGTGCGCTCGGGGTCATGCTCGCTCCTGGTGGCACGGGCCGCTGCCGGTGGGAGCCGGCACCGTCGTTTCGCCCCGCCGAACGCCTGGTCCGGGGGGATCCGCTCGCCCGCACCCAATGGGTGGGTTCGTCCCAAACAGGTATCGGTCACATCCGGCCTCAGCACCATGGCCCGATCGGGCCGTTTCGCGTGACCCGATCGGACTAGTCCGCCGGTCGCCTCAGCGAGATCAGGTGCTGCTCGACCTGGCGATCCACGACGAGCTCGTCCATCAGGAGGGGCAGCGGCAGCGACCAGTTCTCCCGCTCGGTGGTGGTACCGGGCACGTTGGGGCGCCGCGTGACCTCGCACAGGTCCTCGAGGGTGGCCAGGGCCAGCGCGGCCGGCGAGGCGGCGAGGCGGCGGTGCACGGCATCGACCACCGTCGCCACCGGCGCCGCCGGAGCGAGGTCGGCGACGGCGGCAAGGCGATCGTGCAGCACGTGACGCTCGTGGGGTGGGGTCGGTCGCCCCAGCGCCACGAGCTCGTCTTCGTCGGCCCCGGACCACACGCCCGCGATCGTGGGGAGGTCGTGGGTGGTCACCATGGCCAGCGCCCGGTCCGGGTAGTCGGCCGGTGGGGCGTGCTCGAACCACACCAGGCGCGTCGAGAGCACGTCCATGTCGCGGAGCACCTCACGGAAGCCGGGCTCGACGGTGCCGAGATCCTCGCCCACGACCACCGCCCCGGCGCGAGCGCTCTCCAGGGCCAGCACCTCGAGCATCTCGCGCCCCGCGAACCGCACGTAGGTGCCGTCGTCCGGTTCACCGCTCGCGGGGATCCAGAACAGGCGGGCCAAGCCCATCACGTGGTCGACGCGCAGGCCGCCCCCCGCTCGCATCGACGCCCGCAGCAGCTCCGCGAAGGGTCGGTACCCGGCATCGCGCAGCTTCCACGGCACGAAGGGGGGCAGGCCCCATCGCTGGCCGTCGGGGGCGAAGTCGTCCGGTGGTGCGCCCACGCTCACGTCGAGAGCCAGGAGGTCCTGGAGGAGCCAGGCGTCGGCACCGTCGGGGTCCACGCCGATGGCGAGGTCCTGGATCAGCTGCACCCCGACGTGGGCGGCCGCCTCGAGCTGCTGCTCGAGCAGCAGCTGGAGCCATGCGTGGAACGCGACCGCGTCGGCCAGCGGGGCGACGGCGTCGGTCACAGCGCCGCTGTCGGGGTGCCGCAGCGAGGCGGGCCAGTGCGACCACCGGGGGCCATGCTGCTCGGCCAGGGCGCAGTAGCGGGCCCACCCTTCGAGCGTCGGCCCCTGCCCGGCGCGCCACTGCGTCACGGCCGCGTCGACCTGCGGGGTGCGGGCCTGCCAGACGGCCAG
>JBKJIL010000125.1:0-5179 GCA_046598435.1 Acidimicrobiales bacterium
TGCGGCGAGGCCGCGGCGGGGGGAGCGCATCGAGGCGAGGGTAGACGGCGGCATCGCAGTGACCGCCGCGCTTGACCGCTTCGTGGCGGCGACGTCGTTCGCGTCCAGCGCACCGGCCCAGCGCCTGCACCCGGTGCGGGTGAGCTCGGCCACCTTCGAGTAACGCTCGTTATCCGCCGATCGGTAGGGTCGCCCCATGGCTGCCTCGATGACCCGACCGCCCATCGACCTGCTCTCGCCCGAGTTCTACGGCGACCTCGACGGCATGCACGAGGCGTTCACCTGGATGCGGGTCAACGATCCACTCCATCGCTGCGAGCACAGCGGCTTCGTGGCCGTCACCCGCCACGCCGACGTGCTCGACGTGGAGCACCGCGACGACGTCTTCTCGAGCCAGGGCAGCTACCGATCGGTGCAGAACCCCGACGAAGACAACATGATCGCCCAGGACGATCCCCAGCACCTGGCCCAGCGTCGGCTGATCTCGCGGCGGTTCACGCCCAAGGCCGTGCGCGACCTCGAACCCGTCCTGGCCCGCATGATCGGCGGGCTCCTCGGCTCGATCATCGCCGACGTGGAGCCCGGCCACACCGGACGCATGGAAGCGGTCGATGCGCTGGCCGCCGCCCTGCCGGCGCAGCTCACCGCCCACCTGCTCGGCTTCCCCGAGGACTCGTGGCACGACATCAAGAGCTGGTCGGAGCGACTGATGCGCTACGACAGCGTCCCCCACGACCCCGCCGCCCTCAACGGGTTCCTGGCCGCCATCGGCGAGTTCGTGGGCGTGCTGCAGACCACCGCCGCGGCCCGGCGCGAGTGCCCGGCCGACGACCTCGTCACCACCTGGGTGCAAGGCGAGGCCAACGGCTGCCCCATGGACGACTCCAAGCTCGTCAACGAGACCGGCCTCGTGATCTCCGGCGGCGCCGAGACCACCCGCACGGTCATCGCCCGCTCGCTGGTGGCCTTCGCCGAGCACCCCGACCAGTGGGAGGCGATGCACGCCGATCCCTCTCTCATCCCGGGGGCCATCGAGGAGATGATCCGCTGGGTCACCCCCCTCAACAACATGTTCCGAGTGGCCACCGCCGACACCACCGTCGGTGGCCTGCCGGTGCAGGAGGGCGACCGCATGGCCTTGCTGTACCCGTCGGCCAACCGCGACGAGGCGGTGTTCGACGACCCGTTCACCTTCGACATCCGCCGCAGCCCCAACCCGCAGATCGCGTTCGGGTTCGGCACCCACTTCTGCCTCGGCGCCTCCCTCGCGCGCTTCGAGCTGCGGTTGCTCATGGAGCAGCTCGTGGCCACCATCACCGACCTCGAGGTGCTCAGCCCCCCGGACATCGAGGCCAACATCTTCGTCGGGGCCGTCCGCAGCCTCGACCTCGGCTTCCGCCGCCGCTAGCTCGCACCTGGATCTGCAACAGCGCCGGGCGCGGTGGCGGTGTGGCTGTCGCAGGTTGCGCGGCGGCGCTACTGCTGACGGGGCGGGCGGATCGTGTAGGTGAGCGTGCCGTCCGCGGCCAGCTTGCCGCCGGCCGTGCGCACCTCGGCCCGGCAGAACACCAGCGTGCGGCTGCGCTGCTCGATCCAGCCCTCCGCCACGGCGTCTTCTCCGGCCACGGCGCTGATGTAGCGGATGTCCATGGCGATGGTGAAGTAGGCCCACCCGAGCGCGTAGGCCTGGCCCACCGCCGGCACCACCACCGTGTCGATGAGGGTGGCGAGGGCGCCGCCGTGCACCACGCCGGCGGGCTGCTCCAGCTCGGGCCGGAAGGGCAGCCGCATGCGGGCGTAGTCGGTACGCACCTCCTCGAGCTCGAGGCCCACCACGTTCGGGAACAGGGTGCGGTCCCAGTGCGGGAACTTGGCCCAGCGGGCGGCCAGCTCAGCATCGGCCAGCGGGGCGAACCGCGCGGCATGGGGGGCGCGCAGGGTCTCGTCGTCGGTCACCGAATGAACCTACCCAGTCGTTCTGTGCACACGCAGAACCGCCGGGCAGTGCGGCGTGTGCACAGAAGGCGGGGTGGGGTCAGCCGTCGTAGGCGGTGCTGCTGGTGCTGGCCGGCCGGGTGGTGGCGCTCGTGCCAGCGGCCGCACCGAGGGCGGCATCAGCCGAGCACGAAGAGGTGGCCGCCGCGGGTGCCGATGTAGATGCGGCCGTCCCACACGGCGGGGGTGGCCTCGATGCAGCTGCCCAGCTCGATCGACCACAGCTCGGGCGGCGCCACATCGGGGTTCGACACGTCGAAGGCGTGGAAGAACCCGTTGCAGTCGCCGACGAGCAGGACGTCGTCGACGATGACGGGGCTGGCCCAGAGCGGGCCGGGGAGCTTGAGGTCCCACCTCACGGCACCGGTGGCTCGGTTGAGGCCGATGAGTCGGCCGCCGTCGCTGGTGACGATCACCGTGTCGCCCACGATGGCCGGCGTGCCGTAGATGCCCGACGCCACGTTGGTGGTCTCCGTGTAGGCCCACACGATCGGGTTGGCGGCGTTGCTCGGGTCGAGCTTGGTGAGCTGGCCCACCTCGCGCGCCCGGGGGAGGTCGCGGTCGAACTCGCCGGCGATGTAGAGCATCCCCTCGTCGTCGACGACGGGGGTGGGGTCGTTGTCGCCGGCCGTGTAGAAGCGGAAGACGGCCGTCGGATCGCCGCCCGTGCGCAGGGGGCTGAGGTCGTAGCCCCAGATGAGCCCCGCGGAGGTCCCGAAGTAGGCGGTGTCCTCGTAGACGGCCACCGAGCTCTCCACCGACGCGTGCTCGTCGCCGCCGTTGGCGGCCAGCACCTCTTGGTCCCAGACCGGCGTGGTGAACACCACCTCAGGGCGCACCTGCACCAGACCGGCGGCGTCGTACGACCGGTTGAGCTTCACCACCCAGAAGCGGCTGCTCTCGCTGCCCACGACCATGTAGTCGCCGAGGATGATCGGCGAGGAGTCCCAGTCGTCGTTCCAGAGGTTGGGCTGGAACTGCTCGCTGTCCTGGGTCCACAGCACCTCGGCCTGACCCACCCGGTCGATGGCCATGATGCGCAGCAGGTTGTCGCGCGACCCGGAGTACACCAACGGGTAGCCCTCGGGGTCGAGGGTGGGAGTGCCCTTGATGATGTCGCCGGTCACGACGTCGGGGAGGATGCGCTCGCCGGTGAGGGCGTCCATGAAGTGGACGTGGCCGTCGTAGCCCCCGAAGATGGCCCAGCGGCGGCCGTCGCGCTCCGCGATCAGGGGCTGGCCCGTCCAGCCCATCCCGCACCACACCTTCGTCTCGCCGAGGTTCACCGACGAGCGGCACATGGGCTCGTCGGGGAACCGGAGCAGCACCTGGGGCAGCGTGCGAGGCACCGGCCCCTTGCCGTAGTAGCTGCGTGACGGGTTGCCCCGGAAGGTGAGCAGGCCCTCCACAGTGGCGTTCGGGTACGGCTTCAGGAACCCCTTCGGGTCGGCGAAGCCGGCGTAGGCGGTGCGGTAGAACTCGCCCTTCGGGGGCGGCTCGGTGGTGGCGGTCGATGACGTGCCGTCGGCGCCGGCCCGACCGCCGCGGCGAGTGCCGTCGTCGACGCGCCCGTCGAGGACGAAGCTCACCGTGAGGGCCACGATGGTGACGGTCAGCGCGCCGAGCAACGTCAGGCGACGGCGACGATCATCGGGCACGAGGGGACCTCCGGACGACCGGCGGAAGGAGAGAAGGGGTTGCGATCGTACCGTTGGTGCCGCAGTGTCCGTTCGTCACCCGGCGGGTGCTGGCTCAGTCGGGGCTGGTTCGCCCGGGGGATAGGTGGCGTAGAGGTGCTCGCGCAGCGTGAGGCCGGAGCCGATCACGGCCGCGGCCAGGTCGCGGCCGACGTAGCGCAGGTGCCAGGGCTCGAAGTCGTAGCAGGTGCGAGTCTCGGCATCGGCGGGGTAGCTGAGCAGGAAGCCGTACTCGTGGGCGTGGCTGGCGATCCACTGCCCGGGCGGCGACGCGCCCCATGACTGGTCGACGTCGGTGGCGCCCTCGGTGGTGACGTCGATGGTGGTGCCCAGCTGGTGCTCGGAGTGCCCGGGCCGAGCCACCCGGCTGCCGGCTTCCGACGCCCCCATCTCGTCCACCCGGCGGGTGAACAGGTCGGCTTGCTGGGCGTAGCCGCGGAAGGCGGCGAGGATGCTGAACGGGGTGCCGTTGGCGGCGGCCGCCTCCCGCATGGCGCGCAGGTCGGGCATCACCAGGTCCCGGAGGGCGAGGCCGTCGGTGAAGGGGAACCCGGCCTCGGAGATGTTGGTGAGGTCGGGCGGGGCGTACCAGTCGGGCAGCGCCCGCTCGCTGTCCACGAGGATCGTGGCCCACCCGGTGTTCGGGTTGTCGGCGCTGACCACCTCGCCGTCGGTGCAGGCCGGGGGCGGTGGCGTGGTGGTGGTCGTGGACGCCGTCGTGGTGGTCGCCGCCGAGCTGTCGCCTCCACCGCCGCCGGCCAGGCCGGCCAGGTTCAGCACGCCGTACACGGCGATCACGGCGACCGTGGCGGCCACCGCTCGGCGCAGCCGGTAGACGTGGGCGGGCGGACGGCCCCGGTGCGGGATCATGGCGTCCCGAGCGTAGGCAGCCGTCGGCCGTCGGCCCCACTCGGCCCCCCTCGGGACCGGACCGGCCACGGCTGGCACAGACGCGGAACGGGTACTGCACGACGATGACCATGCCCCTGGACACCCCCCACCATCGATCCGGCGCCCAGCGGGCCATCGACTGGCTCTTCCGCGACGAAGCCACCGGCAAGCTCGTCATCGCGCAGGTGCCCAACCTGCCGCTGGCCGTCTTCCTGGTCGCGACGGGCGTGCGGATGGCGCTGCAGCCGACGGGCACCGCGGGCGCAGTGGTGTCGGTGGTGGGCGCAGTGAGCCTGACCTGGTGGGCGGTGCTCGAGATCGCCCGGGGCGACAGTCGCTTCCGCCGACTCCTCGGCGCTGTGGTGCTGGCGTCGGTGGCGGTCGGCCTGCTGACGCGCTGATGTGCTGTGTGCTGACACCCCGGGTTCAGGGGGCGGCCGTCACCCGCCGGTGGCGCGAGCGTCGGACCAGCGCCAGGGCGGCGACCGCGCTGACGATCGCTGCCACGCCCGCGCCGGTGGGCAGGATCGGTGAGCGACCGTCGTCGTCGCAGCCCGCGGTGACCGCGGCGAGCGGTGCCAGGCCGTCGACGGCCT
>JBKJIL010000320.1:0-15832 GCA_046598435.1 Acidimicrobiales bacterium
CTCGCGCTCGTACAGGTACGGCACCGCGTCGAGCCGCACGCCGTCCACGCCCGCCCGCATCCAGAAGTCGCACACCCGCAGCACCGCCTCGTGGACGGCCGGGTTGTCGAAGTTCAGGTCGGGCTGGTGGTGGAAGAAGCGGTGCCAGAAGTACTGGCCCCGCACAGGGTCGTAGCTCCAGTTGGAGGGCTCGGTGTCGACGAAGATCACCCGCGCCTCGCTCCAGCGCTGGTCGTCGTCTCCCCACACGTACCAGTACGCCTTGCGATTGGTGCGGTCCTGCCGGCTCTCCTGGAACCACGGGTGCTGGTCGGAGGTGTGGTTCATCACCATGTCGGCGATCACTCGCATGCCCCGGTCGTGGGCCGCCGCGATGAAGGCGCGGGCGTCGTCGATGTCGCCGTACTCAGGCAAGACCGTGAAGAAGTCCGCGATGTCGTAGCCGCCGTCACGCAGCGGCGAGCTGTAGAACGGCAGCAGCCAGAGGCAGTCCACGCCCAGCCACTCGAGGTAGTCGAGCTTCTGGGTGAGGCCCTTGAGGTCGCCGGTGCCGTCGTTGGTGGAGTCGAAGAACCCGCGGACGAGGACCTCGTAGAACACCGCCCGCTGGAACCAGCGGGCGTCGGCGGGATCGATGCGGTGCGGCACTCGACCAGGGTCGCACACCATCACGCGGTGACGCGGAAGAGGTGAGCGACCTGGCCGACAGCGGGGTCGAGCCGCACGTAGGCCTCGGCCCCGCCCCACACGTACGTCTCGCCGCCCAGCTCGTCGTGGCACTGGTAGGGCTGGTCGGCCGGCAGTCCGAGCGCACCGAGGTCGAGGCGCACCATCGACTCCTGTGCCGCGTACGGATCGAGGTTGACGACGCAGAGGAGCAGATCCGAGCTGGCGTGGCCCCGCGAGTAGACGAGCAGCTGTGGGTTGTCGCTGTGGTGGAAGCGGATGTCCGGCAACGTCCACACGTCAGGGTGACGGCGCCGCAGCTCGTTGACGGCCTGCATCAGGGGGCCCAGCGAGGCGGGATCGTCGTAGTCGCGTGACTTGATCTCGTACTTCTCGGAGTGCAGGTACTCGGTGTTGGTGAGGCTGGCCGGCTCGTTCTCGCAGAGCTCATAGCCGGAGTACACCCCATAGACCGGCACCAGGGTGGCGGCCAGCACGAACCGCAGGGCAAAGGCAGCGGGCGGGCCGTTGCGGAGCACGATGTCGTCGAGGATGTCCGGCGTGTTGGGCCAGAACGACGGCCGCATGTAGTCGGCCAGCGGTCCCTGGGTGAGCTCGGTGACGTACTCGCGCAGCTCCCACGCCTGGTGCCGCCAGGTGAAGTAGGTGTAGCTCTGGCTGAACCCGACCTCGGCCAGCTTGGCCATCATGGCCGGCTTGGTGAACGCCTCGGCGAGGAAGATGACCTCGGGATGGCGGCTGTGCACGTCGCCGATCACCCACTCCCAGAAGGCCAGCGGCTTGGTGTGAGGGTTGTCGACGCGGAACGTGCGGATGCCGTGGCCGATCCAGTGCTCGAGCACATCGCGACACGCCGTCCAGAGCGCCACGCGGTCGCGGTCGTCGGCGGGCCAGAACTCGATGGGGTGGATGTCCTGGTACTTCTTGGGCGGGTTCTCCGCATAGCGGATGGACCCGTCGGGGCGCTGCTGGAACCACTCCGGATGCGCATGCACCCACGGGTGGTCGGGGCTGCACTGCAGGGCGTAGTCGAGGGCAACTTCGAGGCCGAGCTCCTGGGCGCGGGCGACGAAGGCATCGACGTCGGCCAGCGTGCCCAGCTCCGGGTGCACGGCATCGTGGCCGCCGTCCGCGGAGCCGATGGCCCAGGGGCTGCCCGGGTCGTCGGGGGCCGGGGTGAGCGTGTTGTTCCGGCCCTTGCGGAACGTCGTGCCGATGGGATGGATGGGCGGCAGGTAGACCACGTCGAAGCCGAGGTCGGCGACGTAGGGCAGGTGCTCGGCTGCGCCCCGCAGGCCACCGAACGACCGCGGGAAGAGCTCGTACCACGCGGCCTTGGCCGCCACGGGCCGGTCCACCCACAGCCGCTGCGGGGCCGAGGCCGAGAAGCGGGTGTCGGGGACACGGGCGACGAGGCGCGTCACCTCGTCACCGAGAGCGGGGGCCAGGCGGACCTTCAACGAGCAGCTCGTGCGCCGGATCGCGTCCGCGGCCGCCGTGAGTGCGGCACCGTCGGGCTCGCCCACCTTGGCTGCCAGCGCCTCGAGGAGCCGCGCCCCCTCCTCGAGCTCCAGCTCGATGTCCTGACCGGCGGCTGACTTCACCTCCACCTCGTGTCGCCACGTCGAGAGCCGGTCGGTCCAGGCCTCGATGACGAGCTCGTGCTCGCCGACCTCGGTCGGGCAGATCTGGGCGCTCCAGCGGTCGTTGCCGACCAGCGTGAGCGGGGCGCTCGCCCAGGTCTCGGCACGCGACGGGCGCCATCGCACCCGCCCCGCCAGCAGGTCGTGGCCGTCGGCGATCAGGCTGGCCGACACGGTGACCTCGTCACCCGCCACCGCCTTGGCGGGGAACCCGGCCGGGGTGCGCGGACGGACGTCGTCGATGATGATCGGCGTCAGCATCCCGACCACCCTAGGGGGCTCCTCGGCCGGTCCAACCGGCCAGCAGGGCTCAGGACGCTGTCAACGCAGCACGTAGCCCCGTCGGGGCACCGCCGCGATGGCGGCACCATCGGCGCCCAGACGGCGGCGCAGGCGGCCCACGGCCACCTCGACGAGATGCGGATCGGTGGCTGCGTCGCCCCACACCTCGCGCAGGAGATCGGCCTTGGCCACGACCGTGCCCGGTCGCGCCGCCAGCACCGCGAGGATGCGGGCCTCCGTGTCGGTGAGCTCCATGCGTCGCTCACCGGAGCGCACCACGTTGCCGGTGATGACCAGTCCACCGACGTGCCGAGCCCGGTCGACGAGCCGCTCCGAGACGGCCCGCACGAGCGGCCCGAGGCGCGACGTTCGGGGCACGACGAGATCACCGTCGCCGATGCCCGCCGCCACCGCGGCCTCAGCGCACACGGCCCCGACGCAGCCCACCACGACAGTCCCCGACGAGAGCACGTGCCGAAGGTCGTCGGCCAGGCCGGCCGCTTCCGCCAGCTCGAACCAGGTCGTGATGGCGGGGCCGGCCGTGAAGGTCACCGCGTGCACGCGCCCGGTCAGCACGCCATCGGCCAGTCGCACCGCCAGGCGAGGGTCGTCGCTGCGCTGCCAGCGGTAGATCGGCACCTCGATCACGACGGCACCCGCGGCCCGAAGTGGCGCCACCTCCGGCGGAGTCGGCCCGCCGTCGCGCTGCACCACCACGCGCTCGCCGGGGGCGAGGTCGGCCAGGACCTGCTCCACGCACTCACGCAGCCGTTCGCTGCCCGCCCGGGCCCGCACCTCGAGGCCGAGGGAGTGGACGGCGCCCGACGCCTTCGGGCCTCGGGCGTAGATGCGGGCATCGGCGAGGGCCCCGAGGAGCGCCTCCCCGAGACCCCAGCTCTCGGCCGCACCGAACCACGAGCGGATGCCGAGACCGGTGTTGGCCACCAGCACCTGCGGCGGGTCGTCGATCAGGCCCTCGGTGATGCCGCGCAGGCCCTCGTCGTCGCACAGCGGCAAGGTGCGTATGGACGGCCCGTACAGGACGCTCGCCCCGCGCCGCTCGAACAACGAGCCCTGCTCGTCGGCCCGACGATCCGCGGTGATCCCCACGGTGAAGCCATCCAACACCCTGATCATCGAACCAGGGGTCTGTTTCACCGGCGTTTCCGGCCCGTGATCCCTCAGTGCGCGGCTTCCACCCGCACGGCGCACTGCTTGTAGTTGGGCTCCCGGCTGATGGGATCGCACTCGTCGGTCGTGAGCCGGTTGGCGCAGCGCTCCTCCCAGTGGAAGGGGACGAACACCTCGCCGGGACGCACGATCGCCGTGACGCGGGCCCGCAAGCGGTCCACCGACCCCCGTGAGGACGTGACCCGCACCAGATCGCCGGAGTGCACGCCGAGCTCGGCCGCGTCGGCGGGGTGGATCTCCAGCCATGCCTCCGGGGCCAGGGCCTCGAGGATCGGCACCCGACCCGTCTTGGTGCGGGTGTGCCAGTGCTCGACCGTGCGCCCGGTGTTGAGCAGCAAGGGGTACTGACCGCCGGGCGGGTTGCGCAGCGGCTGGCGCACGACGGTGCGCAGCGCGGCGCGACCGTCGGGCCGGTTGAAGCGCAGGTCGGTGTACAGGCGGGGCGTGCCGCCGATCGCCACGTCGGGGTCGTCGGCCGGGCAGGGCCACTGCACGCCGCCGGCCACGTCGATGCGCTCGTAGGAGATGCCCGAGTAGTCGCAGGGCCGTCCTGCCGAGATGCGGCGCCACTCCTCGAACGCATCGCGCGGGCTGGTCCAGCCGCTGAACAGCTCCTCGCGGCAGCCCCAGCGCTCGGCGACGGCGAGGAAGACGTCGAAGTCGGCCCGGGCCTCGCCCGGCGGCGCCACGGCCGCTCGCACCCGGGAGACACGTCGCTCGCTGTTGGTGTAGGTGCCGTCCTTCTCACCCCAGATGGCGGCCGGCAGCACCACGTCGGCGAGGGCGGTCGTGGGCGTCTCGAAGCCGTCTTGCACCACCAGCAGGTCGAGGCGGCCGAGGGCGATCTCGAGCACCTCGCGGTTGGGGAACGACACCACGGGGTTGGTGCCGATGATCCAGAGGCCTTTGATCTTCTGGTTCATCACCGCGTTGATGATGTCGGGGTAGGCGCGCCCTCGCTCGGCCGGCAGACGGTCTTCGTCGACCCCCCAGAGGCCGGCCAGCTCCCGCCGGTGCCCCGGGTCGTCGTAGCTGCGGTAGCCCGGCATGGACGCCGTGAACCCCGACTCGCGGGTGCCCATGGCGTTGCACTGGCCGGTGATCGAGAACGGCGCCGCCCCGGGCCGACCGATGTTGCCGGTGAGCACGCAGAGCGTGTTGAGCAGCGTCACCGTCTCCGTGCCCTGCGCGGAGTGGTTGACGCCCATCGACCAGGCCACCACGCACCTCTCGGCCTGGCCGATGGCCAACGCCATCGACCGGATGCCGGCGAGGGAGATCCCGCACTCCATCGACGCGGCATGAAGGTCGAGGGCCCGGAGGTGGGCGAGGAGCTCGTCGAGGCCGGTGACGAGTGGGCGGGCCGCGACCAGGTCGAGCAGGTCCTCGTCGAGCAGGACGCGCAGGATGGCGTTGAGCAGGGTGACGTCGGTGCGGGGTGCCACGGGCACGTGGACGTCGGCCAGCTGGGCCGTCTTGGTGACACGAGGGTCGACGACGATGACGTGCTGCTCGTCGTTGGCGAGCAGGCGCGGCACGAGGAGCGGGTGGTTGTCAGCGATGTTGGCACCCCAGAGCACGACGACGTCGGCCTCGGTGAGGTCCTCGTAGCAGCCGGGAGGACCGTCGGTGCCGAAGCTCAGCTTGTAGCCGGCGACAGCGCTCGCCATGCAGAGCGTGGTGTTGCCATCGACGTGGGCCAGGCCCATGCCGAGCCGAGCCAGCTTCCCGAGGGCGTAGAACTCCTCCGTCACGAGCTGGCCGGTCGAGATGATGGCCACCGACTCGGGCCCGTGCTCGGCGAGCAGGGCCTGGAACCGCCCGACCACCACGTCGAGGGCGGCGTCCCACGTGGCGGGCGCGCCAGCGATCAGTGGACTCGTGAGCCGGCCGGGGGCCGTGATGGTGTGGTGCTCCGAGAGGCCCTTGGGGCAGAGCCGGCCGCGGTTCACCGGGTGGTCGGGGTCGCCCAGCACGGTGACCACGCGCTCGTCGCGCACACCGAGGAGCATCCCGCACCCGACCGAGCAGTAGCCGCAGGTGGTCTTCACCCAGCGGTCGGCCCGCCGCGACTCGTGCACCGGGCCACGCACCGGGTCATCCACGTACTGGTACCGCTCGCCGCCGTGGTCGAGGCCGAGGAGCCGGCGGCCCGCATCGACGACCTTCATCGGTGGCTCCCGGCCGTGTGGCGCCAGAACGACCCAGGCATGTTGGCGGGCACGACGGTGACGTAGAAGAGCCAGCGCCCCACCACCTCACCGGCGAGGAGCAGGGCGGCTGCCACGGCGACACCGCCGACCGCCAGGGCCCCCAGACCGGCCAGCGAGAGCAGCGTGCGCAGCACCGTCCAGGCACGGAGCCGGTGGGCGTAGAGCCGGGCCGTCCCACCGCGTGAGACCTCCGGGTCGCCCCAGAGCCGCACGATGTTGGCGGCCAGCGCGACGAGGGCCACGACGGTGCCGATGGCGCCCAGCGGCTCGTGCCCGGTGACGAGCGGCCCGACGGCGAGACCGGTGGCCGCGAAGACCACGACCGTGAGCGGGGTGTTCCAGCCCGGCCGACCGGGAACGATGTAGAGCCGAGCCGAGGCGTACACGCCGGCCATCCCGAGCAGGGCCGCGACCGGCGCGAGGATCGGCAGCACGACGGCAGCCAGAGCCATCGGGGCGTAGAGGCCGAAGAGGGCCACCTCCCGGCTCAGCCACGACCGGCGCAGGTTGCGCAGCGCCTTCCAGGCCAGGCCAGGACGGCCGAGGTGGGCGAGCGAGCCGACCAGCGCGGCCGCCGCGAAGCCGGCGGCCACCGCCCGGTCGCTGCTGTCGCCGACGGTGGCGCTCACCCCGGCGGCCACCTGGGTGAGGACGGTGAGCCACACGAGGGGCCAGTGGGCGTGCTCGGCGCGGAGGTTCCAGTCGCTGGCTGCCACGGTGGCAGCCGGCACGTCGTCGGGCAGCTCGATGCGCGTCGTCGAGATCGTGAGCGCCGACGACGGCAGGTGGGGCATGTCCGCCGCCGCATGGTCGGCGCGCCACTCGGCCACGTTCACCGGTTCGACGGTGATGGCGTGGGTGGGGCAGGCCCCAGCGCAGGCGGGCAGGAGGCCCTCGCCGAGACGGGGCAGGCACATGTCGCACTTCGTGACGATGCGTCGGTCGGGCTGGAACACGGGCACGGAGTACGGGCAGTTCCAGGTGCAGTACTGACACCCGATGCACTCGTCGGCGTGGTGGGCGACGACGCCGTTGTCGAGCTTCTCGTAGGCGTTGGTAGGGCAGCCGGTGAGACAGGCGGCGTCGAGGCAGTGGTTGCACGACATCGACAGCTGCAGTCGCCGCACATCGGGGAAGGTGCCGCCCTCCACCTCGCCGACTCGGCGCCACACGGTTCCGTCGGGCAGGCCGTTCTGCTCGGCGCAGGCCACCTCGCAGGAGTGGCAGCCGATGCAGGCGCTCATGGAGAAGCCGAAGCGGTAGTGCTCGCCGGCGTCGAGGGGGAGCAGCTCGGGCATGTGCCCGGGGAACGACGCAGGGCGCACCGGCTCGTCTCGCCGACGGAGCTCTACGGGGACGGCGGTCACGGGCCGGCCACCTCGATGTGGCCGTCCCGCACTCGTGCATCCCACGTGCGCAGCTGCACGGCGGCGTCGTCGAGGCAGCGACCGGTGCGCAGCTCGAAGCGCTGCTTGAGCAGCGGCGACGCCACCGTCGGCTCACCGCCGACGTCGCCCACCAGGCCTCGGCTGAGCACGCCCACGCCCGAGAAGGGGTCGATGTCGTCGATGGCGCACAGCTCGCCGTCACCGAGCACGAAGACCGCCACCTGGGCGGCATCGAGGCGGGCGGCGACGCCGCGTCCGGGGATCAGCTGGTCGGCCCGGCACAGGACCGTCCAGCCCGGCTCGCCGGCGGGGAACGCTTCGGGGGCATGGCCCGGCGGCGGCGCGCTGGTGGAAGCGACGGGGGTGAGTGTCACGCCGGCACCCGCTGACCGCGGATCTCGACCCGCGTCGGGAGCGGAGCCCCGGCAGGCTCGTTGACGAGGGACCGGAACCGAGCCAGGCGGTCCGGGTCGTCGAGGGTGGCGGCCCACTCGCACTCGTAGGCCTCCACGTGGCGGGCCATGTCGGCCTCGAGGTCCGCCGCGATGCCGAGAGCGTCGTCCATCACGACCCGGCGCACCTGGTCGAGCCCGCCGGGGAGCTTGCGCTGCCAGGTGGCGGTGCGCTCCAGACGGTCGGCGGTGCGGACGTACCACATGAGGTAGCGGTCGATGCTGCGCACCAGGGTCTCGGTGTCGAGGTCCTCGGCCAGCAGCTGGGCGTGGGCCGGACGGGCGCCGCCGTTGCCTCCGACGTAGAGGTTCCAGCCCCGTTCCGTGGCGATGATCCCCACGTCCTTGCTCTGCGCTTCGGCGCACTCGCGCGCGCAGCCCGACACAGCCAGCTTGATCTTGTGCGGCGCCCGCAGGCCCCGGTAGCGCAGCTCGAGATCGATGGCGAGCTGCACCGCGTCCTGCACGCCGTAGCGGCACCACACGGATCCCACGCAGCTCTTCACGGTGCGCACGGCCTTGCCGTAGGCGTGGCCCGACTCGAAGCCGGCGGCCACGAGGCGGCCCCAGATGGCGGGGAGGTCGTCCACCCGGGCACCCAGCAGGTCGATGCGCTGGCCGCCGGTGATCTTCGTGTAGAGGTCGAAGTCTCGGGCCACCTCTCCGATCACGATGAGCTTCTCGGGGGTGATCTCGCCGCCCGGCACTCGGGGCACGACCGAGTAGGTGCCGTCGCGCTGCAGGTTGGCGAGGAAGTGGTCGTTGGTGTCCTGCAGGCTGGCCTGCTCGCCGTCGAGGATGTACCCCGACACCAGCGAGGCGAACATGGAGGCCACCGTCGGCTTGCAGATCTCGCAGCCCTGTCCGGTGCCGTGGCGCTCGACCAGCGTGGCGAAGCTGCGGATGCCCGTGATGCGCACGACGTCGAACAGCTCGGCGCGACTCATGGCGAAGTGGCTGCACAGGTGGCGCACGACCGCCCGCCCGGAGGCGGTGAGCCGCTCGTCGAGCAGCTCTTGCACGATGGGGACGCACGACCCACAGCCGGTGCCGGCCTTGGTGCAGGCCTTGAGGGCTGGCACCTCCTCGGTGCCGGCGTCGACGGCCGCTCGGATCGTGCCGGCGCACACGTTGTGGCACGAGCACACGCTGGCCTCGTCGGCCATCGGGCCGGCGGCGGCCCCTCGGGGGGCGGGGCTCAGGAGGGCCAGCGCGTCGGCCACCGGCGCGCCCGTGCGCAGGGCCGACACGAGAGGTCCGAAGGGCGCACCGTCCCCCACCAGCACCGCGCCCAGGAGGCGCTGCTCGTCGTCGAGCACGGCGCGCTTCCACGTGCCCGCCACCGGGTCGCTGACGACGACCGAGTGGCCGTCGGCGTGCGGGTCGCCGACGCTGGCCACCTCCACCCCGAGGAGCTTGAGGCGGGTCGAGAGGTCGGAGCCGACGAAGGCGCCGGTTCCCCCGGCGATCTGATCGGCGACGACCTCCGCCATCACCTGGCCCGGCGCCACCAGCCCGTAGACGCGACCGCTGTGACAGGCCACCTCGCCGATGGCGTACACGCCGGGCACGGCGGTGGCGCACGTGTCGTCCACCACCACGCCGCCGCGGGCTCCCACCTCGAGCCCTGCGGCTCGGGCCAGCTGGTCGCGCGGCCGGATGCCCGCTGCGAACACGACGAGCTCGGCGGCCAGGACCTCCTCGGACCCGTCCCGGCCGAGGCGCAGGCCGGCCACGCGTCCGTCGGGTGTGGCGGCCACGCCACCGACGGCCACGCCGGTGCGCACGTCGATGCCCAGTGCCTCGACGTGCCCCCGCAGCGCGGCGCCACCACCGTCGTCGAGCTGCACAGCCATCAGGCGGGGCGCCATCTCCACGACGGTGGTGTGCAGACCCAGCAGGCGCACGGCGTTGGCGGCCTCGAGGCCGAGCAGACCGCCGCCGACCACGACACCGGCCGTCGCACCGGTCGTCCAGGCGCGGATGGCCTCGAGGTCGTCGAGGGTTCGGTACACGAAGCAGCCGGCTGCGTCGTGACCGTCGATCGGCGGCACGAAGGCCGACGACCCGCAGGCCAGCACGCAGACCGCGAAGGGCACGCGACGCCCGGTCGCCGTGACCACGGTCCGGTCCGAGACGAGCAGCTCGACGGCGGGCTCACCGAGCGCCAGCTCGATCCCGTGCTCGACGAACCAGTCGGCGGGGGCGAGGGTGAGGTCCTCGGCGCTGGCGCCGTCGAAGAACGAGCTCAGGTGCACCCGGTCGTAGGCGGCGCGAGGCTCCTCGGCGAGCACGACGATCCGATGGCTCTCGTGCAGACCGCGGGCCACAGCCTCCTCGAGGAAGCGGTGCCCGACCATCCCGTGGCCGACGACGACGATGGTGGGCCGCATCAGGCCGCCACCTCGATCACGACCGGTTGGGGCCGCGGCGCCCACACCCGGTCGCGGTTGGCCACGGCCAGGGCGGCCAGGCCGGCCACCGCCGCCAGCGCCGCGAAGCCGGCGCTGAAGCTCCCGGTCGTGGAGGCCAGCCACCCGAACCCGAAGGGGAGGAGGAACCCCCCGAGGCCGCCGGCGGCGCCGACGAGGCCGGTCATGGCGCCGACTTGCTCGGGCACCCGCAGGCCGACCAGCTGGAAGACGGCGCCGTTGCCCATGCCGAGCACACCGAGCAGGCAGAAGAGGAGCGCCACCGTCACCCCGAGGGCGGGGAGGGTGGCCAGGATGGCGGCCACGCACCCGGCGACGACGAGGACCACGGACAGCACCCGGGTGCCGCCGAGGCGGTCCGACAGCGCCCCGCCCACGGGTCGCAGCAGCGAACCGGCCACCGCGCACAGCGCCGCGAACCCGCCGGCGGTCACCTTGCTCACGCCGAAGCGGTCGACGAAGAAGATGGGCAGGTAGCCCGACAGACCCACGAAGGCCCCGAAGCTCACGAGGTAGAACCCGCACAGCCAGCGGGGGTCGACGTCGCGGAGCAGGGACAGGGCGCCCCCACTGGGGGCGCTCGAGACGGCCCGAGGCGGCTCCTTGGCCAGCACGGCGAAGGCCACCCAGGCCAGCGTCACGGGCACCATGGCCAGGGCGAAGGTGCCGTGCCAGCCGACGTGCTCGGCCAGGCGGGGAGCGGCCAGTGCGGCGATCACCGTTCCGGAGTTGCCGGCACCGGCGATGCCGAGGGCCAGGCCCTGGTGCTCGGGCGGGTACCAGCGGCTGGCCAGCGGCAGAGCGACGGCGAAGCTGGCCCCGGCCACGCCGAGCAGGAGCCCCACGACCAGCACCTGGCCGTAGCTGGTGGCGGCGAGGGCCCCCCAGGCCAACGGCACGAGCGTCAGGGCCATGGTGACCAAGCCGAGGCGCTTGATGCCGACCCGGTCGCTGAGCGGTCCGAGGAGGAGACGGAACCCGGCCCCGCCGAGCGGTGGCACGGCCACCATCAACCCCTTCTGCGTGGGGCTCAGGCCCAGGTCGGACGCGATGTACGCCCCGAGAGCGCCCACGAGCACCCAGCACAGGAACGACACGTCGAAGTGGATGAGCGCAGCGGCGAGGCTCGGGGTGTGGCCTGCCTGTCGGAATCCTTTTGCCATGCGCCCCACACAAGCGGGATGCCGTTGCCTGGTGGTTGCCCGGGTGTGAAGCGACGGGGTCGTGTCGCGCACATCCCGTTCTGTCCGATGTGAGCACCCGCAGGACGCCACGGGAACCCCTCGACCTCGCCGAGCGCACCCATCGAGTCGTCACCGGCGGGCTGCAGACCTCGCTGTTCGAGGTTGCACCCGGCGGCACCCGCCGGTGCTGCGCGAGCCCGGTCGCGCACGACCGGCGTCTACCGTGAGGCGCCTGGCGCCGCTCCCCCGTTCCCTCGTCGTCGCACTGGCCGCGCTCACGCTCGTCGGCGCCTGCGCGGCCGCGGACGACGATGGTGCCGTCCCGACCTCGACGCTTGCCCCATCGGCCACGATCCCAGCGACCACGACGGCGGCCGATGACGGCGAGGTGGCCACGGCACCGGCGGTTGCGTCGGCGGGCTGCGACACGACGGCGGGGGCGGCGGTGCACAGCGAGCGCCGCACGCTGCCGGGCTCCGACCGGTGGTACCTGCTCACCACGCCGAGGGTGGACGACCGCACCACGCCACTTCCGATCGTCCTCGACCTCCACGGCCTGAGCGAGGGCGCCGAGGTCCACACGCAATTCAGCGGGATGGCCGACTTCGCCGAGCAGCACGGCTTCATCGCGGTGCTCCCCCACGGGACAGGGTCCCCGGTGCGGTGGGACGTCAGCCCCGACCGCGCGGCCAACCCCGACCTGGTGTTCCTCGACCAGCTCCTCGACCAGCTCGAGGCGGACCTGTGCGTGGACACCGCCCGCGTCTACGCGACGGGCCTCTCGAACGGTGCCCTCCTGTCGTCGTCCATCGCCTGCGCGATGGCTGATCGCGTGGCCGCGGTGGCTCCGGTGGCCGGGTTGTTCCGTCCGCCCCGATGTGCCCCGTCCCGATCCGTTCCGGTCCTCGCCTTCCACGGCACGGCCGATGCCATCCTGCTGTTCAACGGGGGTGTGGGAGACCGGTTGGGTGCCGTCCTCGGCGGCGGAGGCGACGCAGATCAGCCCGCCCCGCCCCCCGAACCCGATCTCGAGGGACCGGGCTACCCCGCCTCGGCGGCGGCCTGGGCAGAGGCCAACGGCTGCGATGCGATCGCTACGGACACCAACTTGTCGCCGACCGCCATCGAACGGAGCTGGGAGTGCCCAGACGGCGCCGACGTGCGATTCGTGATCCTCGTCGGCGGAGGTCACTCATGGCCGGGCAGCGAGTTCAGCCAGGCCGTGGCGCAGTTCGTGGGCCCTACCGACATGAGCATCGACGCCAACGCCCACATCTGGGCCTTCTTCCAACGCTTCGCGCTGCCAACCGCGAGGCAATAGGTTCCGACCGGTTGCTCTCGAGGTCATAGGTTCCGCATGCGGAACCTATGACCTCAGGCAGGCCGGAACGGAACCTATTGCCTCGCTCGATCCGGGCATTGCGACCGGACGTGCGGCGTCGAACGACACGAGTCAGTGACCGGCGCGAGGCCCACCTTGGTCAGCCGCCCCGGGCGATCCACTCCTCGAGGTGCGGGGCCTCGTCGCCGATGCGGGTGTCGTCGCCGTGGCCGGTGTGGACGATCGTGGCGGGCGGGAGCGTGAGCAGCCGGCTGCGGATGCTCTCGATGATCGTGGGGAAGCTCGAGAAGCTGCGGCCGGTGGCGCCCGGGCCGCCCTTGAACAGGGTGTCGGCGCTGAACACCACGCCGGCGGCCTGGTCGTACAGGCAGACACCACCGGGGGTGTGCCCGGGCGTGTGGCGCACCTCGAGCTCGTGGCCGCCCGCCACCAGCACGTCGCCGTCGCCGAGGTCACGATCCCAGGGCCGGTCGGGGTAGACGTGCCCCCACAGCTCGGCGTCGTCGGGGTGGAGCAGGACCGGGGCGCCCGTGGCGTCGGCCAGGGCGGCACCGGCGTTGATGTGGTCGTTGTGGCCGTGGGTGGCGACGATGGCCACCACCTCACGGCCGTGGATGGCGGCCAGGATCGGCTCGTGGTCGTGGGCGGCGTCGATCACGAGCACTTCGGTCTCGTCGCCGACGAGCCACACGTTGTTGTCCACTTCGAAGTCGCCACCGTCGAGGCTGAAGGTGCCGGAGGTGACGACGCGCTCGATGCCCATCAGAGCACCACCACCGAGCGCAGCACCTCGCCGCGCTCCATCTTGTGGAACGCCTCCTCCACGCCGTCGAGCCCGATCGTCTCGGACACGAAGCGCTCGAGCGGGAGCCGGCCCTGGAGGTGGAGATCGATGAGCACGGGGAAGTCGCGCGACGGCAGGCAGTCGCCGTACCAGCTCGGCTTGAGACGCCCACCGCGGCCGAAGAAGTCGATCATCGGCAGGTCGATGCGCATCTCGGGGCTGGGCACGCCAACCTGCACGACCGTACCGGCGAGATCGCGCGCGTAGAACGCCTGCTCGAAGACCTTGGGATGGCCCACGGCCTCGATGCACACGTCGGCGCCGTTGCCGTCGGTGAGGGCCTGGATGGCCACCACCGGATCCCCGGCCGACGCGTCGACGGTGTGGGTGGCGCCGAACTGCTTGGCCAGCTCGAGCTTCCGAGCATCGAGGTCGACGGCGATGATCATGGCGGCGCCGGCCAGGCGAGCCCCCGCGATGGCCGCGTCCCCCACGCCCCCGCAGCCGAAGACGGCCACCGAGTCGCCCGGTCCGACCTCGCCGGTGAACATGGCTGCGCCGAGGCCGGCCATCACCCCGCAGCCGAGCAGTCCGGCCACCTCGGGCTTCACGGCGGAGGACACCTTCGTGCACTGCCCCGAGGCCACCAGAGTCTTCTCGGCGAAGGCGCCGATGCCCAGGGCCGGTGACAGCGCCTGCCCGTCGAGGGTCATCTTCTGCGTGGCGTTGCGAGTGCTGAAGCAGTACCAAGGTCGGCCGCGCCGACACGACCGGCACTCGCCGCACACGGCGCGCCAGTTGAGGATCACGAAGTCGCCCGGGGCGACGTCGGTGACACCATCGCCCACGGCCTCCACCACGCCCGCGGCCTCGTGGCCGAGGAGGAACGGGAACTCGTCGTTGACGCCGCCCTCTCGGTAGTGGAGGTCGGTGTGGCACACCCCGCAGGCCTGCACCGCCACGAGAGCTTCGCCGGGGCCGGGATCCGGCACCGTGATGGTGACGACCTCGACGGGCGCCTTCGCGGCGCGGGCCACCACTGCTCGGACGTCCTGCATCGACCACTCCCTCTGGCTTCGGCGGGTGAGACCCGCACGATGTCACACCCCAGCGGGCTCCTGCGTGGCGCAGCGCGCCCGGGGCGCCGTCGTCTCGCCGTCCATGGGCATCGTCCTATCGGCAGATCAGGACGCTGTTGCCCGTCAGCCGCCTGCTCAGCTGCCCGGTTTGAAGACCATGTCGGCGACGGCGAGGACGAGGACGAGGAGGTCGACACGTGCGATGAGGAAGCGGCGTCGGGCGCGCGCCTGGACTTCGGCTGGATCGTGGCCAGGTTGATCCGCCAGCGCCGCGATGCGTCGCCCCTCGGGGATGAGAAACGCACCGCCGACCGCGCCGGCGGCGATCATCCCTCCGAGGCCGAGCACGATCCAGAGCTCGCCCCACGAGGTGTCTTGACGGACCACGAGCGCAGCGCCTGTGGCCAGCAAGACCACGGCCGCAGGCCCGAACAGATACTTGCCGACCGCCTCCGCATCGCGGGCGAACTGGTCGATGACAGCAGCGTCCGTTGAGGGCCCCATCCGCTTGGCGATCACCTGCAGTGCCACCGCGGCACCGATCCAGGTGGCCGTGGCCAGGACGTGGACCGTGAGCAACAGCTGGTCGATGCGCATCTCGCGGACCCTAGGCCGCGCGTGCTGACCCGCGTCACTCCAGCAGGGCTGGGGCACACATGCCCGAGCAATCGGTCAGTCGTACAGCGCGAGCTCCTCGGCGTCTGGGCCAGATCCCACTGGAGGCCCTCGACCGCGACCCGAGCGTCCTTGTCGTAGATGTCGAAGCCAAGGGCGACGAGCCACTCGTCGGGACACATCCGCACTGCACCGTGCGCCTCGAGCTGCTTCGCCACGGTGGTCTTTCCGGCGCCGGCCAGCCCGCACAGGAGGATGAGCCGGCCGGGTCCGTCTGCCACGGGGCAGATGCTGCCCGCTGTGCCCCCGAGTGTCACCGATTGGCAGGAATGGGTCATCCACCAGGCGCAGCACATCGGTTCGTGGGGTGTCCCGGCTGCGTGAAATTGCCCGCGTTGTAGCGACAACTCATCCGAACCCCCACGGCGAGGCGGGCTCGCCGGCTCGGATCGCCTCGACCCGCCGTCGGATGCGGTGCGCGGTCCCCCGTGGGACGCGGCCCAGCTCGTACCGGCCCCGCCCCACACGCCGGACGCGCCC